>DAOQID010000050.1:2813-28630 GCA_035339375.1 Anaerolineales bacterium | reverse complement strand
CTGCGCGGGCAGCGGAGAGAGCATCTTCAACGCGGTGCTTCTTTTCCTTCATTTCAGTTTCGGTCGCGGCACCTACGCGGATGATGGCAACACCACCGCTGAGCTTGGCAAGGCGTTCCTGAAGTTTTTCCTTGTCATAGTCGCTGGTGCTCTTGTCCATCTCAATGCGGATTTCTTTGATGCGGGCTTCGATATCGCCCTTCTTGCCTTTGCCGCCAACGATGGTGGTGTTTTCCTTGTCGGAAACGACCTTCTCAGCGCGGCCGAGGTCCTGCACGGTGGTGGATTCGAGCTTGCGGCCGGTCTCTTCAGAGATGACCTGTCCACCGGTGAGGGAGGCGATATCCTGAAGCATGGCCTTGCGGCGATCACCAAAGCCAGGAGCCTTGATGGCGAGCACGTTGAGCATGCCGCGGATCTTGTTGAGGATGAGGGTGGCAAGAGCTTCGCCGTCCACATCTTCAGCGATGATGACGAGTTCGCGCTTGCCGAGCTGGACGAGCTTCTCAAGCAAAGGAACGATGTCCTGAGCAGCGGAGATCTTCTTGTCGTAGATCAAAACATACGCATCGCTGATCTGGGCTTCCATCTGGTCGCCGTTGGTGATGAAGTAGGGGGAGAGATAACCGCGGTCGAACTGCATGCCTTCGACGAATTCAGTTTCGAACTGCATGGTCTTGGATTCTTCAACGGTGATGACGCCGTCTTTACCGACCTTGTCCATCACATCAGCAATGAGTTCACCAACTTCCACATCAGCCGCAGAGTTGGTCGCCACAGAAGCGATTTCTTCGCGGGTGTCGATCTTCACGGAGTTCTTCTTGAGTTCAGTAACAATGGTCTCTGTGGCGAGCTCAATGCCCTTCTTGAGGAGCATCGGGTTGTAGCCAGCTTCGAGAGCCTTGAGGCCTTCGTTCACGATGGCGTGCGCCAAAACGGTGGAGGTGGTGGTACCGTCACCGGCAATGTCATTGGTCTTCTGAGCGGCTTCCTTGAGGAGCTGGGCGCCCATGTTCTCGAAAGGATCTTCGAGTTCGATTTCCTTCGCAACGGAAACACCGTCGTGAGTGATGGTGGGGGAGCCGAACTTGCGGTCAATTGCCACATTGCGGCCTTTGGGGCCGAGGGTAGCAGAAACAGCTTCTGCAACAACGTTCATGCCGTTCTTAAGCTTGCGGCGGGCGTCTTCTGAAAATACGATTTGTTTAGCAGCCATAATTCACTTCCTTTGAATTTCTGTTTGGTGGATTAACCGACGATACCGAGAATATCGCTCTCGCGCAGAATGAGGACCTTCTTGCCCTCGATCTTCACTTCCGTGCCGGAGTACTTGGCGAAAAGCACCACATCGCCAACCTTCACATCCATGGCGATGCGCTCGCCCTTGTCATTGCGGTCGCCAGGGCCAGCCGCCAAAATCTTGCCCTGCTGGGGCTTTTCCTTCGCGGTTTCGGGAAGAACGATACCGCCAGCGGTCACTTCTTCCTGTTCGATGGGCTCAACCAAAACGCGGCCACCCAGGGGTTTAAATGAGAGTTTTGCCATTTCTTGCCTCCATTAAGAGATTTGAATTTTTTTGAATAAGCACAGAATTAGCACTCAATACTTGCGAGTGCTAATTGCAATATTACCTACTTAAATTGGTCAAGTCAAGGGGATTGTAAAAATTCTTACAAAACTCTGATGGATGAAAAGCCCGCCTCTCCCCTCACTGATAACTGAATCTGTTTCAAACGGCATTCTCGCCCCGCTAAATTGGTTACGGGGTCGCAGTGGGCGTCACATCCAATGTTTCTGGCGTAGCCGCAGGGGACTCCCCCGCCGCGGGAGCATCATTCAGCGTGGAACAGATCGTCCGCACCACAACGATATCCGCGGCAATGTTCGGGTCATTATCAAATTCCGAAGCTTCGATTTCATCGGCAATATCCAATGCGTCACCGCAATAGCTTTTTGAAGGCGTACTCAAAGCCGCCAATTCAGAGGCATAAATATCATAATAATAGACCGTATTCGAAGTAAGCGGCAATCCGCTCACCTCAGCGGGGACATCACCGCCTCCGCAACCTCCGCGCCCTTCACAGGATTCATCGGGGTTGCATCCGCGAATGGCGCATTTCAGGGCAAGGATACCCGTTTCATAATTACGGTTCTTGTGATACAGCACCCCCAGCTCGCCATAAAACTCGGCCTTATCAGGCTGGAATTCAATGGTCTTTTGCACATTGCGGATGGCAATAAAAAACTGACCCATCTGCGAATAGGTTTTTGCGATCGAAAGATATGGTGCAGGGTCGTTGATCCCCAACTGATCGTTGATGGTGGCAGCCCGATCAAAGTACTCCAGTGATTTTTCAAAAAGCTGGGTCTGTACTTCCTCGTTTGGGCTGTTAAAGGCAAGGATACGATAATTGGCCCCTGCCCGAATGTGCAGGAAAGTTAAATTGGGAGCGATCAATATTGCACGGTCATAGGCCTCAATGGCAAGCGCATACTCTCCCAGCGATTCAAGCACATACGCATGGACTCGATGCACATCCATCAATGATGGGTCACGCTCCAACGCCTGGTCAATGATTTGCTGGGCATTGGTCCACTTCTGCTGGTCCACCAAAATTTCGGCGTAGAATGCCAAAGCGCGTGTGTTGTTGGGATCCAATTGCAAGGCACGGACGGCGGCGCCATTGGCTTTGGTCAAAAGACGCTGCACTTCCCTTTCATCAGGCACAAGCACCGGGTTGGCGTTCCAGTCCAGCACAAAGGCATAAACAGACTGGGCGTAACTGTCATCGGGTGAAATGGCAACTGCCTTCTCCGCCGATGCAAGCGCCTCAGCCAGACGCACCTTGGTATCGGCATCGCTCACCATCATGGCTGAAGAATAGGTTTGGATGCGTGCCAAATCGGCCAGCAATTTGGCATTGGAGGGGTCTACTTTTGCGGCTTCACCGTAGGCTGTGATGGCGGCATCCAATTCACCTGCAGTAAATTGAGCATCCCCCTCAAGCGCATAGGACAGTGCAAAACGCGTTGGGGTTGGTGTGGGATAAAACAACGGTTTTACATCGCCGCTCTGCACTGAACGGATCAACCAGATTCCGCCAAGGATCAGGATGGTCCAAAAGAACATGCGGTAGATATTGATCTCCCCCCGCTTCCGAAAGATGTCACGGCGTTGGTAAATGTTCATGGTGTCGGGGTGGGGGTTTCTGTTGAAACAGGAGCAGTTTCAGGCGAAGTGGGAAGCGGCTCCGGCGTCTGTACCAGATTCTGTTCGCACTTACTGATGATCGCGTTGGCATTTTCCACTGATAGTTCATCAGCAGGAATGCGTTCCAGAATTGTGCGGGCAATATTCAAGGCTTCACCACATTTGTTGGTGCGGGCAAGCGCGAGGCCATATGTAAAATAGTATTCTGCAAGACGTATGTTGTTTGGCACAAGCGGCATCGCCTCGATCTGAACTCCGTCTTTTGTAAAGCCGCCATCAACCACATAACCCAATTCCACAAGCGCTTCCGTCCAGTAGCCATTTCGATAATACATTACGCCAAGGTTACCGCGCAGGCTGGGGTCGGCACCATCATTGGCAACAGCCTGTTCCGCATATTGCATGGCTTTTCCAAATTCACCGCGGGTGGCATAAGTGCGTGAAGTGAGAAAATCGGGGGTGGGGTCTTCAGGGTTCAAAGCATCGGCGTTTGAAAATGCGGTAATTGCATCTTCGTAACTGCCAAGTGCGCGGTAATTAATTCCCAGTGAAAGATACAGGTCGGCGATCTTCGGGTTGAGGTCAATGGCTTGCTGATATTCGCGGATGGCATTTTCGTAATCGCCCACAGCCTCAAGAATAATTCCGCGTGCGCGGTGGGTTTCGAGGGTATTGGGTGCCAAAGCCACGGCGATTCGTGATTCGTCAATTGCTTTTTCAATGACATCAAAGGAACCCGAATCCACCAGGATTTCGACATAATATGCGTGCGCCAATGCATTGTTGGGGTCAAGGGTCAGGGCACGTTCAATGCTGTCTTCCGCTTCGATAAACTTTTCCTGGGCACCCAAAGCCCAGGCCAGCACAGCATGCGCCATGGAATTTGCATTGTTAAGCAGAATCGCACTTTCCGCGCTTTCCTGTGCGGCTTCGTACTGGCCAGCAAACACCTGCGCCTGCGCCAGTGCAATATACACCGTGGGGTCATCAGGACGGGAAAGGATGGCTTGTTTGTAAGAATCAATCGCCCGCAGTAATTGTCCCTGCTTGAAATATTCCTGTGCCTCTGTGACAAATGATTCAGGAGAACGTGTGACTGTGGGGGTGGGCAAAAACGGCGATGGCCGTGCGGCAATGACAAATCGATTCACGTAGGACGCGCCCAGCACCAACAAACACAACAAAATTATGCGGAACCAGTTTGGACGGGTCCGCCTGCGATTCATGCTCCACTTGCTGCCTTTTAGATACATCGTTTTTTATATTACCATTTTCATGAAATCAACGTCAAGCAGGGGGTACGTTCTCTCATTTGAATCTAAGCGGATTTATGGACTGGATGCCCCGAAAACCCCATCTTTTTGAAGACACAATCGTTACACGAAGTCAGCGTTTCGACCTTAACTCAAAAATGGTTTAAACAGTCCAAACACAACCTCCCCCGTAAACATTCTCAGAAAGATAAAAGAAAAAGGTCTGACTTTATGAAATCAGACCTAATCCATAGTGACTCCGTTGGGATTTGAACCCAAAACCAATTGATTAAGAGTCAACTGCTCTGCCGTTGAGCTACGGAGCCGCTCTCAAAACTTGCGAGCGGTATTATACCGCAAAGAAAAGGGGTGTCAATAAAAAAGTTGACTAGCGGTATGGCTTTCTCAAAGTCGGGAGTACTTGCCCAACATAGATAAAACTAACCGCTAAGAGCGCAAAGAGCGCGAAGTTTAATGGATTTTCTTGGCGTTCTTCGCGGGCTTGGCGGTTCGAAAGGCTTGTCAGATATTAATTTGAGAAAGCCATAAGACTACCGTTTGCATGGGGCACTCCATACGTTGACCGGTCTGAAACGCTTCACCTGACCTTCATCCCATTTCATTGAAGTGAAAAACAACCTACAATCTTTTTATCTAAGGCCTGCGGTATAAGTCATTCCCCTATTAAGAAGGTGTGATATGTCAAATAGCTCTAATGGCGTCTGGAAAACCTTTTTTGGCTGTGGCGGATTCTCCTTGTTTTTGCTTACAGTGATGTTGTTAGCGGTTGTTTTAGCTTGCAGCGCAACGGTGGCGGTCCCCATTTTTGACCGGGATGTCCTGCAAGAAATCGCATGTCCACCAGGCAGCACCCTCATTACCGGTTGGGAGGAAACCACCTACACCCGCCCCGGCGAAAGGGTCCTTTACGGGTATTGTGTGGACGCACAAGGTAACGAATCACCCGCACAAGATCTAGGCTACGGCGCATTGGAATATTTCCCCAGGTATTTTGGCATCTCTCTCGCAGCAAGTTTGGTGTTGACCCTTCTTGTGGTCATTCCACTCATGATCCTGTATCGGGTTATCAAGAAGAAATTCTTCTCAAAACCCGTTCCCACTGACCCTGCTATTGGGAGTTTATAATAAAAAAAGCGATGACTTGAAGGTCATCGCTTTTTTGTTGAAATCAAGCCTATCTTACCAGTGCAGTACTCGACAACAGGAACAAGAATTGAGGGACAAAGCTCAAAACGACAGTTGCAATGGCTGTTACAGCAGTTGTGATACTGAGCAAAGGCTCGCGCTCAATGGTCGGGTCACCTTCACGCATGTACATGGTGACCACCACACGCAGGTAGTAATACGCTGAAACAAGCGATGTCACCACACCGATGATGGCAAGGCCGTTGTATCCGCCAGCAACTGCGGCGCGGAACAGGTAGAATTTTCCGACCATGCCAAGGGTGGGCGGGAAACCGATGAAGGAGAGCATGAACACAGTCATGGCGGCAGCAAGGGCGGGATATTTCTTTGCAAGACCGGCATAATCATTGATCTCGAGCCCCTTGCCTTCCGATTTTTCAAGGGTAATGACCACAGCCCATGCACCGAAATTGGTCAATGCGTAGGTGACCAGATAAAACAGGCCAGCCGCTATTGAAACAGCAGAGACCTCGGAATTCCCGTAAGGCACAAAAGCCATAAGGATGTACCCGGCATGAGCAATACTTGAATATGCCAGCAGGCGCTTAATGTTGGTTTGGGATAAAGCGGTCAGATTACCAACCACCATGGTCAACGCGGCGAACGCCCAAAGAATATCCGAGATATCGGCGGAAAGGGCGGGGAAAGCAGAGGAGAAAACGCGCAACATGGCGGCAAACCCTGCAATCTTTGCGCCTGAAGACATGAACGCTGTCACAGCAGTGGGGGCACCTTCATATACATCCGGAGTCCACATATGGAAGGGAACAGCAGCAACCTTGAAGCCGAAACCGACAAGGATGAGAGCAGCCCCAATGGTCAGAAGCAGGATCGAGGCTCCGTTTGAAACGGCGTAAAAGATTCCGCTAAAGGATGTGGTCCCTGTCGCTCCAAAAACGAGAGCCGTTCCGTAGACAACAAATCCTGTTGCAAATGCTCCCAACAGAAAATATTTAACTCCCGCCTCCTGAGATTGGGAATTGGCCCGTGAAAAGGCTGCCAGCACATACAACGGAATGGACAAAAGTTCAAGCGCAAGAAAAACGACGATCAGGTCGGCGGCCTGCGCCATCAGCATCATGCCTGAGACGCTAAAAATAAGCAGGGTGTAATATTCACCGCGCTCAATACCCATACGACGGGTGTATCCGAAGGCCAGTGCAATTCCAAATAGTCCGCTGGTGAGCAGCAACACATTGGCAAAGGTTGAAAAGCCATCCACCAACACCATGCCGCTAAAGCCTGTATTGCTTTGCCCGATCTGACCGATGGTAAGGCCAAGTGTAACAACAAGGCCAAAGGCGGCAAGAAATGCCGTCCAACCCTTCTGCTTTTTGGGGATGAACAGATCCACCAGCAAAAGCACACATGACCAAACGATCAGTGTGATCAGAGGGAGAATAGTCAAGTAATCCTGATAATTAGGTTGCGCCATGAACGCTCCAAGAAAATGCAGGTTGCAGACCGCAGGTTGAAAGTTACAGGTATACACCTTTGGCTTTCAACCTGCCAACCGTCAACCCTATAAAGGCAATGCAGATAAAAGTTTCTCAACCGCAGGGGCGAGAATGTCGAAGAATGGTTTGGGGTAAAGACCGATCCAGAACATGAAAATGACCAACGGAGCCACGGTGAGAATCTCGCGCCAATTGAGGTCTTTGAGTTCGTGGTGGTGGGTAATCTCGCCAGCAGGGCCGAGGAATACTTTTTGGAACATGTACAGAATATACACAGCCGCCATGATGACACCGATGGCTGAAACACCCGCATACCACGGATTGGCAATGGCCTTTGAACCAAACGCGCCAAGCAAAATGGTGAACTCACCCACGAAGCCGTTCAAACCAGGCAGGCCCATCGAAGAAAGCGAAGCGATCAGCATGAGTGTGCCAAAGACAGGGGTGATCTTCCACAAACCGCCGTAGACTTTGATCTCGCGGGTATGGGTCTGTTCGTAGATCATACCGATGAGGAGGAACAGCGCGCCTGTGCTTAACCCGTGGTTGATCATTTGCAAAATGGCACCCGCCACACCTTGGGCATTCAACGCGAACAAGCCAAGCATCACAAAGCCGAGGTGGCTCACGGATGAATAGGCGACCAATTTCTTAACATCCTGTTGGGCATAGGAAACAGCTGCGCCGTAAATGATGCCAATGGTCGCAAGCAGCGCAATCCACGGGGCGGCAGCGACTGTCGCATCCGGGAAGAGCGCAATATTGAAGCGCAGGAAACCATAGGTACCCATCTTCAGCAAAACGCCAGCCAGGATGACAGAACCAGCGGTGGGCGCTTCCACGTGGGCATCGGGCAGCCACGAATGCAGCGGCCACATTGGCACTTTGATGGCAAAAGCCGCAGCAAAGGCAATGAAGAGCAGCATTTGAGTCTGCGGGTTGATGCTGGTGGCATACAGGTCAGGCAGACGGGCAAGCATGGTTGGGACGTTGAAGGTGTCGGTCTTGATGCCGAGGAACAAAATGGCGATCAGCATCAAAATGGAACCAGCCATGGTATAGAGGAAGAACTTGACCGCAGCATATACGCGGCGAGGTCCGCCCCACAGACCGATGAGGAAGTACATCGGGACAAGGGTAAATTCCCAGAAGATGTAGAACAGGAACAGATCCTGGGCAAGGAAAACGCCCATCATGCCCACTTCCAAAAGCAGGAAGAAGACCATGAAATCCTTGACCCGTTCTTCAACCGCTGTCCACGTGGAGAGCAGGGAAATGGGGGTCAGGAAGGCGGTGAGCAACACCAGCAAAATGCTCAAACCGTCCACAGCCAGATAGTAGTAGATGTTCCAGCCCGCTACTTGAATCCACGGGTATTTGGCTTCCAACTGCAGATCGGGGTTGGACGAGTCGAACTGGGAGAAAACCCACAACGAAACGACAAAGGTGATCAATGATGTGCCCAACGCAACCCAGCGAATGGCATTCTTCGACTCGGAATTCATAAAGAGAATCACGAGCACGCCCACAAGCGGAAGGAAGGTCAGGAGTGTAAGAGGTTGCAAAAGAAATTCCATGTTCTATCCTCGGTTTCTACGAGTTATTTCAAAATCAAATAGCCTAAGATCAAAACCACGCCCAGCAAAACAGAGAGCGCATACGAACGCACAAAGCCATTTTGCACTTTACGTAACGTTGCGGAAACGGATTGTGTGGCAGTGCCCAACCAGTTCGCGAAACCGTCAATGCCTTTTTGATCGGCGTAGTGATTCAGTGCGGTTTCGCTGAGCCAGTTATAGGTCCCGGCGATGACCGTGTCGTGGACAAAGTCATGCCAGAAGCGCCAGTCAATCACATCCGCAAGGAACTGTGAGAGTTTGTTGAATGGATTGATGATGACCGCGAAGTAGCCTTCATCCACAAACCATTTCCCTTCCATGCCTGTGAAGATAAAACCAAGCGGCTTCTTGAGCGGGTCGATCTGGCCAGCCTTAAGAGGATTACGGCCATAAATGAACCAGGAGATCAAAATGGCCAGCAAAGCCAGTGCAGTGGAAATGCCTGCGACTTTCAGGTCGAGCGGGAGTCCTTCAACCTCGCCAATGGTGTGGCCCAGCCAGTGACCGAGATTGTGGAACCCTTCAAACGGAAGATTCAACGCGCCGCCTGCGACCGATAAAACTGCCAGCACCATAAGGGGCACGGTCATCACTTTGGGGCTTTCCTCTGCATGTTTGGCTGCATCGGTGCGCGCTTCACCAAAGAAGACCATCCAAATCTGGCGGCCCATGTAAAAAGCGGTGAAGAAGGCGGCAATGGTCAACTGCCAATAGACACTGGTAAAGTGCAGGCTTGCATCCAAAAGGATTTCGTCCTTCGACCAAAAACCAGCAAACGGGAAGATACCCGCCAAGGCCAGTGTACCGATCATGTACAGCCAGAATGTGACAGGCATGGTCTTGCGAAGTCCGCCCATGTTACGCATATCACCCGGGTCGAAGACTTCACCGTGCTCGTCATGACCGCCATGCCCGTGTTCTTCCTCTTTCTTCCCTTCGGCTTTGCCAGAGGCGTGCTTTCCTTCTTTCTTCTTTTTGCCGTGATCATCGTGAGCGGCATGATGAGCGTGGGCATGATGTCCGCGCTCCAACCCAAGAATAACGGAACCTGCAGAAAGGAAGAGCAGGGCCTTGAAGAAAGCATGGGTGATGAGGTGGAACATCCCTGCCACATACGCGCCCATGCCTACGGCAGCCACCATGAAACCAAGTTGCGAAATGGTGGAATACGCGAGAACTTTTTTAATATCGTATTGACCGACTGCAATCGTCGCGGCGAAGAGCGCGGTCCCTGCGCCGACCATCGCAACGATATACTGCGCCTGCGGGACAAGAGTGTAAAGTGGAGCGGAACGCGTCACAAGATACACACCAGCGGTCACCATTGTGGCGGCATGGATCAACGCCGAAACAGGGGTTGGACCCGCCATCGCGTCTGGCAGCCAGATGTAGAGCGGAATTTGTGCAGATTTACCTGCAACACCCACCAGCATGAACAGGGTAATCGCTACGATCACCCAAGGCATTGAGTGTGCAATTTCAGGGGCGGCCTTGAAAGCCTCATCGAATTGAAAAGAGCCAAGATACCAAAACATCAGGAAGCCAGCGATGAGAAAACCAAAATCGCCGACGCGGTTGGTAATGAAGGCCTTCTTGGCAGCATTGGAATTGGCCCAGGAAGGACGTGCAAGTGTGTCCATTTCGAACCAGAAGCCGATCAGCAGGAAGGAACAAAGACCCACACCTTCCCAACCAACGAAAAGCATCATGTACGAGTCGCCAGAGACGAGGATCATCATCGCCGCGATGAACAGGTTGAGGTAAAGGAAGAAGCGGTTGAACCTTCCCTCTTCATGTTTGAAGCGGACATCCTCGTGCATGTATCCAATCGCATAGATGTGGATGAGGGTCCCAACGCCCGAAACCACCAGCATCATCGTGGTGGAGAGCGAGTCCATGCGGAAGGTCCAATCAAGGTGGAGTGTGCCGACGTGGATCCATTCTGCCAGTTTCCAGCGCACCACCTCCCCGTGGTTGAGGGAAACAGAATATGCCAGCAGAACGGAAACGACAAACGCCGTACCCGATGCCAGGCTTGCCACGGTACCAACCATCTTTTCGCTGAATTGCTTCCCGAAAATCAGGTTGATGAGCAGGCCAATGACGGGTGCAAAGACCAGCCACGGGGCCAGAAAGAAAAATCCTGTGCTAACTGATTCGCTTAAGTGCATGGTTTCTCCGTAATTGGTAATTGGAGATTAGTAATGACTAATTACCAATTACTTTTTACTTTTATCCCTTCAAGGAATTCAACTCATCAATATTGATATTCTTGCGTGCCTTGAAGATTTCCACGATCAAGGCGAGGCCGACCGCCACTTCAGCAGCGGCTACTGCAATGACAAAGAAAACGAAGATCTGCCCGCTGAAGAAAGGCTGGCCACCGGCGATCTCGTAGGAACGGCCAAACGCCACGAAGGCGAGGTTGCCCGCATTGAGCATCAATTCAACGGACATGAAAATGATCAACGGGTTGCGGCGGATGAGTACGCCAAGCGCACCGATGGTAAATAAAACGGCGGAAAGCGCCACGTAATAATTGACAGGGACCATTATTTTTGCTCTCTCTTTTCCTGCTTGGTCAAAACGATCGCGCCCACCATCGCGACCAAAAGCAAAATGGATGTAATTTCAAAAGGCAGGAGATACTGATTGAAGAGGGACATTGCCATTTCACGCAGGTTTTCCATGGAGTTGAGGGCGGCATCCGGTGTTGAGATGAATTTATCGGTCTGCGCACGGGAAATGACCAGATACACCGATTCCACGACCAGCACAACAGCCAGGGTGTAAGCCAGCGGCTTTTGCCAGGGAAGCGACTGGGAGGGCGCAAGATTCTCCGCACCGAGCAGCATGATCACGAACAGGAACAACACCATGATCGCACCCGCATACACCGTGATCTGCGACATTGCAATGAAAGGGGCGCCCAGCAAAAGGTAGAACACCGCCACAGTAACAAAATTCAACACCAGGTACAGTGCAGAATACACTGCATTGCGGCTGAAGAGCATCCCCAACGCGCTTGAAATGGCGATCAGGGAAAGGACGAGGAAAACGATTATGTCAGAATTCATAAAACTCCATGTACGGTTTGCAATTTTGGATTTACGAGATTACGGTTCGTAAATCGTCCATCGTAAACCGTTAATCGGATGGATTTTGCATCTCAGGCACGGAGCGGGTGAACACACCGGGTTCCACTTTGCGCGGCGTGATCATATCCACAGTGCGGACGGGTTCGAGCAGCATTTCCTTCGGGTAGATGGCCTGTCGGCGGTCGGTGAAAGAAAGCTCGTAATTATCGCCAAGCACAATGGCCTCGGTGGGGCAGGCATCTTCGCAAAAGCCGCAGTAGATGCAGCGCAACATATTGATCTCATAGGTGGATGCATACCGCTGTCCCGGCGAGAAGCGCTTTTCATCTGTATTCTCAGCCGCTTCCACAAAGATCGCATCCGCAGGGCAGGCTGCGGCGCACAGCGAACATCCGATGCACTTTTCGAGGCCGTTATCGTAACGCTTCAGCACGTGGCGGCCGCGATAGCGCGGGCGGACAGGGCGCTTTTCTTCAGGATATTGATAGGTTACGGTCTTCTCAAAAAGGAAGGAACGCAGGGTTTCACCCAAACCTTTTGAAAGCTCGATAATGGGATCAAATACGCCCATGAGATTTTCTCCTCAAGTCACTGTTGATAAAAACAACCGCCACCAGCACACAAACGATCGAAAGCACAGGAATACCCCAAATGATCATCGGGTTGTTCAATTCCTGAGCCAGCAAAATACCTGTGGCAGTGATAAAGGCAAGGATCAGGGATAACGGTAAAAGCACCTTCCAACCGAAAGACATCAAACGGTCATAACGAATACGGGGCCAGGTGGCACGGATCCAGATCATAAAGAACAACAGGACAATGACCTTCAACAGCAGGTAGATCGGGCCAAGGAACCAGAAACGGTCCACACTAAAAATGGTCCCCTGCAAAAACCAGAATTCGCGATAGCCGCCAAAGAACAAGGTGGCCGCGATCATACAGATGACGATCATCTTCTGGTATTCAGCCATGAAGAACAAAGCGAATTTCATACCGGAGTATTCTGCATGATAACCAGCGGTCAATTCCTGTTCGGCTTCGGGCATATCAAAGGGAGCACGGTTCACTTCCGCCAGGGTTACGATCATGAAGACCAGCGCACCTGCAGGTTGAATGACCGCAAACCACATCCCTTTTTGGGCGTTCACAATATCGTTCAAATTCATCGAATCGCCGAGCAAAATGGCGATCACAATGCACAGGCCCAGCGAAAGTTCATAAGAGATCATCTGTGCCGAGGAGCGCACACCGCCCAACATGGCGTACTTGTTATTGCTTGACCATCCCGCCAGCACAATGCCATACACCGCAATGGATGCAATGGAAGTCAGGTACAACACGCCCACATTCAGATCTGCCACATACAGGGTGATCTCACGGCCAAACAATACGAACTTCGAGCCCAATGGGATCACCGCCGCCAGGATCAAAGAGGGCACCACGGTCAACACAGGCGCAAGCACAAACACAACCTTGTACACACGTGATGGGGTGAATTCTTCCTTGAAGATCAGTTTCACCGCATCGGCAATTGGCTGCAACACACCTTGAGGTCCAGCACGATTCGGGCCCACACGCACCTGCATACGCGCCAGCGCGCGGCGTTCATACAAGGTCAAATACGCAAAGCCCGTCAAAAGGATCAGGCAGAGGATAAATCCCTTTAATACCCATTCAAGCCAGATGGTCCAATCCATATCACTTCACCTTCCCTGCAAGCTGAACACGCGCCACAACAGGTTCGCGGATCGCAATCCCCATACTGCGCGGCACCAGTGCAACGCCTGCCGAGATCGTATCGTCCAATTTCACAACCACTTCCGCATTCACTCCGTCGAAACTGAGCTTCACACGTGTACCCGCTTCCACGCCCAAATTCTTTGCAGCCATTGGGTGCAGGGTCACGGTTGGCTCACCAACCCACTGACCAAGCAGCGGCGCCGATGAACTGATGGTCACGCCATAGTCATACAACCTGGTGACAGGCACAGCCAGCAATTCATTCTCTTTTGGACGAAGAGCCGCTTCTTTCCTGACCTTGGGTATGCGTACGGTTCCACCGGCTTGAGCGGTCGGGACGAGTTGCACACCCAACCCCTGTGTATTCTCGTAAGTTGTGCCGCCGTAGTACAGGTCACCACGCCCAACGATCGGCCATTGTCCGTGCGTTTCGGCCAGTTTGGCATAACTCAAATCGGCAAAAGACTCAACAGAATGTGAAAGAATGTCAAACACCACAGAAGCCGATGACCCTTCGAGGATCACGCCCATTTGTTTGGCGATCTGTGATGTGATGGCAAAATCAGGTTTTGCATCACCCTTCACTGGCACAGCTGCATAAAAACGCTGCACACGACGCTCGCCGGAAGTGAAAGTACCTTCGCGTTCGGTGTAGGCCTGTGCCGGGAAAACCACATCAGCGATCTCGGTGGTGGCTGTTTCGAGAATATCCTGCACGGCTACGAACTTCGCACCCTTCAAAGCCTTGGCCAACGCAGGGTCATCACCAACAGGGTCTGCCCCAACGATGTAAACTGCCTTTCCTTTGAGAGCCTTCTCCAGGTCAGGTTCGGGGCGGAAACCAATTTCCCAGGCACCCTGATCGTTCACACGTTCCCATACAGCGACCAGTCCATTATTTGGTTTACCAACATGTTCGGTGTCTTTCAAAAGCGTGGCACAGGCAGAAGCAAGGCTGGCCGTGTCATTCAAACCAAGTCCATCGTTGCCGTAGAAAACAACGGCATTCTTTGCCTTGGCAAATTCATCAGCGATCTTGCCTTTGTTGCTTAAGTTAGCCACTGCCTTTGATTCATCACCCTGTGCATAACGGATGACAAACTTGGCAAATTTATCCAGTTTGGTTTCGCGTGCATTGGCGACAATGAGGGTTGCTCCACGGTCAGCGGCTTGTTTTACGCGCAGCCACCAAATGGGGGCTTCCTGATACAGGTCTGAAGCCACTACAAGAATGGCATCACCCTTGCCCATCTTACCGATGTTCGTTCCCTGCCCAACACCAACAAGTGTGGTCAAATCTCCGCCGCCCATGTTGGAATACAAAATGGCAGTACCACCAGCCGTATCAGCCAGCGACTTCAGGTTGAACAGATCTTCATTGGCCAAACGGCCCGATGCCAACACCACGAAATCCTTTTTCGATTTCGTAAAGTTCTCGGCCGCCATTTTAGTTGCAGCATCCCATGAGGCACGTGCCAGCTTTTCTTCCTTGCGCACGAGCGGGCGGGTGAGGCGTTTCTTGCTTTCGGTAAAGTGATAGGTAAAGCGGCCCTTATCGCACAGCCAGATTTCGTTTACTTCTTCATTCTGTCGGGGCATCACACGCTTCACGACCACATCACCGCCAGCCTTGGCCTCACGGCGTGTGTTGAGCGTGGTATTGCAGCCCACCGGGCATTGCGTACAAATGGAAGCCTGTGCTTTCAACTCCCACGGGCGCGCGCCAAAACGAAAATCGGCAGTGGTCAATGCGCCGACGGGGCAAATGTCAGTGGTGTTGCCAGAGAAGATGGAATCGAACCCCGGTTCTGAGAGTGAAATGATCTGCGTGTTACGTCCGCGCTCATCGAAACCGAGTACTGCTTCACCGGCCACTTCATCCTGAAAACGGATACAGCGTGCGCACTGGATGCAGCGTTCGCGGTCAAGCCAGATCAAGTCGCCAAGCGGAACCTGCTTCTCGAAATGCGCTTTCTCATCATAAATAAAGCGGCTCTTGCCCGGACCGAAAGCCATGGTCAGGTTTTGCAATGGGCATTCGCCACCCTTGTCACAGATCGGGCAATCCAATGGGTGCGAAGTAAGCAAAAACTCCACTGTACCTTTTTGCCCATCTTTGGCCTTGTCGGTTGTGGTCATCACCACCATGCCGTCTGAAACGCGATTGGTGCAAGCCGTTTCAAGTTTGGGCATGAACTGGATCTTGGGCTGGCCGTTTTCCATCACCACCTGACCAGTGGCACGATCCAACATGGGACGGCCCACCTCCACCAGACACATGCGGCACATACCGGCTGGCTCCAGCTTCGGGTGGTGACAAAATACCGGGATGTCGATCCCAGCCATCTTGGCCGCATCAGCGATCAACGTTCCATCGGGAACGGTTACTGTTATTCCATTAATTGATAGCGTGACTTGTTTCGTCATGCGTGCTCCATTAAGCCTTTACCGCTTTTTTGAAATCCTGCGGAAATCTTTCGATACCGGTCACCACCGCCATGGTGGAGAATTCACCAAGTGCGCACAGGCATTTGCCTTGCATTTGCTTGGCCACATTTAGAAGCAGGTCCACATCGTTCTGCACGCCCTGACCGGAGTGAATGCGCTCGGTGAGATGCTGCATCCAATAGTTACCTTCGCGGCAGGTTGTACACTTACCGCACGACTCATGCTTGAAGAAATGGATCGTCTTGTTGACCACCCAATCGATATCCACAGTATCGTCCAACACAATGACAGAAGCAGAACCCAGGTCCGCGCCCAATGTGCGTACGGTGGCGTAATCCATCGGGGTATCGAGTACTTTATCATCCACCACAATCAGTGAAGAAGATGCGCCCGCAGGCATGATCGCCTTCACAGGTCGGCCATCCAAAACACCGCCGCCATGTTCGTAGATCAACTGGCGGAAGGTCGTGCCGAAGGGCAGTTCATAATTACCGGGTTTGCGCACACGTCCGGAGAGCGAGAAGATCTTCACGCCCGCGCTATCAGCGGTGCCCATAGACTTGTACCACTCCGCGCCGTTCGCCATGATAAGGGGGACGTTCGTAAAAGTCTCCACATTATTGATGATGGTGGGCTTGCCGTACAAACCAAAGGAAGGCGGGAACGGCGGACGCACACGGGGCTGTCCGCGTTTGCCTTCAAGCGATTCAAGCAGGGCGGTTTCTTCACCGCAAATGTATGCACCCGCCCCCAAGTGAGTGTAGATCTTCAGGGAGTATTCAGTGCCGAACAGGTTCTCACCAAGGAAACCCGCCTTTTCCATATCTGCGATCTTTTCATCAAGGAAAGCAGCCACCTGCCAGAATTCACCGCGCAGGTAAATGTAAGCTACATTGGCGCCAACCGCATAGGATGCGATCGCCAACCCTTCCAAAAACTGGAATGGATTGCTTTCCATGATCTCGCGGTCTTTAAATGTGCCAGGCTCAGACTCATCGGCATTGGCAACCACATAATGCGGCCAATTCTTGGTATCAATGAAAGACCACTTCATACCGGTGGGGAAACCCGCACCACCGCGGCCGCGCAGACCCGAGTTCTTAACCACATCGGTCACTTCATTCGGCTGCATTTTGGAAACAGCCTTCTTGAACGCGTCAAAACCGCCGTTCTTTTTATAGACTTCGATCTTGTTTAGATCGGCAATATCGCGATGACGTAAAAGAACGTTAGCCATTATTTCACCCCCGCATCAGATTTCTTCAGGGCTTCGATCAATTCAATGGTCTTATCCACGGTCATGTTCTCGTGATATTTAATTCCATCAGGGCCCTGGGTTTGGAACATGGGTGCTTTGTCGCAGGCAGCAAGACATGTCACAGCTTCGAGGGTTACCAATCCATCGGGTGTGGTTTCGCCGACTTTGATTCCGAGGTTGCTGCATAGATTTTTCATGAAATCATCGGCACCCCGTAAAGCACAGGGCAGGTCAGTACAAATTTGCATACGGTATTTGCCTGCTTTTTCGTCGTGATACAGCGAATAAAAGCCGACGATCGAGGCAACTTCCGTCTCGGTGATGTCGAGCATGCGGGCAATATCCTGCATCGCAGCTTTGTTCACATAACCTTCCTCGCGCTGGGCAAGGTAGAGGAGCGGCATGACCGCCGAGCGTTTGTGCTCCGGCGGATACTTGGACAATATTTGCTTAACTTCCTTCGGATAGGATTTCTCAAGGCTCATCTGTCAATATCTCCGAGGACAATATCAATGGAAGCAAGAATTGCAACAAGGTCAGCCACAAGGTGACCTTTCACAATCTGCGGAACAACGGCAAGATTATCGAAAGAAGGTGTACGCAGGTGCATGCGCAATGGCTTCGGACCACCATCCCCTTCAATAAAGAGACCCAACTCACCTCGTGGAGATTCCACGGCGTTGTAGATCGAAGCTTGTGGCGCCGAGAAACCTTCCGTCCACAACTTGAAGTGATGGATCAGAGCTTCCATGCTGACACCAATTTCAGAGCGCGGCGGTGGGACAAACTTTCGGTTTTCAGAACGAACAGGCCCAAGCGGCAATTTATTCAAAGCCTGTTCAACGATCTTCAAAGACTCGTGCAGTTCTTCAATGCGGACAAGGTAGCGGGCGTATGTATCACCCTCTGTACGGGTCGGCACGTTGAAATCATATTGTTCATAACCGCAGTACGGACGCACCTTGCGCAAATCCCAATCCACACCCGATGCCCGTAGTGTAGGACCAGTTACCCCGTAGGAAAGAGCCGTCTCTTTACTCAGGTAGCCGATATCCACCATACGGTCAATAAAAAGCGGATTCTTGGTCAATAACGATTCGTACTCGGCAATTCGTTTCGGAAAGATCTTGATAAAGTCGCGCACGGCCTTTTCAAATTCCACGGGCACGTCACGCCACACGCCGCCGGGGCGGAAGTAGGTGGTCATCATACGTTGACCGGAGACAAGCTCGAAAATATCAAGGATCTGCTCGCGTTCGCGGAAACAATACAGGAACATCGACATCGCGGCAAGGTCAAGGCCTGAAGTACCCAGCCAGACCAAATGTGAAGCGATGCGCTGCAACTCAACAAGGATCACACGCAACGCCTGCGCACGCACGGGGACATCAAGGTCCACCAATTTTTCCACGGCCATACAATACGCCAGGTTGTTTCCCATCGTATTCATATAGTCAAGGCGGTCGGTCATCACTTCGGCCTTTTGATAGGTCTTGGCTTCCATGTTCTTCTCAACACCCGTGTGCAAAAAGCCGATATCGGGAATGCAGTTGACGACAATTTCGCCATCCAGTTCGAGCAAAAGCCGCAAAACGCCGTGGGTGGAAGGGTGCTGCGGACCCATGTTCAAAAGCATGGTCTCGCCGGTAAGCGCCCGCTCAGATACAAGATGCTTGAATTTTTCCAGGCTGACTTCTTCAATCTGACTCATAACTATTCCTTTACATACGGCTTGCGCAGATCGATCTCATCGAAGTTGAAGGTGAATTGCGGCTCTTCATACCCAAGCGGAAAATCCTTGCGGAGCGGGTGCCCCACATGATCTTCGGGCATCAAGATACGGCGCGGATCGGGATGACCTTCAAATTCGATTCCGAACATATCGAAGATCTCACGCTCACGCCAGTTCGCCGACGCATATACACCGGTCACTGTCGGGACCTTGGGACTGCTCCCATTTACAGCGACTCTGACCTGCACCGAAAGATTTTTGACAAGCGAAGTAAGTTGATAGATCAAATGGAAACGCGGTGTTTCGCTGGGGTAATAATCCACCGCGGTATAAGCTGACAGCAATTCAAAACCCTGCTCGTCGCGTAGAAGGGTCAACGCCTCCACGATCTGCTCGGGCTTCACGAACAAATGCACTTCATCGCGAAACTCTTCACAGCCTGCGCCGAATTTGTCTTGAATTGTTTTTACAACGGGTTCGAGATTTTTATTCATAAAAAAATATTCCTTAAGACCTGACAGATTGGGCCTGTCAGGTCTTATGAATGATTATTTTGCGGCCAGATCCTTGAATTTTTCACCTTTGACCTTTTCATACACGGTCAACACACCATGTATCAAGGCTTCCGGGCGCGGCGGGCAACCCGCCACATACACATCCACAGGCACAACTTCATCCACACCCTGATAGATGGCATAGTTATTGAAGACACCGCCGCAGGAGGCGCAATCGCCCATGGCGATCACCCATTTGGGCTCAGGCATCTGGTCATACAAACGACGCAGGACGGGTCCCATTTTCTTCGAGACGCGTCCCGCCACGATCATTAAATCCGACTGGCGCGGGCTGGCTCGCATGAGTTCCATGCCAAAACGGCTCATGTCATAATCTGAAGCCTGTGCCGCCATCATCTCGATGGCACAACAAGCCAGACCAAACAACATCGGCCACATGGCATTCGTGCGCGACCAATTGACCACATTCTCCAGCGTGGTGGTAACCACGCCCATATTTCCAAGTTTCTGCTCTACTCCCATTCAAGGGCTCCTTTCTTCCATGCGTACACATAACCGATCAATAAGATAACGATAAACACGATCATCTCTAGCAGGCCAAAGATGCCCAGCTTGCGAAATGCGATCGCCCAGGGTAGAAAAAACACAACTTCAATATCAAAAAGGATGAACAACACTGCAATCAGGTAAAAACGGACCGGCATACGCCGCGTACCTTCACCATATGGATTCATACCTGATTCATAAGGCATGTCTTTGGCGGCAGTCTTTTTCTTCGGGCCAAACAATTCCCCCAAACCTATCGCGATGAAAGCAATCAATGTGGCAACCGCAATCATCACCCCAATGGCAATATACTCCAGCAACATAAACACCTCTTTGGTGTGGAAAATCAGTGCGTGAAATCTGGCACGTTCGGCGTAGTATATCATAAGAGACTTTCACGAGCCAGACAAAGTGTCACTTTTCACAAAAATGATGATAATTGTCATAATGGGAAAAGACAAGCAATATAAATAAAAACAGAAGGATGAAAACGATTGTTTTCATCCTTCATGCCTCAAAATTCGTTCTTTCCCCTAATCTCCCAGGTAATCTCGCAATTCCCTGCTCCTGGCAGGGTGACGTAACTTCCGCAGCGCCTTCGCTTCGATCTGGCGGACGCGTTCACGGGTGACATCAAAATAGCGGCTGACCTCTTCAAGGGTATGTTCCCTTCCATCGCGCAGGCCAAACCGAAGTTCGAGCACATCACGTTCACGGTCTGACAACGACTCGAGGGCGTGCTGCACCTGCTCGCGGAGCATTTCGCGGGCAGCGGCATCCATCGGCGACGGGGTGTCTTCGTCCTCAATGAAATCGCCCAATGAACTGGAATCTTCATCCCCCACCGGGCCTTCGAGGGAAACGGGTTCTTCGGCAGAACGGAGTACCCTGTCAATTTTTTGTGTGGCTTGTTCAAGTTGTTTTTGCAGGTCAGGTTTGATCGGCCTGCCTTCGGCATGTGCCCGAAGAATGGCTTGCACATCGGAAGCAGAGAGAAAACCCGCTTCCATGGCCAATTCCTCGCTGCTGGGGTCGCGGCCCAAAATCTGCGTAAGGTGGCGCTGCGCTCGCAAAATGCGCGAAATCGACTCGAACAAGTGCACGGGGATGCGGATCGTTCGGGCCTGTTCAGCGATGGAGCGGTTGATCGATTGACGGATCCACCAGGTGGCATAGGTGCTGAATTTGAATCCACGGCGGGGATCAAACTTGCTGACCGCACGCAGCAGGCCCATATTGCCTTCCTGAATCAGATCAAGCAAAGACATGCCGCGGCCAAGATAACGCTTGGCAACGCTCACCACCAGACGCAAATTTGCACGGATGAGCGCCTGATCCCCTTCCACAGCACGGGCGTGGATCGCGTCCATTTCGGCGAGCAACTCATCATCGGGGGGCAGGTTGCGGTAGAGCGTGCGTTGCCCGGGCAGCGCATTCTGGGCGCGGACATTTGTCAGCAGCCACTCTGCATATTTAAACGGGAGCAGGTACAGGTTAAGAAAGACACCGTAGGCATGTCGCGCGAAATTATCCCAAAGGCGGTCCACACCCCAATGGCCGTTATCCAGATAAGCGCGGAAATAAGAAGGTGAATCGAATTGCCAGCCCGAGTGCAGCGATTGTGACTCGGCCACCATCAGGGCCAGGTTGGGGAGTTCACAATCGAGTTGTTCGGTATCTTCGATCAGGCGGTCCCACGAAGTGGAGAGTTCCACCAGGGCAGTGTGATAAATGGATGAGGCCAGCGAAACGCCTTTGCGTTGTTTTAGTTTTCGCAGCGCAGTAATATGGCGGTCGGCTTCGCTAAGCGTGGCGAGACGAAACTCGCTATCTGAATCAAGCAGTTTGACCAGGCCGATCTCGCGCAGGTACAAACGCACGGGGTCTTCAGAAAGTTCCGATTCCAGTTCATGGGAACGCAGGGGCAGAATTTCTTCAAGCTCATCTGGCTGAACGAGCAAGGTCTCATCAGGCTCGATGACCTCATCGGCTGCGGGGTCAAACAACAGATTGTTTCCGTTGGAAAGCGAATCCAGCACATCGCTTTCCGGGAATTTCATGCTTTTTTCTTTCGCTCTACGCCCCTCTGGTTTTTCAGCGTTTTTTATTTTTGGTTTTGCTACTTTCCCGTGCTTGGTTTTGGATTTGGATTTTACGGGCATCGGTTTCTTCTCCCAGATGGAGTCTCTATCGTTTTGAGGATAGCTTTCTTTTTGCCTGATCCAAACTGTGAAGCAATCTTGTCATTTGCAAAGTTTGCTCCTGATACAGCTTCATATTTGCCCCGCCCTGCTGTTGGTCTTCCTCCTGAAGAAAACGCAATTGATTGACATTCAACATCGCATTTGCACGGCGCAAGTCCATGAAGCGCGCCAGCAGGTCATCGAGGATCTTGTCTTCCACAGGGTCAAGAGCATCGGAACGGGCGACCAATTCCTTCGAAAGCTCACTGACCGATTCCGGCACGTGGGCCATCACATAATGATGATAATCCTTCTCATCCTGTTCAACTGCCATGCGGACAACACCGAACAACAACTGATGGTCAGTATACTCGAAATCTTCCACAGCCAATGCAGCCAGGTCGGCTTCCTGCATGCGTTTATCGAGACGGTACAGCAACTCAGGCTTGCGCAGCAAAACACTGAGGCAATAGGATTCGATCTTCAAAGTGGGATTGACCGCCACAATGCCAGACGACACAACCTTGTGACTTTGCTCCACACTCCGCGGCTTGCGCCTCGCCACTGGACCCTGCACCTGCGTGCCCGTTAATACGCTTTCATTTACCCGCAACATTCGCGCCAGCGCCTGACGATAGGTATCGCGCTCCATGGCGCTGGGCAGGTCTTCGATCAGCGGAAGCACCTGTGCGGCGATCTGGTTCTTCACTTTGGCATCGTTCAGGTTCTGACCAGCCGCCAGCGAATCCATCACATGTGTGACGATAGGCTTGGCATTCTCGATGAGCTTTTTCCATTCTTCCTGATCGCGGGCTACGATCTCATCGGGGTCAAGGTCATCGGGCATGGTCGCCACACGCAGGTCTGCTTGCAGGCGGGCCTCATTTTTCAGCAGGCCGCGTGCATCGAAGCCAAGTTCGCCTTCGCGATCCATCGCAGAGCGGGCGGCATCAAGTCCGCGCAGAACGGCTTTCTGGCCTGCCGCATCAGGGTCGAGCGCCAGCACAATGCGGCGCGTGGACCTCTTCAACAGGCGCAGTTGATCTTCAGTGAGCGCGGTGCCCATTGGCGAAACGACATTTTCATAGCCTGCTTGATGCAGGGCAATGACATCGAGATAACCTTCCACGATCACAGCCTGATCTGCCGCACGAATGGGCTTGCGGGCGCGATCGAGGCCGTAAAGCAAACGGCCCTTGGAAAAAATGGGTGTTTCGGGTGAATTCAAAAATTTGGGGACGTCGTTCGGATCCACGATGCGCGCGCCGAAACCTGCCATCTTTCCATTCTCATCGCGGATGGGAATCATGATGCGGTTGCGGAATTTATCGTAGGTGCGGGCTTCGTCATTTTCACGGACAGTGACCATGCCTGAGTCGATCAGATCCTGCTGGCTGTAGCCTTTGGAGAGGAAGTGTTTCAACAGGTTGTCGTATCCGGGCGGGGCATAACCCAGGCCAAAGGTTTCGATGGTGGAGTCGGTCAGTCCGCGCTTTTCATGCAGGTAGGCCAGGATTGCGGGGGTGTTAAAAAGCTGGGTGCGGTAATAAACGACCGCATCTTCCAGCAGTTTGCGAAGATGGTCGTAGGCTTCTTTTTGTTGGGGTGTTTCGCGCTGATACTCTTTGATCTCCACGCCTGCGCGCAGAGCCAGTTTCTGCATGGCCTCTTTGAAATCCAGGCCGTCGCGCTTCATCACGAACTTGAAAATATCGCCGCCTTCATTACATTGGCCAAAGCAGCGCCACGTGCCAGATTCAGGCCAGACCACAAAGGCGGGCGTGTGTTTGTTATCGTGGAAAGGGCAAAAGCCCGTGTAGTTCTTCCCCGCATGACGCAGTTTTACCCCGGCCTCGGAAACGAGGTCAACGATATCAATACGGGCTTTGATCTCATCAATGGTGGACATGGTTCTCCTTTGAATTATACTTGCCCCCTATGAATTCAAGGCTTATCAAAAACAAGGTGTTTGCGCTTCCATTTTTGGCGGTCTATGCGTGGCTGGTGATCCGCACTTCGTGGGTGGGGGACGATGCGATCATCACCTTCCGCTCGCTGGAAAATTTCCTGCATGGGTATGGACCGGTATTCAACATCGGCGAACGGGTGCAGACGTTTACGCATCCGTTGTGGTTTTTGTTGCAGGCGGCGGCGGGGGCTGTGTTCAACCTTTGGAAGAGCAATCCCTTTGGTCAGGGGCAGATGTATTTTCTGAATGTCTTCATTTCCATCGGCATCTCCCTGCTGGCCGCGGCCATCTTTACTTTTAATGAAACGTCCTCTGCAAAAGGGGCGGCTTTGGGGCTTTTGATCTTTTCGGTCTCCAAATCATTTGTCGATTATTCGACCTCGGGTCTGGAAAACCCGTTGACCCATTTGATTCTGCTGTTATTCACCTTGACCTATGTTGGGCCTGCCGAAAACTCACAGCGCCGACTCTACCTTCTGGCAACGCTGGCAGCTCTCGGCGGGGTGGACCGTCTTGATACGTTGTTGTTCTATTTCCCGGCGCTGGTCCTGCTGTTTTGGGAGAGTCCGCACAAAGGGAAGACCTTCCTCACGCTTGGGTTTGGGTTTCTGCCCTTGATCGCCTGGGAATTATTTTCGCTGTTCTATTATGGTGTGCCGTTCCCAAATACGGCGTATGCAAAGATCAACACGGGCATTCCCGAGGCGAGTCTTTTCATGCAGGGGCTGTTCTATTATTTGAATTCGTTGAAGCTCGACCCCATCACATTGCTGACCATCTTTACGGTTTCGGCGGCGGGGTGGATGAGCAAAAACAAAAAGCATCAGGCCATCCTGGCTGGGGTGCTGCTGTATCTGCTTTACACGATCTACATCGGCGGCGATTTCATGAGTGGACGTTACTTCTCCAGTCCGTTGCTGGTTTGCGTGACCCTGCTGGCAACCATGGATTTCGAATCGCCGAAAAAATTCGGGGTTGCAGTCGGAATCGTTCTGCTGGTGGGGCTGGCTCCGATCGCAGTGGTTGCAGAACGTGCGCCTGCGTTTGGCGTGGGTGATGAGGGCGATCACCGCGTATTTGTGGATGAACACGGAATTTCAGATGAACGCATCGTGTACACCGGGTTGGGGCTGTTTGAACGCTTGAAGAAAAAAAGCGCTCCCTCTACCAATTATGCGCGTGACAAGTGGGTGTACCTGCCCGATGAACCTGTGCGGGTGCGCATTGTGGGTCCGCTGGGTTTGAACTCAATGACGCTTGGTCCGAACTTTCATGTCATTGACCTGAACTCACTGGCCGATCCATTGATGACCCGCATGCCGCTTTACGAGATCGACCGCTGGCGCATCGGCCATTTTCGGCACATCATTCCAAAGGGATATGAAGAAACGCTCAAGAGCGGAGAGAATCGCATTGTGAACAAGGATATTGCCCAGTACTACGACAAGCTCTCCTTCATTGTCAGGGGCGAGCTATGGAGCTGGGAACGGGTGGTTGAAATTTGGAATTTCAACACGGGCAAGTATGATTATCTGTTGGAAAATGTGACTCCCGCCGACGCGATGGAATAACAAAAGGCCGC
>DAOQID010000050.1:0-2713 GCA_035339375.1 Anaerolineales bacterium | reverse complement strand
GTGGGGATTAGATTCAACAGCCTGCGCACGTTCATGTTCAACATGGAATAATCCATCATGCCGACCTGCCCGAACGAGATATTGCCGTTGACATCCACAAAATAGTTGACGGGGAACAAGTTGGTGCCGCCATATTTCTTGAAGGTACTGGCTTTCGAGTCGATCAACATGGGATAGGTCAGGTTGTGATTATCTCGATAGGTGCGGGCATGGTCGGAATCTCCCCACACATCCACTGCGAGGACGACCAGTCCGATATCTTTATATTGAGTGTAGATATCCTGCATGGCGGCGGCTTCAGTGTCACAATAGCCGCAGCCGTTGGCCCAAAAGAAGATGACAACAGGTTTGCCTTTGTAATCGCTCAAACTGACCTGATTGCCCGTATTGACATTCTTCAGCGTGAAATCGGGAGCCGCCATCCCCGTGCCGAGGCCGACTTGTGTCTCTGCATTGGGGTCTTCGGTGCCGATGACATTGGAAATGGGTGTGGACGTGGACTCAATATAACCCAGTGTGCTGGTGGGAATAAGCGTGGGGCTGGGAGCGGGAGTCCACGTGGGGGGCAAACCGATGGTTGGAATGGTGGTCGGTGTTTCCGTGGGGCCAAGGAAGATCGGCTGTGTAGTGGGGGTGGAGATTTGCTGTCCACGCAGGACGAAGAAGAAGCCGACCAAAATCAGGCCAAACACGCACAGAAAAACGACGATCAAAACGATGTATTTAACAAAATCGTTCTTCTTTTTCGGGGCGGGCTTTTTGCGCGCAGGTTGTGCGGGTTTGTCCGCAGACTGTGTTTCGGTTTGAAATGGAGAAACGCTTGATGAGTACGGATTTTCATAGGCATCCTGTCCGAAGGAATGTTCAAAAGCATCGGCGGAAGGACGCGGGAGGTCTTCATCCTCGGGTAAAAACAGGGGCGGAATGGAGGAAGATTGATATGGGTCCTGGCTGGGAGTGTTCGAGTAGGAACGCTCGAACGCGCTCAAAGGCGGCGCTGATTGCAGGTCAAGGTCATCTTCGGGGAAGAACGGTGAGGGTTTGTAATTATCCTGCGCGGCCTGATAGGAAGAGTTGGAAATATTGAAGGCATCACGGTCATCGATACTGTCATCGGGCAAAAACGTGGCTGCCTCAGGCGGGCGGACATTCCCTTGACTCTGGCGAAGGAAGGAGGCCTCGAAAGCATCTGAAGAAGTCGGCGGGGCCGATTCATCATCCAAGATAAAAGGAGCAGTGATCGGGTGAAGACGAGACGGTTCCTGACTGAATGTCGAATCTGATTTCGGGGCGAGGTCGCTTTGGAGTTTCAATAATCGGTTGCGGGCGGGGATATTCCCCGGGTCGAGTTTCAAGACCCGTTCCACACAATCCAATTGTTGTTTGGGGTCGGTCAAAATGAAGCTAAGCATCCACCAGGCACGGGAAGAATCGGGATGGCTTTGGACATACTGCACCAGCGCAGTCCGCCCTTCCTGTTTTTTCCCGTCACGCAGGAGCTGTTCGATGTATTCCAAGCCGTTGTTTTGGTCAGCCATGATGAAATTATAGACTCCGCTTTAGACAACGCAAAGATGACATTTATCCTAAGATGCAAGTACGGCGGGACCAAATCATCCCGCCGTACTGATAAGCTATTGGTACATGGCGCAGTATAACGCCTGCAGACGGTCATACCCCTATGAAATTCATTGCAAAAGCCTTTTGTTTAGAAGCCTTCCAACTTGCTCAGATCAGCAATGCCGTTCGAAAGCCCGGCGATCTTTTGCAGCAACCCAAGGCGGTTTTCCTTGACTGCCTTATCTTCGACCATGACCAGCACTTTATCGAAGAAAGCGGTGATGGCAGGGATGAGGGCCGAGACATTGTTCAGGAAGGAATCAACATCTCCTGCAACCACAGGCGGCAGACGGTTGACCGCTTCATACAACCCTTTTTCTGCTTCTTCAACAAGGGATTTTTCACTCACCTTGAAAGTTTCCTTCTGGTCACGGGTAATGCGGACACAACGGGCGAAACCATCCAAAATGGATGACCAATCTTCACGTTCGACCCAAGCCGACAGTTGATCCACCGCATGGACAGTTCCCGCAGGGTTATTGGATTGCGCCGCAAGAACCGCCTCAATGACATCGTGCTTGAATCCCATATCACCAAGGGCCACCTTCATACGGCCCGTGATGAATTCGAGGATCTGTTTTTGTACTTCATCACTGACCGGGATCGGCTGGGTTTGCGCAGAGAGTTTGACCGCTTTCGCAAGATCGAAATCCATCGGAGACATCCCGACCGCTGGCGACATCAGCGGCATGACCACGCCAATGGCAGCGCGGCGCAGACCAAAGGGATCCTTTGCGCCTGTGGGGGCAAGCCCCGCACCGAACATACCGACCAACGAATCGAGGCGGTCGGCCAGTGCGATGGTCAACCCGGCCTTTGTCTGCGGAACACTTTGATACTGCTCGCTGATCGCAGCCGCAACTTCCTTCTGTTCGCCGGAGCGAAGGGCATATTCACCGCCGATAATGCCTTGCAGGGAGGTCATTTCGGTGACCATCTGTGTGACGAGATCGGCTTTCATGAGATGCGCAGCGCGGCGGGCGAAGATAGCCTGATCGGCTTCGAGACCGAGAGAGGGAATCAACTCATTGACCAGCTTCACGATACGCTCAGATTTATCCAACATGGAGCCGAGCTTGGTGTGGAAGGTGAG
>DAOQID010000049.1:0-28704 GCA_035339375.1 Anaerolineales bacterium | reverse complement strand
GTGTTCTTTATGGTGGGGAGTTTTACATCGTTTAGTGAATATGCCATTAAGACAACGGGTGGTTTTCTGTGCCCTGCTGGCACAACACCGAAGAGTTATTCCTACTCAAGCACTTCTTTCGATGAGTTTGGCAATCCAGAAAATGGCACTGCATACGAACTGCATTGTGTGGATGCGAGCGGAACTGTTGTGAAAAGCGACCCGATCTTCTATGCCTTTCTTTGGATTGGCATCTGGGCATTGATCGGTGCAGTTGTTTCGGGTTTGCTGACTTTTGCCTTTGCCGTTCCCGGCGGCATGCTGGTGACAAAATTACTAAACAAACTGAAACGCCCTTCCACCAATATCACATCCAGCGATTACCCAAAGTTTGATTGAACCATTAAACATGACTTACCCCGAAATTAAGGCTTCGCGGGTAAGTTCGTATTTTAAGAACAAGCAGGACGCAGAAAACGCTGATTGTTGCTTTTGATCAGCGTTTTCTGCATCCTCAATTTAATTTAAGTGGGATTATCCAATTCCCAGTATCTTGCTGACGACCGAGAGCAGAATACCGCCCGCGATCACGCTTCCAAGCTGGCCTGCTGTGTTTGCTCCCATCGCATGCATGAGAATGAAATTGTTTGGGTCTTCGTCGTTGGCAGTTTTGGCAGCGAGGCGTCCTGCCATCGGAAACGCGGAAATTCCAGCCGCGCCGATGAGCGGATTGATCTTCCCGCCTGTGACGACCGCCATCAGTTTTCCAAACAACAGCCCAGCCACCGTATCCAGCGCAAAAGCGAACAGGCCGAGGATCATGATCTTGCCTGTATCGAGATTGAGGAAACTGGCTGCGCTCATGGTGGAGCCGATTGCCAGACCCAAAAATAATGTCGCAATATTGATGATCTCATTTTGAGCGGCATTGCTCAAACGGTCCACTACGCCTGATACTTTCAGTAAATTTCCAAGCATCAGCATCGAGATCAACGGGGTGGCTTCTGGCACAAGCAGGCCGACAACAATGGTCAGCACAACGGGAAAGAAGATCAACGTCTTTTTCGAGATCGGTGTCGGCGCATAATCCATTTGGATCATGCGTTCCTTTTTTGTTGTGAGTAGTTTCATCAGCGGCGGTTGGATGATGGGGATCAAACTCATGTATGAATATGCCGCCACAGCGATCGGTGCGAGCAGTTCGGGTGCGAGTTTGGTCGCAACAAAAATCGAAGTTGGTCCGTCAATGGCGCCAATGACACCGATGGATGCTGCCTGGTTCAGCGGAAATCCCAGTGCAATTGCCAGCATCAGTGTGCCAAAAATTCCAAATTGACCTGCGGCGCCGAGCAGAACCATGCGCGGTTGAGCGAGCAGCGGTGAAAAGTCGATCATTGCTCCCACGCCGATGAAAATCAACAGGGGGAATAATTCTGTCTTAATGCCTGCATCGTACAAAACTTTTGACATGCCTTCTGCGGCGGTCATGCCTGCCAGCGGAATATTTGCAAGCAAGCACCCAAAACCGATCGGCAGCAACAAGACGGGTTCGATCTCTTTGAATACAGCCAAATACACCAGAATCAGCGCGGCGAAGATCATCACCCCATTGCCGAGGGTGAAATGGGTAAAACCTTTTAGTAGTTCGGGAAGTAGGGAAGTTAGATCCATAAGAATCCTTAAACCTGAAACTTGCAACCTGTAAACATTGTTACATCCACGAGGCCTCGCCCAGGTCTGCGAATTTGACCAGCGCTTGTTTGTGCGCCACACTTTGGCCTGCACTCACGAACACTTCGTTCACCGTGCCGCTGTATACCGAGCGGATGCTGTTCTTCATTTTCATCGCCTCGATGATCACCACCACCTGCCCAGCTTCCACTTTTTCACCAGGCTTCACAAAAACCTCTACAATGGTTCCAGGCAACGGCGCGGTGAGGATATTTCCGCTCAATGCGGGGTTGGGAGATGGTTTTGCGGCTGTGACTGGGGACGGGTTAAAGGCTTTTTTCTCAGTTGGGATGCTCGAGTCTTTTCCTGTTTCGGCCTGACCAGCATTCTCAGGCATGATCTCAAACCGTTCACCGTCCACGTGCGCAATGACGGGGCGAGTGTTGATGTTTTCGATCTCAACTTCATAAACCTGATTGTTGACTGTGACTTTATATTTCATACATTCTCCGAAGACCTTTCAGGTCTGGTTAGTGTCTTCTAAAATTTCCTTTTTCAGAGCGTTGACTGGTCCGCATGCCCAATTGCCAGGCAGAGACAATGGCCGTGGGCGGTTCAAGCAGCGGATGCGCTGAAGATAGTTCCTGTTCGGCGAGCGCCAGCGCCACAGCCAGTGCGGCGGCCTGGGCTTTGAATCCGCTTGTTGAAACGGGAGCAGGTTCGGGTGAGTCAGATGCGCCTGTTTGTGCGGTGGAGTCTGTTTCAGCCGCTGATTCTTTTTCTGCGGTGAAGCGGGTCAACAGGGCCATCATCAGCCACAATAAAAGGATCGCGCCGAACACAAGCCCCATACCAAGGGCGGTGATTTGAAGGGAGAGGAGTAGATCAGTGGTCATGGGTATTTGCCTTGAAAGTGGAAAGTAATGAATTTGCTTTCCACTTTCTGTTTTCTACACAGGGATATTCCCATGCTTGCGCGGCGGTGCGGGTGCGTACTTGTCCCGGAGTGCGGACAGGGTTGCGATGAGTTTCGGGCGGCTTTCACGTGGTTCGATGATGTCGTCCACATAGCCTGTGGAAGCGGCATAGTACGGATTGTTGAATTTTTCGCGGTATTCATTCGCAAGTTTTTTGCGTTCCGCGGTTGGGTCATTTGCGGTTTCGATCTGCTTCTTGAACAAAATATTCGCTGCGCCTTCCGCGCCCAACACGGCGATCTCAGCCGAAGGCCATGCATAGGTGACATCGGTGCCGAGATACTTGCTGGACATGACAACGTATGCCCCGCCGTATGCTTTGCGGGTGATGATGCAGATCTTCGGTACGGTGGCTTCTGAATAGGCGTATAAAAGTTTTGCGCCATGACGAATGATGCCGCCATGTTCCTGTGCGATGCCTGGCAGAAAACCAGGTGAGTCAACAAACGTGACGAGCGGAATATTGAAACAGTCGCACATGCGCACGAAGCGGGTCATTTTGTCGGCGGCATCGATATCGATCACGCCTGCCATGATGGCAGGTTCCTGCCCGACAATGCCCACACTGTGTCCGCCGATGCGGGCGAGGCCTACAATGGCATTCCGCGCCCAATCGGGTTGGATTTCAAGGAATGACCCCTGGTCAATGATCTTTTCGATCACCTGGTGCATCACATACGGCTCAGTGGCTTCGAGCGGAATCATGTGATTCAGCTCTTCATCCATGCGGGCCAGGTCATCGGTCGTTGGGGTGAACGGCGGATTTTCCACATTGTTCGAAGGCAGGTACGAAAGGAAGTGGCGCGCCATTTCAAGCGCCGCTTTTTCACTTTGTACGCTCAGATGGGCCACACCGCTTACCGAGGTATGCACACCCGAACCGCCCAGTGACTCTGCGTCGATCATCTCACCTGTCACAGCTTTGATCACTTCAGGCCCAGTCAGGAACATGAAGGATTGTTTTTCGACCATGATGACCAGATCGGTGAGGGCGGGGGAGTAGGCCGCGCCGCCTGCGCAAGGCCCAAGCATCACACTGATCTGCGGCACCACGCCTGAGTATTGTGCGTTGCGTCGGAAAATCTCGGCATAGCCGCCCATGGAACGCACACCTTCCTGAATGCGCGCACCGCCTGAGTCGATCAACGAAATGAATGGCACGCCATTGCGTACCGCCAGATCCATTACGCGACAAATTTTGTGCGATTGCATTTCACTGAGTGTGCCGCCATAAATTGTGAAATCCTGTGAATACAAATAAACCGTCCGCCCGTTGATCTGGCCATACCCCGTGATGACGCCGTCGCCATAAAACTTGTCCTTCAGCAGATCCAATTCATCGCCTTGATGTGTAATAAACGGTTCGATCTCATTGAATGTGCCAGGGTCGAGCAGGGCAATCACACGTTCGCGCGCTGTCATTTTGCCTTTGGCTTTTTGCTTGGCAATTCGTTCCTCGCCGCCGCCTTCCAAAGCCTTGGCGCGCATCTTTCTCAATTCCAAAATTCTGGGATCTTCCTGAGTCATATTTTATCCTTTTGGTGATAAATTTCACAATCAGAAGTATAGCATTACGCGACTTAACTGCCAGTGATGGAGGTCATACAATTGGGATGAAGAACCGCTTCATTCCAACCCCTGTCCTGACTCTGATTAAGTGACATTTTTCTCTCCGAATCAAAAGCGCGAGATACTCTCTCGCGCTTCATTCTCTTATCCCTTCAACAAAACGATCTCTTTTTGCGGTTCGTGAAAATACTCCGCGCCGCTTTTGGTCATGACCACATCTTCCTCAAGGCCAAGATAGCCGTAGCCGTTTACAGGCAAGCCAGGCTCGATCGTGAAGATCTGACCGATCTCCAGTTTTTGATTGGGCGAGTCGCCATATTTTTCCCAGAGCGGACCCAGCAATGCGCCGCCATCGTGAGCCACACGCCCAAGTTGATGCCCAAGGGCATATTTGTAATCGGGGTAGCCTGCATCGGCAACGATCTCACGTGAGATGGTGTCAATGACATTGCCTGTCACTCCAGGTTTCATCGCCTCACGCGATTTCTCGATCGCGGTGCGGATGGTGATGAATCCGCGTTGAATTTCGATGGGGGCTTCGGTTTCTCCTTCGCGCAGCACATAGGCAATGCGTTGAATATCGGAGCAATACCCTTCGTACTTTACGCCAAAATCAAAATGGACAAGATGTCCGCGTTCGATCTTGATATCGGTGGGGCCATTGTGCCCGACGGGAGAATTCGGCCCTGAGTTGACAGCAGGACAATTTTCAGCAGGCCAGGCAAGGTCCACGTTGTAGTCTTTGGCCAGTTGATGCATGTATGCGCCAACTTCGATCTCGGTCATGCCGACTTTGATGAAATCAAAGGTCTTGGCGAAAATTTCTTCTGTGATCTCAATGGCTTTTTTAACGCGGGCCTGCTCTGTGGCGGTTTTGCGTCCGCGCATGGCAGAGATGACTGGCTCGGCACTGACAAGACGGTCAGCATAGGGCGTGCCTGCCAGATATTCCCTGAGGAATTCGTACATGGCATGGGTCAATCCGTCTGCGTGGACGTTGTTTCGGGAGGTGTTAACCGCAATACGGTCAGGGTTGAGGCGGGTGATCGTCTCTTTGAACAATGTGCTGACGGCGGTGTCGTATCCGAGAATCTCGTCAAAGACATCGAGCCTTTGCAGAGATTCTTTTTCGAGGTTGCCAATGATGGCGATCTTTTCACCTTTGCGAGTGAGGATCAACGCCGAAGGCCAGGTGAGGTCGTTTTCGCCGATGAGGAAATCAAGGGCAGGGTCGCGTACACCGCTGGTCTCGCGGACGAAGGTCAACCACATATCGATCTGTTGTTCTTTGAGGATTTCAATGGCTTGATTTACTTTTTCTTTTATGAGTGACATGGAGGCTCCCGTAAAATGGTGAAAATTGATATGGGATGAAAGAAAACTATTTCACTTCCTTCATCTTTCTTGAGTGATGCATGCGCGGGTCTTTCACAAGGAAGACCAGAATTCCGATCATGGCGATGGATAGAATGATGGAAATTGAAAACGTCGGGATGAAGCCTGCCGCATCCACGATCCAACCGCCGAGCAGGGGAGCGAGAATGGTGGCTGGGGCAGTGAGGGTTTGCGAAAGGCCGATGTACAACGGTCTTTCGGCTTCGGTGCCAAAATCCACGGTCATCGCCATTCCAATGGTCCAGATGGATACGTTGGCGAATCCTGTGAGAAGGAAGATGGGATAGAACCAGAAAATGGATGTTGCCAGCCATGCAAGGGTGGCACTTGCCAACGCAGCCGCAGCCCCAATGATGAGCATGGAACGGTGCCCCCATTTGTCACCGAGCCAGCCCATGCTGGCATTGGCAATGGTTTGGGCGATGGTGAGCGTGGCGGTGAGGTATCCCGCTGTGATGGCATCCATGTTGAAGCGGCGGAGGGCGTAAATGATGTAGAAGGAAAATCCCATCGTTGCAAATTGGGAAATGAATCTTGCAACGAGGAACCAGTTGAAATTGAAATCTTTTTTCAGGATTTTTTTCGAATCGTCCCAGAAGTGGGTCTTTTCTTCAGGGATGATCTTTTCGGTATCTTCGGGTTCTCGTGTGAGGGCAAGTGCGAACCATGACAAGGTGAAAAAGATGCTTGCGATGAAGAAGCAGGCCGCAAAGTCCAGGGGTGAATCGAGGTAGTCTAAAAGATAACCTGCCGCCACGGCTGATCCGCTGATGAAGAGGTTTGCGAGCCCTGCTTGAAATCCAAAGAAGGTGCCGCGGTTTTCAGGCGGAATGATCTTCGAGATCATGCTGGTCCACGAGTTGGCAGTGAATCCGCCGCCAAGCCCCTGCCAGATGAGCAAAAGAAAAGTGATGACAAGCCCGACCTTCAACCCAATCATGGGCAGCAGGAGCGCGATGATTCCAAACCCTAAAAATGGAACCCGTTCATGAATGGTCATCATCATTACACTTCGTTTGTAGCGCCTCAAGCGCGAAACATAACTGGCGGTAAAAAGTTGCGGCAATTGCCAGCCAACTGAATGAATGGCAGGCACAAGACCAATAAGCAGGGCGGAGTTGGTCATGGACGCGACGAAGAGTGGCAGCACGGTTCCAAAGGAGGCAAAGCCAAGTGCAACACCGAATAATGCGCCATCCCAAAGATTGACCTTGATGTTGTATTTCAGGTCTGCACGAATCTGTTTTTCAAGTGTGGTAAAGGGAAGCATGTAGATGATTTTACCCGATGCAATTTGCCTATTGACAGATTTCTACTTTTGCATAAAATAAAAACGAACGTTCGTTCATTTTTGGTCTTGAAAGGAAGCCATGTCAGCGAAATCAAAAGATGCACCTAAAAAAGGCGAGGTCACCCGCCTTGCCATTGAAGATGCCGCCATTGAGTTATTCATGGAGCATGGCTATCACGCCACATCCATGCGTCAGATTGCCGATCAGGCCGGGCTGGCACTTGGTGGAATTTACAACCACTTTGCCAGTAAAGAGGAAATTTTCGAAGGCATCATTATCGACAAACATCCTTATAAAAAGATATTGCCGTTGATCCTGGAGGCAAAAGGGGATACCGCCGAGGAATTCCTGCGCAACGCCATGCGGATTGCGATCACCGAACTCAGCAAGGAGCCGTACTACATCAAGCTGATGATGATCGAGTTTGTTGAATTCAATGGGGGGCATGGGGCGGCCATGTTGAAGGAAGTTGCACCCAAGGTGCTGCCTGTGTTCGAACAGATCGTGAAGATCAGGAAAAACCTGCGTGTGACCAACCCTGCCATGCTGATGCGTTCCTTTTTTGGGTTGGTGGTCTCCTACTTTATTACAGAGATGGTTGTCTCCAATTCGATCGTAGGCAGCCTCATGCCCAAAAACTCCATGGATGTGTATGTTGATGTCTATTTACACGGTATCTTGAAACCAGAAAGCTAGGAAACCTTTATGCTCAATTCCCGCATCTCTTCCATTATTCGCAAGGAGTTTTTGCAAATCCTTCGCGACCCGCGTACCCTGGCAATGATCATCATCATGCCCATTATGGAGTTGTTCCTGCTGGGCTATGCGGCAACCACCGACGTAAAAAATATTTCCATGGCGGTTTGGGACCAAAGCAAAACCACGCAATCCCGTGCCTTGCTGGACGCCTTTCGTGCTGCCGATTACTTCATCCTTGAATATTCAGTCGGCTCAACGGATGAATATCAGGCATTGATCGAGTCGGGTGATACACGGGTTGTACTGGTTATCCCAGCCGATTACGACCGCCGTTTAATTGAAGGAAACGCACAAGTGCTCATGGTGCTGGATGGTTCAGATGCCAGTGTTGGCGCCACTGCACTTTCCACGGCTCGGCTTGTTGGGCAGGCCTACTCCACGAAGATCCTCAGTGAACAAACCCTGCAAAGCGGGCGTGGAGCACCCTCCGCACCTTTGGAAGTCCGCACGCAGGTTTGGTACAACCCAGACCTGGATGGAGCCTACTTTAACATTCCCGGTGTGATCGGCATGATCCTTTCCTTCATCACTTCCATCCTTACCGCCACCACCATCGTGCGCGAACGCGAACGCGGCACCATTGAACAGTTGATCGTAACCCCCATCCGTTCGTGGGAGCTGATCGCCGGTAAATTGCTGCCTTACGTTATTTTGGGTTTTGTCGAAACCTTTGAGGTTTTGTTGATCGGGCATTGGTGGTTTGGCGTGCCCATCCGTGGAAGCGCTGTGCTGATCATCGTCACATCCGGGCTGTTCCTCATGTCGAGTCTTGGAATTGGGTTGTTTGCCTCGACCATGGCCAACACTCAACAGGAAGCCATGATGACCGTGATGATGTTCAATCTGCCCATGATCTTCCTTTCTGGTTTCTTTTTTCCCATTGCGGCCATGCCGAGATTTTTGCAGATCGTTTCCTATGCCATACCGCTTCGTTATTACCTCATCATCATTCGCTCACTCTTGATAAAGGGAGTCGGATTGGTGGCCATTCAAAACGAAGTAATTGCACTGGTCATATTTGGCTCGGTCATCATGGGTGCTGCCGCACTCCGCTTCCGCAAACGCCTCGATTAATGTAGAGGATCTCGTAATCAGTCTTTTTATTAAAACATTGGAGTTAAACCATGAATCACAAATCAATTCCCGTACCCGTTCGTATCGTCCTGGCTCTTGTTGTACTTGGTGCCATCGGTTATCTTGCATTCCTCACACTTAACACCAATGGAAACGGCGAACTTACCGCATCAGGTTCCATTGAAGCTGTCATTGTGAACGTTTCACCCGAACTTGCTGGAAAAGTCACCGGAGTGGATGTGGCCGAAGGCGCATTGGTAAATGCGAACGATCCGCTTCTGCACCTCGACCCCAGCCTGCTGACTGCCCAACGGGCAGTGGCCGCCTCCGCGCTTGATTCTGCCAAAGCCGCCCTGACAACCGCCCAAACCAAATTTGACCAAACCCTGCAGGCCGCTCTCTCTGCGCAAGATGCCCAACGCGCAAAGGACCTGCGAGTTTCTGCACCTGATGAATTCAATCAACCTTTATGGTTTATTGACCAGACAGACCAACTCGCCGCTGCTCAAACCGAAGTGGATGCCGCAAAGATCGCTCTCGATGAAGCGAATGCCAACCTTGAAAAAGTGATCTCTGATCTGGGCAATGCACAGTATCTTGATGCCGAGAAGAAACTCTCTGAGGCACGCGCCGCCTTCCTCATTGCAGATAAGGTCAAGGTGCAGGCTGAAAATGCTGTTGAAGCTGGTGCCGTCCAGGATGCCGCCTACGATTACTACAACGATGTCCTTGATGAACTGCAACGCGCACAGGATGACTTCAATGCCCTCACCAATACTGAAGCAGAAGATGACATCAAATATGCCCGTGGACAGGTGGTGATTGCCCAGCAGCGTTATGATGCGGCCTACACCCGCCTGCTCTCCCTGCAAACTGGCACGGAGTCTCCTGCTGTGATTTCAGCTAAGAACACGCTCGATCAGGCCCAGACCGCCGTAGATCAAGCGCAAGCCAACCTCGACCTGCTTGATGCGCAAATTGCAAAATTGGATGTTTATGCGGTCATGAGCGGAGTCATCCTCTCCCGCAATGTGGAGCCTGGTGAATTTGTGCAGCCTGGGGCAGTTGCTCTGACGATGGCAGATCTCACCAACCTGACCATCACCGTTTATGTCCCTGAAGATCGCTATGGGCAGGTCAGCCTTGGGCAAACGGCTGAAGTCAGCGTGGATTCTTTCCCCGGGCTTACCTTCACTGCCACTGTCGTTCACATTGCCGATCAGGCGGAGTTCACCCCTCGCAATGTCCAAACCGTGGAAGGACGCAGCTCCACTTTTTACGCCATCAAATTACAGGTATCTGACCCTGATGGCAAGTTGAAGATCGGCATGCCCGCCGATGTGGTTTTCAAATAAATTCTGGCGTCAGGATGTACCCGCAAGACATGTGCAAAATAAATTAAAGGCAGATTTTTATGAATGATTATTTGGTTCAGGCAAATGGATTGGTGAGGCACTTTGGCAGTGTTCACGCAGTGGATGGGGTTGATTTGAAGATCAAACCTGGTGAGATCTATGGCCTTGTCGGTTCAGATGGCGCGGGGAAGACCACCACCATGCGTCTGCTTGTTGGTGCATTGTTGCCCAGCCAGGGAGAGATCACCATTTGCGGATACGATGTACTCAAGCAGGCTGAACAAGCCCGCTCCACGATCGGTTATCTTTCGCAGCGTTTTTCCATGTACGAAGACCTTACCGTTCTTGAGAACATCCGCTTCTTTGCCGAGATCCGTGGGCTTTCCACTACAGAATGGTTGCCGCGTTCAATGGAGATCCTTGAATTCGTCGGCCTCGAAAAATTCAAAGACCGCCGCGCTGGGCAGCTCTCGGGCGGTATGAAGCAGAAACTTGGGCTGGCTTCTGCGCTTGTCACACGTCCGCGATTGCTTTTGCTTGATGAACCCACCACAGGGGTGGATCCCGTTACCCGTCAGGATTTTTGGCAATTGGTGATCAAGCTGGTTTCCCAGCCCGTCAGTTCGCAGTCTGAAACTTTGCAATCTGAAGGGGTGTCCGTCATCATCTCCACCCCTTACATGGATGAAGCTTCACGCTGTCATCGGGTTGGGTTTATGAAAAAAGGAAAAATCATCGCTGAAGATACCCCGTCCAGTTTGCGGTCACGGCTTAATGGCCGCATTCTTGAATTGCGCGGCAACCCCATTAACACACTGCGGCATGTTGCCCATCAAGATTCTGGTGTGGAAGATGTGGCTGCTTTCGGCGACAAATTACATGTTCGTGTGTTGGAAGGGCAGGCTGACCTCATTATGAAACGCCTGCCTGAAGAGATCAAAGCAGCTGGCGGCACACTGACCGACCTGCGTATCATTCCACCCGCACTGGAAGATGTCTTTATTGCCTTATCGGAGGTGAGCAATGACTGAGGCTGTAATCACCGTTCAAAACCTCACCCGTCGCTTCGGCGATTTCATTGCCGTGGATCACATCAACTTTGAAGTGCAGGCGGGTGAGGTGGTCGGGTATCTTGGCCCGAACGGCTCGGGAAAGACCACCACCATTCGCATGTTATTGGGTTTGCTCAAACCCAGCGACGGAAAGGCCACTGTCCTTGGTTATGATGTCTTCAAGGAAAGCGAAGAAATCCGTATGCGTGTTGGGTATATGTCGCAAAAATTCGCGATCTATGATGACTTGACGACTCTGGAAAACCTGACTTTTTACGGCGGCGTTTATGGGATCACCGACAAAACCCGCATCCAACGGACCCTTGAACTGGTCGGCCTGAATGGGCATGAACATACCCTCACCAGAGACCTGTCTACAGGATGGCGGCAGCGGTTGTCACTTGGCATCGCGCTGGTCCACGAGCCGAAATTGTTGTTCCTTGATGAACCCACTTCTGGTGTAGACCCCACTGCCCGTCGTGCGTTTTGGGATTTGATCTATGAATTGGCGGAAAGCGGTGTGACGATCCTCGTCACCACGCATTACATGGATGAAGCTGAATATTGCGAACGGGTGGGGGTGATGCGCGATGGAAAATTACTGGCGATGGATACACCGACCGCGCTGAAACATTCGGTCATTACAGGAGATGTGTGGGAAGTGTATGCTTACCCGCTTGAAAAGGGATTGGAGATACTTTCTTCCGTTCAGGGTGTGGAACGGGTCGGGTTGGCGGGTGATCATTTACGGGTGATCAGCTCACAGGTCGAAAAAGAGGCGATGCAAAGCCTGTTAAGTGCAAAAAGCCTGCGGGTGGAAAAAATCGAAAGAGGCGAGGCAACTCTGGAGGATGTCTTCCTCTCACTGGCTCGATAATCACAGGGACACGGCATGCCGTGTCCCTGTTGTTTTATTGCTCGGGGGTGACGATGGCCATGATCAAATAGGCCACCAGCATGCCGCCGTTCAACGTGAAGAAACCAATCACAAATAATAAACGCACAACGGTGGGGTCCATGTTGAGATAATCTGCAAGGCCTGCGCACACGCCCGCGATCATGCGGTTGGATTTGCTTCGGGTGAGGGTTTTGACTTCGTTCATTTTTACTCCTTTCGTTTGTCTACTTGCTTTACGCAGGCAAATAAAAAGAGTTGCAAATTAAATAGAGGAAAAATGTTGTACGCGGTTTTTGCCCTTGTCCTTGGCCTGATATAGTGCCTGATCGGATTGTTCAATGAGTTTTTCCAAAATTTCATCCAGAGGCTCGCCGGGGCCGTTTGAAAAACCATAGGTGCTGATCCCGAGGCTGGCTGTGATTTTGTGGCCTGAGGTCATGTCTTTTTCCAGCGAAGATCGAATCCGTTCCGCCACTTCGCTGGCCTGATGCGGGGTGCAATTTGGCATGATGATGAAGAATTCTTCGCCGCCGTATCTGACAAGAATATCATTTTCCCTTATGTGGTTTTGGGCGATGTAGGCAAGCTCTTTTAGCAGTTGGTCACCTGTTTGATGCCCGTAGCTGTCGTTGAATGTTTTGAAATTATCCAAATCCAGCATAATTGCAGAGACACTCCTGTTTTGCTTTTTGCATTCTTCCGCGATCTTTGGAAACATTTCTTCCATGGTGCGGCGGTTGTAGGCCTGCGTGAGCGGATCGCGTTGGGCAAGGCGGGCGAGGCGCAGGTTTTCCCTTTCAAGGTTTAGGGCGAGTTCGGCGGTGGTGATCTTTTCGGTGATATCGAGAATGGAGCAGGCAACATATAGTTCGTTCTGCTCGTACAGGGGGTTCAATGCAATATCCACCCGAATTTCCAGTCCGTTTTTTTGCAAACCCTTCAGATTGTAGTGTGAACCCATTGGGCGGTTGACCGGGTTGGATTGATATTCTCCGCGGTGGGCCTGATGTTTTTTTCTTAATCGCATGGGTATTAGATCTTCAATGGATTTTTCCTGTAATTCCCCCGCTTCGTATCCAAACAAGGTGGTTGCCAGATCGTTGGCATGAATGATCGTGCCGCTGGTGTTGATAATGATCACAGCTACCGGTGCGGCATTTGCAACCATGATATATGGAACGATCTGTCCTTCCTTTAGCCTGCTGATGGCGTAAAGATGTTCGCTTTTTTTATTTCCACTGAGGTTTGCGATAAAGGTTTTATATGTGCCGTCTTTGCAGAGGAATCTGTATTCCAGGGCGAAAACAGGGTGGCCAGCTTTGACAGTTTGTAATGCGGCGCGTGCCTTTGGGTGATCATCGGGATGAAGCAGATCCCAATAAGAGGTTGCTTTCAGTTCGTCCACGCTCCACCCTGTAATGGCTGTGTAGACGCTGTTCGCATGAATAATTTTCCCATTTGCATCTGCAATGGTCATGGGATCGGTGGAGAGGTTGAAAAAATTCTCGAATTCGTTCATGTACCTGTAAAATGGATTTAAGAAAACGATAATTTAGAGGGGTGTTGAGTAGGGACGCATAAACTCCTGTGGGAGGATTTCAGTTGAACTTTGAGTTTTATTGATGTCAGTGTACTTGATTTTTTCCAAAATAATAAGAGTGGCTTGAACAGTGTCTTCAACAACACGCGTCATGCTTGACTCGCTTAGATAGGGGTAGGGGCGTTCAATAAACCATTCAGAGTCTGGTTCGCCGTAAAATTTACGGATGTGCGCGTACTGTTGGTGCAGGGCTTTTTCCTGAACGAATGGCAGGTAGGATGGCGGGTTTGGTGTTTTGTAAATGACCTGCCAGAACAGGTTTTCGGGGTGCGCACGATTGTAGAGTTGATCGAGTCCGTACCAGTCATTTTTGACAAGATCGACAGCCTTTTGTTTATCCTGTTCAAATAATTCGTGGAATGCAATCTTTGTTGTTGAGCCGATGTATTTCATCCAGAGGATATCGCAGATGAGGTGGGTAAAATACCCGAGACGGAAACTATATTTTTGTGGATCATCATGCAAATGAAGATTCGCAAGATATTCACGATAATATACCAAATCGCGAATCAGGTCTTCGCCTTCGCCTTTTTGCAGGAAATGTGTCACTTCTTTGGGCGGGTCAAATTCCGTCCACGTTTCGTTGGGGATGCCCGAATCTGGGGCGAGGTTACCAAAGGTAAAGAGGGTTTTGTCGAGTTCTGGGAAGTGAGTTAGTAGTTTTTCGGCGATACGGAGGTGACAGATCCAGGTTCCCATTTTATTTGTGCTTTCTCGCTTCGAGATAGTTTGCACCTGCCGCATAGAACAGGAATACACCCAGCATTATGAAAACAACAGCTTGCAGTCCCAACCATTTCAATTGCCATAGCCCAAAACCTGTAAAGGCAGCCCCAACCAGGCCATAAAAAATAGCATTTCGCATATAGCCTGACGCTACACGTTTGGACTGGAATAAGTTCCGTGCTGTCAGTTGTTCCAGTTGATGGACTTCGTCTTCATGACGGTCTTTGCAGGCTAGTACATCATCTACAACAGTGGCACAGCTGAGGCAAAGTCCGCGCTGGCAGTATTTACACAAGCCGACAGCAGGTTGATCTGGGTGGTAAAAACAGTTCATGGCGCTGTTTGTTTCCTTTTTCAAATTTTAAGGGAAAATATTATTGTATGCTTGGAACTGCCCAAAATGTTGTTACAGAACTTTGGCTCCAAAAGGTTGAATTGACAATGATCATCTTACCATCAGATGTAAAAGCAGCCTTGTGAGCATAGAAATCAAATGTTCCTGCAAGTTCAGGAATGTCCATCTTTCTTATTCTTTTTTCGGTTTTTATATCCCAAATTTCAATGTTTTTTCTGTCAACTACAACCAGCAGGTTGTTATCCGGCGAGATTGAAAAAGCAGGGTTTGAATCTGAATATGGTGACCCGAAGGATGAAAGCTCTTCAAACGTGAGACTGTCGTAAACTCCTATCTTGCAATCCTGGGTCAATGTGACGACGCGGCCTCCGTCTGATGTCAATGCAAAGGGTAATGTTGTGTTGCAGCCTGTTTTATTTAGCTGCTGATTTAATTTGTAATCCTGAACGATTTTTTTCTCAAGAACATCAAAAATGATCAAGGACAGATTTCCAAATGCATTTATTTGAGGCGGCCCATCGTTCTTGCTGATGACGATCTTTGTGCCGTCGGCTGAAAACCGTATGTCCGTGACGGCGCCATTGGGAAGTCCGATTCTTTCCAACTGATCTCCGGTTTGGCCATCCCACAAAGTTAATGAGTTGTAATTTGCCCCCGCTATGATCGTATCGTCCGGGCTGAACTTGAATTGAAAACCAAGGTTTGTCAGATTGTAAGCAGCAATCGGATCGTCAGTTGCTGGGATGAAATTCCCATCTGAAAGGGCGAAAATCTGTAGCTGTCCATTATTTTCCTGGATCCCTATGGTCCGATCGTTTGAAACCATGGTGTTTGAAGGCGGCAGGCTGGCAAAATCTGACTGTGATAGTTCATCCCATAATGGCGTTGCATTTTTGTATCGCGTGTAATTTAAGAAACTTGAGGGAAAGACGGGCAGGTTTGCCGCTGTCACAGCCTTGCCTGTTTTTATGTCTAGCAGGGAAATTTTGCCTAGTGCATCCCAAGTCACGATTTCCTTTTCACCCAAAAGGAAGCCGCTCAGGTAGCTGCGGTCAAGATCTTGATCGGTTTCTCCGGTAGTAAAGTTGAAAACCTTCCCAACTTCGTGGCTGCTTGCTATAAATGAATCGGAGCCTACGGTGATCGGACCATATACCCCTTTAATTGAGTTGATCTGTTTGCCTGTAGCGGTCTCGTAAATATCGGTTACAAAGGGTGGAATATTTGAACTGACGGCAAGGTAGCTCTGATCGGATGAAAGCGCCGTAAAAGCCTGAGGTCCGTAATTTTCGATGCTGATTTTTGCCTTGGTTCTTAAGTTGAAAACGGTTTTGTAGGTGGTCAGGATGCCGTTGCTGAATTTAAAATCGCGCCCTATGAATTCCTGTACGGAATACACCTGTTTTTCAGATGAATTCCAGAAGTAATTCTTTTCGGAAGCTGAGATAACAACCCATTCACCGTGATCTAAAACGGAAATTGTTGAATAAAAATTCGATATACCTGCATCGAAGAACCCATTCACCTCTCCGCTGGTCATGTCGTACAGAAAAGTTTGCCCGGAATAGGAGATGGCAACTTCTCCGCTATCGGGCAAGAAAGCCACACCCTGGGCTCCCCTTGTTTCTCCAATGGCGTTATGGCTTTTGGTGCTCGTGTCGTAGATAACAACCTGTCCCTTTTGAGTAACTGCAGCATATTTGCCATCTGGTGAGATCGCAGACATGGCTGAATCAGAATCCCGGTCAAAGATCCTTTGACAAGTATTCAGCCCGTAGATGATGACTTTATGCTTTCCATTGGGACCCAGGTCTCCATGAATTGAAAATGTATTCTGTTCCAAGTGAAAATTTGTGTAGAAAAAATTCCCTCGATGCTCTGATAGTTTGATTTTGCATACCTCTTCCCCTGTTTCTGTATCCCAGATAAAAATGGTGGGCGTCCAGAATTCGGCTTTGACTCCCGGGTATGCCCTGGCAAAAAGCCGTCCATCTTCAGAGATCGCATCATTAGAACTAAAAATGGACATATTCATCCTGATAAAGGGATATGGTGTCAGTGTTGGCATATCAAAAGTTTGTAAGCCAGATTCAAACCAGACGGTCAACCTGCTTTTGTCTTCTGTAATGTGTGTGGATATGGGAGAATTGTCAAAAAAAGCCACTTCTTCCAGAGCGTCGATATTTTCTGTCGTAATTGGGTTAAGTTCAGGGATCGGGTTGAAACGATCAACAGGAAGGGTTATTGGCACTGGGGTCGGAGTTGCCGAGGGCGCGATCGTTGCAGTAGGGGAATCTGCAATTACAGTGGATGATGGTAGTGAAGCAGTTGCAGTGTTCGATGGTGTAGGGGCGCAGCTGCCGATCAAAACTGCAATGAGTATAAATAACGCGAATCTGTTTTTCATTTCAATTCGTTTCCACTTCTTTTGTGAAGTTTTTTGCAAACGAAATTATAGCGCAATTACTGGATGCCTTAATACGGTTTTCATTTTGTCAGGGGACGCTTTCCGTGGATCGCTCAAGTAAATCTCGTGATGCATGCCATTTGGGCCGACATTGTCCTTCAACTTATTGGCAGCCATGTATTCTTTCATTCTATCGATGGTGGCAGGTTCGGTGGCGTAAGGGCCGATATGCATGGTTTGTACACACAGGCCTTCCTCGAAGTGAGCGAGCCGTATTTTGGAGAGCATTTCACTATCGCCTTTCTTTTTGCGAACCTGTTCACGAGCTTCCTCGAAATCCTCGGATGTGATGATGTCAGGCTGCATGATCATCAGTGTGTAGGTCCAGTTATCCTTTATGGCGATATCGAAAAATCCATCTTCCACACCCCACAATCCTTCCAGTGCCATGACGGGGTAATCAACAGCGTTTGTCTTGCGCTTTTTTAGCATGAATTTGAGCGTGTAAGACAGGCTGTACAGGGCCTGAGTCGCTTCTGCGAATGTGGGCGATTTTCCAGGTTCAGAGCCTTTTTCAATGGCGCCATCGATCATTGCAAATTGCAGATTCGGCACCTGCACAGCCTCGATCTTTTTTGCCGAAGGTTGATACAGATATTTGAATTGTTTCTTCAAATCGAGAGTTTTCATGGTTTCTCCTTTTATTAGCTTTTCGTTGCTTTGCGGATCACGGTCCTTGCCCAGCGGTAATGGCTGCTGGTGCAAGAGATGAAGTATGCTGCAAGTAGATTGTTTTTCGTCCATGCGTAGATTTTTCGTGTGAAAAGCTCCTTTTCAGGAATGCCTTCAATGGTTTTGATGATTTTCTTGTAGGAGGCTTTGAATTCCTTTTGAACATCGGCAAGATTCTTATCGCGATGCTTTAGGTAGATGGCATGGTTGAGTTGCGGAAGTTGCCCCCAGTTGAATTCTCTGGATGGCACAAATGTGGGTTTGCCTTTCAAGCCATTCACATACCAGGACATGACCATTTTTTCCCATTCCATAAGATGACTCAAAACATCTTTGATCGCCCACTCACCAACGATGTTGGGCTGGGTCATTTGCTCTGTGGTGAGCGTATTGAGAAGTGCTTCCAATGCATCTCTCTCTTCTTGTGCGGCTTTGAGCATTTGATCTTTGGAGTCTGGTTTTGACATGATTCCTCCTATCGGGTGATTTCGCTGTATAAATCTGCGGTTGCCTGCGCCCATTCTCGAATCATTACCTGCAGTTCTTGAGGCTCCAGAACTCTTGTCCAATGGGCGAAACTCAGCGCCATGGAAGCCAGCCACGGCAAATCTGGTGCGGTCAGGGTTACATCCATACTGCCATCCGAATTCTCAGTAACCGTTTCCCACATGGATGGATTCGCTTTCACCATATGAGCTGCTTCAGGAATAAATCGCAGTTTTGCGCGAATACTTGGCTGGTTCTTGAACTCATTTTCTAAATATGCATGGATATTGAAATCGGCAGGTGCCTCAAATGATTTTTCCAGAACGCTCAATTTCTGGATTCGATCCACGCGGAAAGTGCGTGGCGCATTGCGCAGGTGACAATATCCAACCAAATACCACCAGCCTGCACGAAACACCAATGCGAATGGGTCAATTCTTCTTTTTTCGGCTTTTGCATTGGTTTGCCCCTGGTAAGTTATATTGACCTGCCTCAGCTCGCGTGCGGCGGAACGAAGTTTTTCCATGATGGGTGAGAGGCTGGCGAGGTCGGCGCGATACAAACTGGTCGTTACAAGAGAACGCCGCGCCCAGTGGATCTCATCCCGTTGTTCGTTCGGCAGTATGTTTTCGATCTTTGCCATTGCACTTTGCGCTGAATCTTTATACAACTTCCCCCAGGCTTCGCTGATCAGGTTGGTTCCCAAATAAACTGCCACAGCTTCTTCAACAGAAAAGATCAGCGGCGGAAGTTTATATCCGCGGACGAGCGAAAAGCCGCCATAAGGTCCACGCTCGGCATAGACAGGAATGCCCATTTCATCAAGCATGCTGAAGTAGCGGTGCAAGGTGCGCACCGAAATACCGAGCTTGTTTGCAAGGTCGCTGGCTTTCTGGTTTGGCTGGCTTTGCAAAGTGAGAATGAGCGTGATCAAACGGGTGGCAACATTAGACATGGCTTGTTCCTGCATAAAAAGTATAAAGCGGATATATGTCAAATTATGACATATATCCGCTTTGCTGATTGTTTTGGATTTTCCGCTTATTCTCCGCGGTGGATGACGTTCCTTCCATATTTTTCCTGGAGCTGATCGACCACTTCCTGCAATTTGCGGGATTTCTCGCTTCCTGCGTCCCACAAACTGAGTTGGCGTACTGGGGCACCGATTCCGCTGACGCCGACTCCGAGCAGGCGCACAGCTTGATTGGGTTTGCGAATCGCCTGCAATAGTTTCAGCGCGGCTTTGATAATGTCATCTTCACTGTCAGTTGCAGTGGGCAGGGTGACCTGTCTTGTGAGTGTGGTGAAATCAGGCCAGCGGATTTTGATTTTGACGGTTTTCCCAGCAAGGTCATTTTTGCGGAGTTGGCGGGCGACTTCTTTGGCTTGTTCGCGCAGGGTCTTTTCAAGGGTTTTGTCGTCACGCACGTCCACATTGAAGGTGGTTTCCTGGCTGATGGATTTGGTTTCGTATTCGGTGACGATGGGGCGATTATCAATACCATGTGCATGACGCCAGAGGTCACGGCCATTTTCACCGAAGAGATGGACAAGGTCTTTTTCAGGCCAATTGGCAATATCGCCAATGGTGCGGATGCCAAGCTCGGTCAGCCGTGCGGATGTTTTGGGGCCGACACCCCAAAGCATGTCTGCGGGCAGGGGAGCGAGAAAGGCGGCTTCTTCTCCAGCGGGAACAATGGTCAAACCAAATGGCGGTTCGTTCTTTTTTTTGCTCGATTTTTTACCGACCTCGGTGGCGATCTTTGCTACAAGTTTGTTCGACGCGATTCCGATCGAGCTGGGTAAATGCAGTTCGTTTTTGATACCCGCTTGCAGGTCCAGCGCGGTTCGGGCGGGGGATTCGCGAATATCTGAAATATCGAGAAAGGCTTCGTCAATGGAAATTTGTTCCAAAAGCGGAGTCAGGTTCCGCAATTTGTCCATCACTTTTTCGGAATATTCTCCGTACAATTTATGCCGCCCTGGTATGATGATGAGATTACCGCACAATCGAACTGCACGTGACATGGGCATGGCGCTGCGGATGCCGAGAGCGCGTGCTGCATATGAACACGATGCCACCACGCCTCGTTCATCGGGTTTGCCCCCCACAGCAAAGGGCTTGCCGCGTAGTGCGGGGTTCTGCGTTTCTTCCACGGAACAGTAGAATGCGTCAAGGTCCAAATGGAGGATTGTGCGTGGCATGATTGAGATTATAGTGTACTGGGTGGTTGCGGCGGTAGGAAAAATGGTTATGAAATTGCTTTGTTAATATATTGAACATTCTTATGAGTAAAGTTATACTAGGGATGGCGTATAGTCAAATGGAACCTTTCAAGAAAATTACCGTCATTATTAAAGCTTTTGCTTTACATGGAGGAAGAAATGAAATTCACATCTAAATTTGCTGCTGTGTTGCTTTTGCTCGTGTTCATGTTTTCAGTTGTGCCCTCTGCGGCAACACAGCCAGCGCAGGCTGCAGCTTGTTATTGGGCGCAGTTCATCGCTGACGTGACCATTCCTGATGGGACAAATTTTGCCCCGGGAACAGCCTTTAAGAAGACCTGGCGATTAAAGAATATCGGCACTTGTGCGTGGAATGCCGGCGATGTTTCTTTGATCTTCGATAGCGGTGAAAAGATGGGCGCGCCTGCTTCATCTGCCCTGCCGACCACTGTGAACCCCGGACAGACCGTGGATATCACTGTGGATATGGTTGCGCCAAGTGCGGCGGGTCATTACTTTGGTTACTATAAATTCAAGAGCACACAGGGTGGTGTGTTTGGCATTGGTTCGACCGCGAACAAATCGTTCTGGGTTGAGATCAATGTGACTTCGTCTTCGGGCACTGGGTATGACTTTACCTCGAACGCCGCTTCTGCCACCTGGTCGAGCGGTGCGGGTACTTTGACCTTCCCCGGTACCGACGGCAGTGCCAATGGCTTTGCCCTGAAACTGGACAAGCCAAAATTCGAGAATGGAATCGAATCAGCGCAGGCTGGGCTGCTCTTCGTTCCGAACAATGTTAATAACGGCTATATTCAGGCGAGCTATCCTGCTTTCAAAGTGCAGAGTGGTGACCGCTTCCAGGCAACCATTGGTTGTGAGTATGGCGCTACCTCTTGTTATGTGGCATATCGCCTCGATTACCAGATCGGCTCGAACCCCGTTAAGACTTTCTGGACCTTCCGCGAAAAGTATGAAGGCCTGACCTACAATGCCAATCTTGACCTGAGTTCGTTGGCTGGGCAGGATGTGAAATTCATCCTGGTGATCTCTGCCTATGGTTCGCAGGTGGGTGACCGCGCGTTGTGGGGCAACCCTGTCATTGCCCGCGCTGGCGGCACTGTTGCGACCAACACTCCCACAGTCACCGGTACATTGCCGACGACCGTGGCTTCAAAGACTCCCACTCCCGGGCCGAATGCCTGTGACCGCGCCCAGTTCATCAAAGATGTAACCGTTGCGGATGGTACGACCTTCCAGCCGGGCACCACCTTTGCAAAGACCTGGCGTATCAAGAACGTGGGTACCTGCACCTGGACCAACTACAGCCTGATGTTTGATTCTGGCGAAAAGATGGGCGGACCCGACTCTGCGCTTATCCCCACCACTGTCGCGCCCGGACAAACTGTTGATATCACCATCAATCTGACCGCCCCTGCCAACGCTGGCACTTATCGCGGCTATTGGAAACTCAAGAGCAGCACTGGCGTTCCGTTTGGAATCGGTTCTGATGGTACGAAATCCTTCTGGGTTGAGATCAAGGTGGCTGGCACGCCTGTCACCCCATCCACACCTGCTACGCCGGTGACTCCGGGCACGCCTGTAACTCCAGCTACGCCCATTTCTGGCACCAGCTATGACTTTGTATCCAATGTTTGTGCAGCGACCTGGTATAGCGGCGCTGGTACATTGCCCTGCCCCGGTACAGATAATGATGCCAAGGGATTTGTGTTGATCACCAATCCATCCAAACTGGAAAATGGCACCACCGATAACCGCTCGGGGTTGATCACCTTCCCGCAGAATATCAACAACGGCTATATTCAGGGTATTTACCCCTCTTACAAAGTGAAATCAGGTGACAAGTTCCGCGCTGTCGTCAATTGCGAAAGCGGAGCTACCTCCTGCTACGTGGTTTTCCGTCTCGATTATTCCGTATCGGGCAGTTCATCCATCCAAACCTTTTGGGCTTTTGTGGAACGGTATGAAGGCCAGTATTACACCGCTGATATTGATCTGACCCCGCTGGCTGGGCAGGACCTCAAGTTCATTCTTACCGTCCTTTCCACTGGTTCGGCCACTGGTGACCGTGCGTTGTGGGTTTCCCCGATCATCTACAATGCTTCATCGGGTTCAGGCTCTTCCTCAGCTTCTCCAACACCCACCTTTACAGTTTCACCGACCCTTCAGGCCACCATCTCAGCCACAGCCACAACTCCTTCACCGACCTCCACTGTGACTGTTACCGTCCCAGCCGCCACAGCTACATCCACTCCGGGCACCCCAACTCCGCCGACCCCAACCCTTACCCTTACACCGGATGTGACGGCTACTCCCATCCCGCCCTCAGCAACACCGACACCCTAAAAACATCCACTTTCGTAATTGTTCCCGTCGCCCACAATAAGGCGGCGGGAACTTTTGTTTTCCGTAGTCGTCAACTGGTCACACCTTTGTTTTGGAGAATACATGAAACGATTTTTGTTGGGTATGTTGATCTTTGTGCTGGCTGCCTGCTCGGGTGCTGTACCGACTTCCGCCCCTGCCGAGCCTTCTTTTTTTGAAGTAACCCCCGCTCCCGCCGACCTGAAACTTGATTCGGCTTCCGAGGAAATTCAGCGGGCGCTTTTGGAAAGTGCCGCACAATGGACCACCCTGCAAATGGATGGAACCATTACCACCTATCTTCCTGATGGAACAACACAAACCTTCCGCGAACAAGTCTGGTTGGAGCCGCTCAAAAGCAGATTCAAAGTAGAGGTGAATGGAATTACCGACCCCGCCCAACATGGGTTGAAATTAATTGATGGTGTAAATCTCTACGATGCAAACCTCTCGCTTGCGCAGGTGCAGATAGCTCCTGTGCCAGATTTCATTCGGGTCGGACAATATATTCCTCCGTTGGTTCCCGGGCAGGTGAATACAAACCCGATCTGGACGCAGTTGGGTACTCCGCTTTCGCAATTGGCATTTGCTTCCGATTTTTCACAAAACGGCGGGATTTTCAAACCCCTTGCAGCGGAAAGTATCGCAGGTCGCGAAGCCCTCGTCGTGGAATGGACCTATGATGCCAATTCACTTCCCTCTCTGAAAATGTGGGTGGATACCCAAACGGGCATCCTTCTAAAATTACAGGAATTCACAAAAGGCAATTCGAGTCAGTTGGCAGGGGAGCGGGTTGTGGATCACATCTCTTTTGATGTGACCTTTGATGAAACTTTGTTCACGCCTCCTGCTGGTTTGCAACAGGCTGGTTTGCCAAATGCTGAAGCGGAGGCTGTGCCTGTTGTAACAGCATCAGGTTCCCCGTCCAGCGAAGATGCGGGTGAATTGTATTTCTTCCTTCAACCGCGGCAGGCAGGACAATCCATTCAATTGGCACGCGTTTCAGGCATCTGTGTATTTGATTCGGCCAATTGTCCGCCGATGCAAATTGTGACAGTTCCTTTTGCTTTTAATTTTACGATCAACGCTTTGTCCTGGTCGCCCGATGGAAAACTTGCCGCCTTTTCGTATTCCGATTCGTCCAATGGCACTCCAACGAAACTATGGATCTTTGACCCCGCCGCCAACACGTGGACTTCGATCGCGCAGTTCGCATACATTGACCCGCCGTTCTGGTCGCCTGATGGCACCTGGATCGCATTCCGCACGTTGGATGGATTGGGCGGTGAAGATGTGTATGTCGTGCGCCGTGATGGCTCAGAACTGAAAAGTGTATCGCTGAACCTGCCTGTTGAAGGACGGCCTTATATTATGGATGGCTGGTACACCGATCATATTTTGATGCGCTCGGCATTGCCCTCCAATGCAGGGAATATTTTTCTCGTGCGCGCCAGTGACGGAGCCGCCAAACCGATGTTTGAAACCCAGCAGTCCAAATCGCAATTCGTTGCTTCACCCGATGCCAGTTTACTGGCCTACGACGAAATTGATTACAATACTCAAGGCCATGTCATCAAGGTGATGGAGCCTGATGGTGCCAATGCCGTTGCCCTCACCAGTTTTGCAGGCGGATCGATCTACCCGTTGGTGTGGTCGCCTGATAGTTCGCTGATCGCCTTCAATCATTACAGCAATTCCGCCGATGGTTCGCCGATTGCCGAAGTGCATGTGATCAGCAGAGATGGAAAGACCCAGTCGCTGGTTTATACGGGCACCACCATTGGTCGTTTGCTTTTTTCTCCAAATGGCAGAACCCTGTTGGTCGAGGAGACCACTTCCATTTCAGGCGGGCATTTGTTCCTCATTGACCTTGCCACACTGGAGCAGAAAATATTGCAAGCCCCGGGCCTTTCCACCGATTTTGACTGGTACGCCCCTTCATGGAGACCATGAGTTCTGTAAACTCGCGCATATGAAAAATCAAACCTTTTTGATCACAGTCTTTGCAGCCTTTGTTCTATCACTTGGCTTCCTTTCGGTTTCAGATGCATTCGCACATCCCTCAGCTCAAAGCGAGGAAACACCGACTCCCTCTTCTGACCGCCCGCCTGTGCCTGCTGAGATCATGGAAGGAGTCAACAACCTGCGCCTTTCACACGGCATCGCACCGTTGAATGCACACCCTGTTTTGATGCAAATCGGTCAGATGGAAGCAGATGGCATTGCGGCAGGCAGGGAAGGTCATTGGCGGCCCGAAGGCATTACGCTTGGGCAGTGGCTGCTTTCGCTCGGATATCCGCTTTCGGGTGATATTTCACTCGATGGCTACCGTTCTGAAAACTGGGGATTCGCCCACAATGCCGACGAAGCCGTAGCCATGTGGCTGAGCGATGACGAACACGAAAACACAATGCTGTCTCTTGAGCGCAGCGATATTGGCGTGGGCATCGCAAAAATGCCCGATGAAGATGTGTATGTCATTGTGCTTGAGACCGCGCTTCAAACCAAAAGCGGACAGATGCAATACGATGCCATTGTTTACCTCACAGGCATCCCCATGACCCAGGCCGCCTATTCAAGCATGGCAACCCTTGCGGCTGAAAATGGATTGCTTCCGCAAAATGTTGCTCCCGTCTTTCTCAACACTGCCATGCCTGATGGCAATGTCTATCACGAAGTCAAATACGGCCAAACCTTGTGGAGCATTGCGATTTCCTACGGCACCACCATTAAGCAAATTCAGCAGTTAAATGGATTGACCGACACGAATTTGCGCACAGGACAAAAACTGCTGGTGCTGAAAGGGGCGACGCAACCCGCCCCCGGCGGCGCATCCACCGCACCGACACTTGCCCAGTCACCCCAAACATTCCCCACCCCGACCATGGTGCCTGCCAAAACTACAGAGCCAGAACCAACCCCAACCCTGACCCCCGAACAAAGACGGGAAAACATGATGGGGATCGCCGCCATTGGCGTGGCCGCAATTTTCCTAGGCGGTTTGTTTACCGCGATGACCCGCAAGAAACCCTTGTGAAATAATTTGATATTTGACTCCTCTCCATCTACAGCGTAAACTACAACAAATCTATGAGCATGGCCTGCATACTCACTGCGAGGCGGCCATGCCGCGAAAATGGAGACCTAATGATTTTCTCGAACACTCCGCGCCCTGAGACCTTGAAATCTCTTGCGGATGTGAAACACGTGCCGTTCTGGTTGGATGACCCGGCACGTCCGGAGCCTGCTTCGGCCTTGACCGAAAGCATCACAGCCGATCTTGTTGTCATCGGTGCAGGCTTCACAGGCTTGTGGACCGCCCTTCTAGCAAAGCAAGCCGACCCATCTCGTGAAGTGGTCCTTCTCGAAGCTGGGGAAACAGGCATCGGCGCCAGCGGACGAAATGGCGGTTTCGTCGCCTCATCGCTGACCCATTCCTTTCAAAATGGGTTGAACCGCTGGCCCAAAGAGCTAAAAAAGATCATTGAGCTGGGGCATAAAAATCTGGATGGAATCGAAGCCACGATCAAGCAATTTAATATTGATTGTGATTTCATACGTTCAGGCGAGATCAATATTGCCAATGAAGAATACCAGATCGAAGAGTTGCGCGAGGAAGCCGAACATTCTGCAGAGTATGGAGAGCATGTTCAATTCCTCGATCGTGAGCAGATCCGCGCCCGGGTTAATTCACCGACTTATCTTGCTGCAATCCATGATTCGTCTGTGGCAATGGTCAACCCTGCACGATTGGTTTGGGGTTTGAGGCGAGCGTGCCTGGAGGTTGGTGTCCGCTTGTTTGAGGGCACACAGGTTACGAGTCTGGAAGAGAAGCGCGATTCGATTCTCGTCAAAACATCATACGGACAGGTCGAATCCAAACGTGTGGCGCTTGCCACGAATGCGTTTCCGCCTTTGCTGAAACGGCTTTCTTTTTATGTGGTTCCTGTTTACGATTATGTGCTGATGACCGAACCGCTCTCAAAGGAACAGCGCGATGCGATCGGCTGGCATGGACGCGAAGGTGTGAGCGATAATGGGAATCAATTCCATTACTACCGCACGACTGCCGATGGCAGGATTTTGTGGGGCGGATACGATGCCATTTATTACCAGAACAACGGAGTAGCTCCGCACTTGGAAAACCGCCCCGAAACTTTTGCTCGTTTGGCGGAGCATTTTTTCCAAACCTTCCCGCAGTTGACCGGTCTGCGTTTCACACACGCCTGGGGTGGAGTGATCGATACTTGTTCACGCTACACTGCGTTTTGGGGTCAGGCTTATGGTGGGAAGTTGGCCTATGCCATGGGCTACACGGGTCTGGGTGTTGGCGCATCACGCTTTGGCGCGCAAGTGATGTTGGATCTGTTGGATGGCAAAAAGACCGAACGCACCGAATTGCAAATGGTGAAATCGAAACCGTTTCCGTTCCCGCCTGAGCCATTTCGTTCCCCGATCGTCAACTTCACACGATGGTCTTTGAATCGCGCTGACGATAATGGCGGGCAAAGAAATCTATGGTTGAAGATCTTGGATGCACTCGGGTTGGGGTTTGATTCGTAACAGACAGGAATGCGTCATTCCAGGCAAGTCAGGTAATTCTAATTAAGTCTGGCGTGACGCACCGTCTTTCGCGGTAGTATAATCTTTCGAATTCAGACATCAGCCAGATAAGGGATCAGTCGCATGGCAAAGATTTTCATCAGCTACAAACGCAATGTAGAACCAGATACACCAGTTGCCACGGCAGTATTTGAAGCCTTGCGCCATGATCACGATGTTTTTATAGACACAACCATTCAGGTAGGGGAAAAATGGGCGGAACGAATCCAGACTGCAATCAAAGAATCAGATTACCTGATTATTTTTCTCTCTGAAAATTCAGTCCATAGTGAAATGGTGATCGCGGAAATTGAAACCGCGCATCATCACGGGAAGTCTCATGGCAAGCCCGCCATTCTGCCTGTGCGACTGGCGTATAACGAGCCTTTGGTGTATCCGATCAGCGCCTACCTAAATCCATTGCAGTGGGCATTGTGGGATAGTGAAACTGACACCCCGCGTTTGATCGCAGAATTGAGCCGTGCTGTTTCAGGTGGAAATTTACCGAGCAAGATTACTCACACTGAAGCAACAGCACCCACCTTGGATGAAATCCCAACCGCCTTCGCCAATATCCCGTCGCGTGATCTGGGATCGCCCGAAGGTACGATGCCGCATCAATCGCCGTTCTATATAGAACGTGAGACCGATTATGTAGCGATGCAAGCCATGCTTGATGCAAACGGGGTGACTGTCACCATCAAGGGACCGCGCCAGATGGGCAAGAGTTCGTTGCTCAACCGTCTGATGGCAGATGGGAGTGGGCGCGGGATGAAGACCGCCTTTATTGATTTCCAGATGATCGAAAACTCTGCCATCGAAAGCGCGGATATTTTTTATCGTCAGTTTTGCAGCCTTTTATCGTGGGAATTTGAAGTGGAAGACCGCACCGAGGAGTTCTGGAAGAATCCACTGGGGCAGGTGCAGAAGACTACTAATTATGTGACAAAACATTTATTAAAGGAATTACCAGACATTAAATTATTGCTGGCGATGGATGAAGTAGAGCGGATGTTTACTTCACCTTTCCGCTCTGACTTTTTCAGCATGTTGCGCAGTTGGCACAATAACCGCGCCCGCGGCGGTGACTGGATGCGCTTTAATATGGCGTTGGTAACTTCCACGGAACCCTATCAATTGATTGCCGACCTGAATCAGTCACCG
>DAOQID010000048.1:0-29690 GCA_035339375.1 Anaerolineales bacterium | reverse complement strand
CGCATTGCCATGCCGATTGCCTGCCCCATGATCGTCGCTTCGCGGATGCCTGTATCGGTCACACGGAACTCGCCGTATTTTTCCTGCATCCCTTTGAAGCCCTGATTCACATCGCCGAGTTTGCCCACATCTTCACCAAAGGCAATGATGTGCGGGTCTCTTGTCAGCGCGGCATCGAAGGCGGCATTCATGATCTCGAAGCCGAACATGGTCGGCGATGATTCAGAATACTCAGGCTTGACCTCGCTCACTTTCATCGCTGTGCCAGAATACAAATGCGAACCGTAACGCTCCACGTTCACGCTGTCGTTCTCATGCTTCCATTGGATGAGGACCTGCTTCGATGGATGCGATTCGTCCCGCAGCAATCTCAGCGCTTCATGCACGATCGAATGGATGTCACGCCTCGAATACGACGGGAGAGTCGCCAGCCGATCCCGAATCAGTCTCAACTCGTAGACATGGTTCGAGGTGGGCGCGATCTCGTCGAGCATGTCCAACACTTGGTTGCGCTCTTCGGTGATGGGGGCGAGGTAGGCATCCCATGCGGCTTTGCGGAATCCTTCCACGGTGGCGTAATCTTCCTTTTCAACAGAATCAAGCTCGGGCGCAGAGATGACTCGGTTTGTGATCATCCAAGCGCGCATCTTTTTGAGTCCGTCAAATTCTTCCTCCCATTTGAGTCGCTCTGGTGTTTTGTAGCGCTCATGGCTGCCCGATGTGGAATGTCCCTGTGGCTGGGTCACATCAATGACATGCACGAGCGCAGGGATGTGATATTCGCGGGCGATCTCAGCGGCGGTGAGGTAGGTTTCGACGAGGGCGGTGTAATCCCACGCGCGGACGGTGTAATGGTCGTATCCGTTTTGCACTTTGTCGGGTGGCGTGAATGGGTCGCGCTCAAAGCCCTTGAGCAGCGCACCGATATTTTCCTTGACCATTTGAAATTGATTGGGGACGGAGATTCCGTAGCCATCATCGTACACGGTGATGATGGCGGGCGCTTTCAATACGCCAATGGCATTGACTGCTTCCCAGAACAAGCCTTCAGATGTGGATGCATTGCCGATGGTGGCAAAGGCGATCTCGTTGCCGTTGATCGAAAAATCTTTTTGATCTTGCAGTTCTTTGATGTTGCGATACATGACCGAGGCATACGCAAACCCTACGGCTCGCGGCATTTGCGCGGCGGTAGGGGAAATATCTGACGCGGTGTTGTACATCTGTGTTTGCGGGCGCCATGTGCCGTTTGGATAAAGATTGCGCGATGCGAAGTGGGCGTTCATTTGCCGCCCCGCGCTGGCGGGGTCGTAGGTGACATCGCCGTGCGCGTACAGCTGCGCAAAAAATTCCTGGATGCTCATCACGCCAAGCATGAACATCCAGGTTTGATCGCGATAATATCCAGAACGCCAGTCGCCCTTTTGGAAGGCGCGGGCAATGGCAAGCTGGGCGATCTCTTTTCCATCGCCGAAAATGCCGAACTTTGCCTTGCCGCTCAAAACTTCACGCCTGCCGATAATTGAAGCCTGCCTGCTTTGATAGGCAAGGCGGTAATCTTTGATGATTTCATCTTTTTCTAGGGGAAGCGCAATCGTACCCTTCTTTTTGTTGGGCATGAACTCTCTCTCCTGTAAAGTTTGTTGGGCGGATTATAAACGGGAACGGATGAAGAAAGAAGAAGGAAGAAAGAAAAGGGCGGACATTTCTGCCCGCCCGCTGTCTCTGGTTACTTTTCAACCTACCCCCAGCCACTCCATTGCTTTTTCCATCTCGCTGAATATGCGGGCATTCAAACCGCGATTGACGCTGACAGTTTCAGCGAACCAGTCGATTTCCTCCGCGCGGTATAGAACGGCGATCTTCACCTTGTTGCGGAAGATTAAAGCGCCCTGCACCCCGATCTCGAAACGCTCCAACGCTTTTACCTTCCCCGTCATTTCGGATACATTAACCAGTACTTTTTGATAATGCTCGGCCTTGCAGGTTTCGAATACTTGTTTCGAGATGGTAATGAAGTTCTCAAATGTATATGGTTCGGCATATTCAAGATAGAGATATCCATTCCTGCGTTCAATGCTTTTCATGCTCGACCCTCGGTTTTGGGGTAAATATAAACGGAGATGATTTTTCAGGTCATCTCCGTTTGCGGTTACTTTTTACTTTAATCTTTCTGCGACGATCTCCGCCACATCCTTGACCTGTATTTCTCCACCATCGCCTTTTGCTGCGTCGGTCATCATGGTGAGGCAGAATGGGCATCCTACTGCCACAGTGCTTGCGCCTGTCGCTTTTGCTTCGTTGAAGCGCGTTATATTCACACGCGCTGAGCCTTGTTCCTCCTCTTTCCACATCTGCGCACCGCCTGCACCGCAACAGAACGATTTGGCTGAATTGCGCGGCATTTCCACTGTTTCAACGCCTGCTGATCTCAATGTGTCGCGCGGCGCATCAGTGACCTTGTTGTGCCGCCCCAAATAGCACGGGTCATGGAAGGTGATCTTCATGTTGTCGCCTTCAAGGTTCATCGAGATCTTCCCTGAACCGACCAATTCATTGATCAATTGTGTGTGATGGATGACTTGGTAATTTCCACCAAAGGCAGGGTACTCGTTCTTAATGGTGTGCAAACAATGCGGACAGGTTGTCACGATGCGTTTCGGCGCAACCTCATTCAATATCTCAACGTTTTGAGAGGCCAGCCCGAAGAAAATATCTTCACGGCCTGCACGCCTGGCAGAATCACCTGTGCAGGATTCATTCTTTCCAAGTACAGCATAGTTGACACCCGCTGTATTAAGGATTTTTGCAAAGGCTTGTGCAGTTTTTTGTGCGCGGCTGTCTGTTGCAGGGGCGCAGCCCACCCACCATAAAATTTCGGGCTCGGCATTTTGCTCAATGGTGGGCACATTCATGCCCTCGGCCCATTTCATGCGGTCGCCTTGCGAAACATTCCACGGATTCTGGTTGCGCTCCATGCCTTTGAATGCGGTCTCCAATTGTTTGGGGAAGGCGCTTTCCATCATGGATAGGTTGCGGCGGATATCGAGAATGTCGCGCATCGGTTCATTGCCCACGGGGCAAATGTCCACGCAGGCGCCGCATGAGGTGCATGCCCAGACCGCTTCTTCGCTGATAAGTTCGGTCATGGCGACATCGGTCGTGCCGCCGCCGTTGAAGTGATAGCGTTTGTTGATCTCCAGCGCGGCAGGGGAGAGCAACTTGCCCGTATTGTATGCGGGGCAAACTTCCTGACAGCGGAAGCACATGATACAGGCGTAGCTGTCCATGATCTGCTCCCAGCCGAGGTCTTTCATCTTTGCCGCGCCGAATTGCTCAATGGATTGATCGTCGAGGTTGATGTAACTTAATTCACCGATCGATTTTCTTTCAGGCTTCAAAGCAAAGTTCAAAGGCGCGAAGAACAGGTGAATGTGTTTTGAATACGGGAAATAAGGCAGGAATGCGACGACCGCACCAATGGACAGCCAGAATGCGATATGTTCCCCCGCGACCAAAACACTCGCATCCACCCCTGACCATAAACCTGCCGCTGCTGAGATGCTTGGTTGCCATCTGTCAGAGTGACCTGCCAACGCCACCCCAAACGATTCTCCCAAAAAGCGCATGGTGTTGTGGACGAAGATGAACGTGGCAACGATCGCAGAATCACGCATGATGCCAGTCCGTGCTTTCGGGTTGAGCAATGTCGTCTCACGTGTGGACAGAGTCGCAGGTCGAAGGATGAAGCGGCGGAACGCCATCGCCAGAATGCCGACGATGATGGCGACGTTTGCAATGTCCGCGAGCAGGCGGTAGGCATCGCCAAAAATTCCCAGATGTTCCAGTAATTTGTAATTGGTAAATGCGTAGATCAGATCCGCAAGGTTGATGAGGAGGAAGGAAAGAAAACCCCAGCCGATAAGCGCATGCAGAATGCTGGGTCCGAGCCTGAAACGAAAAACGGGTTGGAACAGCCCCACCTTAACGATGAGGTCACCAATCCGTTTCCATAAGAGTGACCAATCTGCCTTGCCCTGCCCACTTGAGATATGCCCGACAATTTTCATCACACCTTTGTAGGTGAAGTACAACGAAACGAGTGTTGCAAAGACAAAAAGGATTTTTTCTGCAAGGGTCAGCATGGAAACTCCAAAATATAAGAAATGTTCGTTAAGTTTAGCACAAATGGGGAGATAAAAAAATAGCCGCGCGAGGCGGCTTGGTTTCGTTTGTTATTCTGCCACGGCCCAGCCGTCTCGTCCCTTGCTCTTGGCTTCGTACATGGCGTTATCGGCGCGGTTGAGCAGGGAATCCCAGGTTTCTTCACTGTGTTTTAGCTGTGCCACACCGATACTGACCGTCACATTCAATACCTCCCCATTACTGATCACGACCTTCATCTCTCGGACCAACTGACACAACCGTGATGCCTGTTCTTCAGCAGCTTTTTGACCTGAATTCGGCAGCAGGATGAGGAATTCTTCGCCGCCGTAACGACCGACTACATCAGGGTGGCGTACATGGTCGCGTAAATGGATTGCGATTTGACGGAGCACTTCATCACCTGTCATGTGTCCGTGGGTATCATTGATGGTTTTGAAATGATCCACATCCACGATCGAGATCGAAAATTGATTCTGATATCTTTCTGCGCGGATGAATTCATCCTGTAATTCACGAATGATGGTGCGGCGGTTTGGCAGAAAGGTCAGTGCATCGGTTTCGGCTACTTCACGCGCCTGAGCCATCACTCCTTCGATCTCCACCTGCTTTCGGCGTGCGAGCTTTTTGCTTTGCTCACTCTCGATTTTAAATAATTTGACCTGTCTGTTCAGCCGTTCCACTTCCTGAAATGCGGAATCAAGGTGGATTTCCTCGGCAATAAAAACCATTTGTCCGTTTGCCAGCGGTACCAGATGACAATCGCATTGAATGACAACTTCACTTCTGCCTGCAGGCAGGGGGAGTTTGATGATCCAATGTTCTCTGGCTCGTGAATTTAATTTCGAAATGATCAGATCTCTGTCGTCTGGTGCGAAAAAATCCCCCAATGTTTTTGCCTGCGGAAATAACTTTTTGCATGCTTCAAATGCGCGGTTCCATGAAATCAACAATCCTTCTTTTTCAACCAGTGCGATCATGGCATGGATGTTTTCAAGGATGATCTCTGCATCGGTGGCTGTGATGGTTTCCGCCAGCTGTTTCATATCTCCATTGTAGCCCATTCAATAAATATTTATGTCCACCTTACAAATTTAGCAAGCAACCCATGATTACCTCGCCCCTCTTCTCCCAAATTGACGTTCCAGCGCATCCACCGACAAGTGGATCATCGTCGGCCTGCCATGCGGACAGGTGCGCGGGGAAGCGCAGGCTTCGAGGTCATTCAACAGCGCGCGCTGTTCTTCGGTGGTGAGAGTCTGCCCGCCTTTGACCGCCAGCCGTTTGCAAACCCGCGCCGCCAGTTTTGCTTCCACCTCAGATTGCAGGGGCGCTTCATCTTCTTCGAAATCTTCCACCAATGCCCGCAGCGCAGATGCAGGGTCACCGCCCGCAAACAAGGCAGGCATGGCGCGGACTTGAAAGGTATTCGCGCCGAATTCCTCCACCTCAAAGCCGAAGTGATTCAAAAACGGCAGTTGCGGCATCAGCGCCTTTGCCGATTGCGGAGGTAGTGTCACGATTTCGGGCGTGAGCAAGGCCTGTGATGGAATCGTTTTTTTATCGTGTTGTGCCATCAATTTTTCGAACAAAACCCGCTCATGCGCCGCATGTTGGTCGATCAAATACAATCCGTCTGGCCCTTCCGCCACAATGTAGGTCGAGCCGATCTGACCGATGAGACGCAGCAGGGGAACGGTATTGAAGGTTGCAGGTTGAACGTTTGAAGGGGGCAGGTTGGCAGGTTGCGTGCTGGACGAAGTTTCATTTTCAACCTGCAACTTGGAACCTGTAACCTGTAACTCATCATCATGCCCAATCGACCAATCGATCCCCATCTCTCTGCCTTCAGAGGACGCGGGTTTTGATCCGCCCCATAATTGCGGGGAGACCGAAGCCACAGGCGTGTAGGCCAGCAGGGCTTTACGCGCCGAGCGTTGAATAAAACTGAAGACCTTGTCCTGGCTTCGAAAACGTACTTCCGCCTTTGTCGGGTGGACGTTCACATCCACATCTTCTGGATCAACCTCCAGAAACAATGTTGTCAGTGGGTAGCGTCCCACCATCAGCAGGGTGTGATAAGCCTGCAGTAAGGCGGTGGTCAATGAATAATCCTGCACCCAGCGCCCATTGACGAAGAAGGTGATCTCTTTGCGGTTCGAGCGGGTCAGCGACGTGGGGCTGATAAAACCCGTGAGAGACAGCCCATCATCCTGTGCCATCACTTCAAGCATCTGCTTTGCCACGTCCACACCGTATAACGCCGCAAGGATCGAACGCCTGTCTCCATCACCAGCGGTTTGCAATGTCACTTGTTTTCCGTCGGTCACTTTGAAACGCACATTCGGGTATGCCAGCGCATAGCGCGTGACCAGCGCATCAATGGCGCGGCGCTCGGTCACATCGGTTTTCAAAAACTTCAAACGTGCAGGCACGTTGTAAAAAAGATTTTCCACGCGCAGGGTCGTGCCCACGGGTGCGCCAACTTTTTCAACCTTGCCTGCAATGCCGCCATCCACTTTCAGGCGCGCACCTTCTGCGGCATCTGCCACCCGCGAAGTGATGGTCATGTGCGAGACAGAACCGATCGAAGCCAGCGCCTCGCCTCGGAAGCCCAATGTCTGGATGTGGAACAGGTCTTCGGACTGAACCAGTTTCGAGGTCGCATGACGCGCCGCAGCGAGTTCCAACTCGTTCGCAGGAATCCCGTGTCCGTCATCTGCAATTTCAACCAGAGTCCGCCCTGCATCTTCGATCGAAATGGAAATGCTTTTCGCACCCGCATCCAGCGCGTTTTCAGTTAATTCTTTAACGACCGAAGCGGGGCGTTCCACCACTTCACCCGCCGCAATTTGCGAAGCGACCTCAGAGGATAAAAGACGAATAGGCATGACGCGATTATAACCGCTTGCAGTTTGCGCAAATTGGAGGCGGGTATAATCGCCGAATGAAATTTACCACCATCTTCTTCGACCTCGACGATACCCTCTACCCGTCCACTACAAATCTGTGGCTCGCCATCAAACAACGCATGAACGAATTTATGCGCGAACGCATGAGCATCCCTGAGGATGAGATCCCCGCTTTGCGCGAAAAATATTACATGCAATATGGAACCACATTGAAAGGGCTGGAAAAACATCACGATATCAATGTTGCGGATTTTCTGGCTTACGTGCATGACCTGCCCCTCGGCAATTACCTCACCCCAAACCCGATTCAACGCGAAGTCATCGCATCGCTCCCGACCCGCAACCTGATCTTCACCAACGCAGACATTCCCCACGCCGAAAGAGTGCTGACCGCCCTCAACCTGCGCGACCTCTTCTCCGATATTGTTGATGTGACCACCGTCGCGCCGTATTGCAAACCCATGCCCGAGTCGTTCGACATCGCCATGAAGATCGCAGGTGAAAGTGACCCCTCGCGCTGTGTGATGATAGACGACCTGCGCCGCACCACCCGCGCCGCCCGCGAACGCGGCATGTTCAGCATCCTTTGCGACGGCACCTGGAGCGTGGATGACGCCGACGCGTATTTCACCGACTGGCAGGATCTGAAAAATATTTTGGAGGCACAATAATGGAATCAAAGACCATCGCCGCACTTTTGTTCATTGTGGTCATCGTTGGAATCAATTTCGTCATGTACGGCATCGTGCGCGGATTCATGACCTCCGGGCAGAAAGGCCGCAGCATGTTGGAAACCCTGAGTAAATCGCTTGCCCCGAACGTGAAAAACAAGGATGAGGAATTTCGGGAACTGCGCAAAAAGATCGAAGAACTGGAAAAAGGCGGGCAGGAATAACTTCCGTTACCGATGGGGGAAAAGCCCTCTTACACAAATCGTACAAAGATTTCAGCAAACATTAATCCCCGAGTGGTATCTTTCCACTTAGTTAGCCAAATTTGGAGGCATCTGTGAATAATGACAACACTTTAAAGTATGTTTTCGCTGCATTGGCCGTGATCGTGCTCGTATTGGGTGCGTTTGCGGGTGGATTCGTAACCGGGCAGATCGCACAAATGGCGGGGCTGCCCAGCCTGCCGGGGTTTGAGGCGCCGGTTGTTGCCAGTGCGCCGACCGCTTCCCCCGAACAGCAAAACGCCACCCCGTCAGAGGTTCAAACCCTTTTTGCTCCGTTCTGGGAAGCCTGGAACATCATCCATGAAAATTATGTCGATCAACCTGTGGATGACCTTGCATTGATGCGTGGTGCCATCAACGGCATGATGCAAGCTTTGGGTGACAAACACTCCACTTATATGGACCCATCCACCTATGAACAGGCCAATTCCAGCCTGCAGGGTGAATATGAAGGCATTGGCGCCTATGTGGATACCACCACTAAATACCTCACCATTACCAGCCCCATGCCAGGCTCTCCCGCCGAACGCGCCGGGCTTGAACCCGGTGACCAGGTGGTTGCCATTGATGGCGAAGACATGACCGACACCATTGCCGAGGTGGCACGCAATAAAATTCTCGGCCCGGCAGGCACAACGGTCCACTTGACCATTTTGCGCGAGGGTGCGGAAGGCTTGCTCGAATTTGATGTGGTACGTGAAAAGATCACCATCAAATCGGCCACAGGCAAGATGCTTGAAAACGATATTGCCTATGTTCAGATCACCACCTTTGGCTCAAAAACCACTTCAGAATTGCTGGAAACGCTCACCGACTTGATGGCGCAAAACCCCAAGGGAATCATTCTTGATTTGCGCAATAACGGCGGCGGATACCTGCAAACTTCTGTGGAAGTGATCTCCCAATTCGTTGGGGATGGCGTGGCTCTTTATGAACAATATGGTGACGGCAAACGCACGACCTACGATGTACTCCCCGGCGGACTTGCCACCGATACGAACATTCCCATGGTTGTATTGATCAATGAAGGCTCCGCCTCTGCATCTGAAATTGTGGCAGGCGCCTTGCAGGATTATGGCCGTGCGAAACTGGTGGGGGTGGTGTCTTATGGAAAGGGTTCTGTGCAAAACTGGATTCCGCTTAGCAATGACAACGGTGCTGTGCGCATAACCATTGCAAAGTGGTTGACACCAAAAGAACACACCATTCACGAAATCGGCCTGACCCCGGATGTCTTTGTTGAAATGACCGCAGAAGATTACAAAGCCAAACTCGACCCGCAATTGGATGCCGCCATCGAAACCTTGCTTGCAATGATCAACGGCACACCGATCCCCACCTCAATGCCCACCGCAGTACCCAGTGCCGTTCCCACACAGCCATAATTTGGCAAAGTGGTTTCGTACTGCTTTGAACAACTGGTACAACTGTTTTACGTAATAATAGCAGGAGAAAAAATGTTTTACTTTAATCCAACCTACTTGATATATATGCTTCCAGCTTTCATCTTGATGGCGCTGACTTCATGGTATGTCCGGTCTGCCTATTCAAAATGGAGCCGTGTCCCCGTCAGCAGCAGGCTTTCGGGCGCGCAAGCCGCACAGCGGTTAATGTCCACTGGTAATTTGTATGGCTTGCAGATTCGTGGTGTGGGCGGAGAACTTACCGATCATTACGATCCGCGTGACAAAACCCTGTACCTTTCGCAAGGCGTTGGCAATGGAAATTCCGTGGCCTCAGTGGCAATTGCCGCACATGAACTTGGCCATGCCTTGCAGGATGCCGAGGAGTATTTTCCGCTTCGCTTCCGCTCGGCACTGGTACCGCTCGTCAACATCGGCTCCAACCTCGGCTGGATCCTGATCATGATCGGTTTGTTCCTCAACTTCACACAGTTGGCCTGGCTGGGTGTGATCATATTTGCCGGTGGTGCCGTCTTTGCTCTGGCCACCCTGCCCGTGGAATTTGACGCCTCTGCACGGGCAAAGAGATTGCTCGCTGAAACTGGCATCATCCAGACCGAAGAAGAGAAGCGCGGAGTCAACGCCGTTCTGAACGCGGCTGCCTTGACCTATGTTGCAGGCCTTGTAACCGCCATCCTCCAATTACTGTACTATGTATCGTTGGTGGGCGGCAGACGCCGAAGCTGATCATCTTAAGTAAATAAAGTGACGAACCCCCCTTAAGTGTGATTGGGTGGGTTCGTTTTTTGTTCCATCCGAAGTGTATAATCATTTGCGATGAAAAAATTATTCCTTGTTGTTGTGCTCTTCCTCGGCATTGCCGTGGTCGTGCTGAGCTTTGGCGAACTTGAAACCATCCTGTTTACTTTGCGAAAGGCCCACCTGGGATATTTTCTTCTGGCAATTCTCATTCAAATGGCCTGGCTGCTTACCACGGGGCGTATGTATAAATCGGTATACCGCCTGCTTGGGCTTGATGAATCCATCCTTGCACTGAGCCGCATTGCCGCTGCCGCCAATTTCATCAACATCGTCGCACCTACTGCAGGAATGGGTGGAGTGGCTCTCTTTGCCGCCGAAGCCCGCAGACGCGGCCATCCTGCGGGCCGCGTTACTGTGGCGGCTGCGCTCTTCCTCTCACTTGACCATGCTGCTTTTCTTTGTGTGCTGGCATTGGGGTTGCTTGTGCTTGTCCGCCGTAACGATCTGGATGCCAGCGAAATTTCCGCATCACTTTTCATGCTGGGAATTGCCGTGTCTTATGCTTTCATTTTGTACCTTGGATATCGTTCGGAACAAAAGCTTGGAAACCTGCTTGCCAAAATGGTGCGTTTTATCAATGGCATTGTCAGGCCGTTCCTCAAACGCGAATACCTCAGTGAAATTCGCGCACGTGAATTTGCCCATGAAGTTGCAGAAGGTTTCTCAGGGTTGACAGGCAGGCCAGCCGTTCTGGTCAGACCCATTCTGTGGGGGCTCCTGGATAAAATCTTGCTGATGTGCATTCTGGTCTGTTCATTTCTTTCCTTTGAAGTTCCATTTTCAACAGGTACGATTATTGCCGGGTTTTCCATCGCATATCTTTTTCTCATTGTTTCGCCCACCCCTTCCGGTATTGGCGTTGTGGAAGGACTCATGCCGGTGGCATTGTCTTCGCTCAATGTCAACTGGAGTCAGGCGGTCGTCATCACCATTGCCTATCGCACAGTTACATTTTGGGTTCCGTTCGGGTTGGGCGCATGGGCATTCCGCTCCCTGCACAGCGCAGGTGAAGAACCATAATTGAATCCTTTGAATACCATTCAACCTCTACTCGATTTCTGGAAACGGGATGAGCAAACTGCCCCGAATTTTTTTGCTTGGCAAACCTCCCCTCCGCGCCCCGCGCAAACGCATCCCATCCCGACCGATGTGCCTGCTCCGCTTCGAGAGGCATTATCCACCCGTGGTATTGACCAACTTTACTCCCACCAACTCTCCGCATGGACATGGTCACGGGCTGGGAAACACATCATCCTTTCCACAGGCACGGCCAGCGGAAAGACCCTTGCCTACAACCTGCCTGTCCTTGCGGCCATGCTTCAAAACCCTGAAGCGCGCGCGCTGTATCTCTTCCCCACCAAAGCCCTCGCGCAGGATCAACTATCCACGCTTGCAAACCTGAAACCTGAGACCTGGAACATATCACCTGCAATTTATGATGGTGATACCCCGCAAGCCAACCGTCCTGCCATCCGCAAAACGGCACGCATTGTTCTTTCGAACCCAGATATGCTCCATACGGGGATTCTTCCGCACCACGCAAATTGGAGCGACTTTTTCTCCAACTTGAAATTCATCGTCATTGATGAGGGACACACCTATCGTGGTGTCTTTGGCTCGCATGTCGCCAATGTGCTCCGCAGGTTGAAGCGGGTGGCGAATTTCTACGGCGCACAACCGCAATTCATTCTGGCTTCGGCCACCATCGGTAACCCGAAAGAGCTGGCAGAGCGTTTGATCGAAGAGGAAGTTGAACTGATAGACAATGACGGCTCTTCCCGCGGTGAGCGTCACTTTATCATCTACAATCCGCCCATCACCGATGCCGCCCTGGGGTTGAGAAAAAGCTCCCTGCTTGAAAGTGTACGCCTGGCGACAGATTTACTTAATCACAACATCCAGTCTGTTGTGTTTGCAAGAACGCGCCGCAGTGTAGAGATCATCCTCACCTATCTTCAATCGCCGATCGCCAACCTTCAATCGTCCACGGTAAATCAAGTTCGGGGATATCGTTCAGGGTATCTTCCGCACCAACGCCGCGAGATCGAGCAGGGACTGCGGGATGGCTCCGTAAAAACCGTCGTGGCAACCAATGCGCTTGAGCTGGGAATTGACATTGGCGGGCTTGGTGCGGCAATCCTTGTCGGGTATCCGGGTTCCATCGCCAGCGCATGGCAGCAATCGGGTCGGGCGGGGCGGGGGGATGATCCTGCGGTATCGGTGTTGGTCGCATCCCCCAATCCGCTTGATCAATTCCTTGCACACCATCCCGAATATTTTTTCGGCAGGTCACCGGAACGGGCGTTGGTGAATCCGAATCATCTGTTGATTTTGTTGGAGCATTTGCGCTGCGCCCTTTTTGAACTGCCATTTCAACAAGGTGAGGGGTTTGGCAGCATCTCTGATGAACTGCTGGATGAATACCTTCGCTTTCTGCTTGCGAACGGTGAGGTTCACCTTTCCAACGAAAAATATTATTGGATGAAAGACCAATACCCTGCTGCCAATATTTCATTGCGTTCGGCTTCGCCGCAGGGAGTGGTGTTGCAAAGCATAACGGAGGATGGAAGGCCCTTGACCATCGGAACCGTGGATGGCGAATCAGCCGCCTGGATGGTTCACCCGGGGGCGATCTACATGCATGAAGCCCAGCAATATTTTGTGCAGGAATACAACATTGAAAACCGTATCGCCCAACTTGTACCTGTGGGTTTGGATTATTACACCGAGGCACAAAAGAATTCAGAGATCGAAGTGTTGGGCGAAGCAGAACAGGCAATTGTGCCTGGCGGCGTGAAAGCATTTGGCGAGATCCAAGTCACTACTCAGGTGGTTGGGTTTCGCAAGATCCGCTGGTTTACGTATGAAAATTTGGGGCAGGAACCGCTCGATATGCCGCCCTCCGAATTACAGACCACAGGCTATTGGCTTTCGCTTTCTGAAGAAGCCGTGAACAGCCTGCGTGATGCCGGTGTGTGGACCAATGACCCCAACGATTACGGCCCAGATTGGCAAAAGATACGACTCGCCGTCAGAAAACGGGACCAGTTCAAATGTCAGGTATGCGGCGCGGTGGAAACTGTTCGCGAGCATGATGTCCATCATAAAATCCCATTTCGCTCGTTTGTTCGCGAGGGCCGTGTTGATCGTGAGCAGGCCAACCGTTTGGAAAACCTCACCACACTTTGCCCAAGCTGCCATAAAAAAGTGGAGCAAAATGTCCGCATCCGCAGCGGGTTGGCCGGGCTCGGGTTTGTATTGGGCAACCTTGCACCGCTCTTCCTTATGTGCGATCCGCGCGATCTGGGTACTCACACCGACCCCGCATGGTCTGCGGTGAACGGACAGCCCTCTGTTGTCCTCTACGACCTTGTTCCTGCGGGCATTGGCTTCAGCCAGAAATTATTTGAAATACATGATGAATTAATGCAGCGTGCCTGTGAGTTGGTGGAGCAGTGTGCCTGCAAAGATGGTTGTCCCTCTTGTGTGGGCCCGGGTGGAGAGAACGGTACCGGGGGAAAAGCTGAAACACTGGCGATTTTGAAACATCTCGTGTAAATGGAAATAAAAATGCTCCAGTCAGGGTGAGGGGGGCACCCTGACTGGAGCAACGATATTTTCCCACAAATCTTGCAAAATGCAAGGGCGAATTTCTACTGAAATTGAATTCAGTACTTACTTAGTTTACAGGTCGGAGCCTTTTAATTTTTGTGAGATTCTCCAATATTGAAATCCAAAGATGATCGCGAAGCCTGCAAAGATCGCAGCGTTGATCGGCGTGTCTGTCCACATCCAATGCATGCCTTGTGCATCAATGTAGAATGAGAGGGGCAGAAGTGTGAAGAGGATGGTAAATGCCATATAGGTCGAACGCTGACGTAACAGCTTTTGGGTTTTGAGAAGTGTATCCATTTCATTTTCCTTTGATAGGTTGATTTGACTTTCAGGGAGAATGGCGCCGTTCTCTCTGACGAGTTTTGAGAATTCAGGGTCGTCTTTCAGAAATGCATCCACAAGCGCTTTGGTATCTTGGCTGGCTTCGCCTGAAAGATATACAGGCAGGAGATCGGTGATGACATCGCGTGTAATTTTCATGGGGCGGATTCCTCTGTTTTCATTCGATATTCGTTCAATTTGATTCGCATCCTGTGGACCTTGACCCTGGCAGAAGCCACCGAAATTCCCAGTGCCCGGGCAATTTCCTCATACGGGAGATCCTCTTGAATGTGCATGAGCAGTGCGGCACGGTCCACTTCTGGCAGGGATTGCAGGAATTGCATGACGCCTTGCAGGCTGAGCCTTGTCTCAACCGTTCGATCAAGACCTTCAAAGGCGGCGGGCAGGTTTGTGGTCAGGTCGGTGATCCGTTTGGCTTGTTTGAGCTTTTTGAGGGCAAGGTTGCGGGCAATGGTCAACAAGTAACCTTTTACGGTTTCCGCTCGGATATTTTCGGCGGCGGTGAGGGCACGAATGAAGGTTTCAGAGGTGATGTCCTCTGCTTCCTGTTCGTTTCCACAAAGCCAGTAGGCAAAGCGATGCACATCCTGGGCATATTTTTTGTACAGTTCGTGAAAGTTAACGACCATTTACATATATTATCCCCAGAGATCGAAAATGTTACAGGTAAAAAGAAGGACAGCCGTCTTTTGACAGCTGTCCTTTTTATTGACTAGGCCTCGTAATCGCCGGGGTCTTCTTCCACGGCCATCATGGGTTCCTCGGCTGGGCGTTTATCAAGGAATTCAAGGCTTTGAAGTACAACCTTGGTGTAATACCTTGTTTCGCCCTTTTCTTCGTATTTTTCGGTTTTCAGGCGTCCTTCGAGAAAAACCAGGCTTCCTTTGTGCAGGTATTCCTGGCAAACCTCTCCAAGACGCTCCCAGGCTTCTATGTTGACCCATTCGGTGGATTCTTTCATTTCACCGTTTCTGTCTTTCCAACGATTGCTGATCGCAACGCTGAAGGTGGTCACTTTTTTGCCTGTAGGGGTGAACTTGCTTTCCGGGTCTCTGCCCAGGCGGCCAATCAATTGGACGCGGTTTAGTGTTGGCATGTCATCCCCGCTTTCGCTTCAAGGCTTTTAGATGCTTGTTTACGTGTCATAATAGGCTCCTTTTTATCTAAAAGAACAATCGGTTGTGTCGAACAGAGTTATACTTTATGAGGCAGGTTGATCTGTCTCCGCGGGCTTTGCTTCGCCTTCAGCAACGATTCTCTTGAGGACGAGCATGCCTGTCTTCATTTCAGAAACGGTGTATCCAGCGGGAAGAGCATCCAGCGCGCCTTCCTTGACCTCTTTGGAGAAGAAGAACATCTTGCCTTTCTGGTGCAGGAAGTAGGTGGTACCTTTTGAGTTGGTGTGTGAGTATGCCATTTTTTCTCCTTATATCTAATTTGGTAAGTAGAGTGTAGAACAAAGTTTCTAGCCTGTCAAGCCCCCAAAGCACAGGGGAGAGTAGGATAATAGTATGAAGACAATAATTAGTCTAGACGAATTGAAAGCCGCTCGCCTCTCTTTCAACGGGACGGTGGGTCTGGTTCCAACGATGGGATATCTGCACGAGGGGCATCTTTCCCTTATCCGCCGTGCAAAAGCGGAGTGTGACCATGTGGTGGTCAGCATCTTCGTTAACCCAACCCAGTTTGGGGCGAACGAAGACCTCGCCAAGTATCCGCGTGACCTTGAACGCGATTTGAGCTTGATCGAGCCTTTCGGCGTGGATTTGGTGTGGACTCCCACCCCTGAGATCATGTACCCGACGGGCTACCAGACCTGGGTTGAGGTGGAAGCGATGACCCGTCCGCTGGAAGGGGCCATGAGGCCAACCCATTTCAAAGGGGTGACCACGGTCGTGGCGAAGTTGTTCAATGCAACTCAGGCGCACAAGGCTTATTTTGGTCAAAAGGATGCACAACAGGTGGCGGTCATCCGTCAGATGGTGTGGGATTTGAATTTTCCCCTCGAAGTGGTGGTTTGCTCCACCGTGCGCGAGGCAGATGGGTTGGCGATGTCGAGCCGAAACAAATATCTTGAAGGGGAAAGCCGTCAGGCGGCAACGATCTTATTCCGCGCCCTGACCGCTGCCAAGGAAATGTATCAAACGGGTGAGCGGGATGCTGAGGTCTTGCGCGAGAAAATGAAGGAAGTGCTCGGTACCGAGCCGCTTGCACAGGTGCAGTACGTCTCCTGTGCCGATTACAACACCCTCGAAGAGTTGGATGTGGTGAAGGGGAAAACCCTGCTTTCAATGGCGGTGCTGATCGGCAAAACGAGGTTGATCGATAATTTTGTGCTGGGGTAAAAATGGACCTCCGTCAGCAATTGGGTTTTGTTTTGAAAATTTCAGGCAGAGTGCTGCTGCTGGCTGGTATCAGTCTTTTGGTTTTAGGCGGCATGGGTGTGTATGATGTCCTGCATCCGCCGCGGATCGTGCCTCCGGGATACACACTCGTAAAAGAGAATATCGATTTTAGAAGCGTGGACCTGCTAACCGAGGATGGAATTCGGCTTTCAGCGTGGTATACCCCGCCAGATGATGAGCGCAAAGGGGTTGTGATCCTGCTGGCACATGGTTACGGCGACAACCGACCTGAATGGGTGTATGCCATGATCGCCAAACATGGATATGGAGTCCTTGCCTGGGATGCCCGCGCCCACGGGGAAAGCGAAGGTACGATCAGCACCATTGGATATCGCGAGGTGTTGGATGTGAAAGCCGCGCTCGATTTTGCCTTGGCGCAGCCCGGTGTGGATCATGTGGGGGCATGGGGTGGTTCGATGGGTGGTGCAACGTTGATCCGTGCAACGGCCAGCCTGCCCCAGATCGAAGCCTTGGTGGTGGATAGTTCCTTTTCTTCGCTGGGGGAAGAGGTTGATTTTTTGGCGCCGTATCCGTTCGTGAATCCGCTGGCAAAATGGATGCTGACTTTTGTTCTCGATCACGATTTATACAGCGCCAGCCCGTTGGAGAAGATCAGCAAGATCAGTCCGCGCCCCGTGTACATCATTCAAGGCAGTGCAGATAAGGTGGCTTCGCCTGATTCAGCGTTCAAGTTGTATAACGCAGCGCAAGATCCGCGTTATTTATGGGTGGAGGAGGGTGCCCGCCATTTGGGGACATTTCAGGAAAACCCGCGCAGGTACGAAAGAAGGGTGATCCGCTTTTTCGATGAAGCCTTCTTTGGAGAATTGGCGCGTTTGTTCGAGCAAAAACAGCCATGAAAAACAGGCGCTACTGGCGAAACCTGGTTCTAATGCTTGCGTTTTCGCTTTTGCTGGCTTTCTTTATTTTTCTCGTTTTTGTCAGTGACCAGTGGGCACAAGCGCGGCTCCATCCTGCGCGTGTGATTCCAAACGATGATCTGCTTGTAGAAAACGGGATCCCGTTTCAAGAGATCGAATTGAACACCAAAGATGGTGTGACACTTTCAGCATGGTACACACCGCCCAAAAATGGAGCTGTGATACTGGTCGCACATGGATATAACTCCAGCCGTGAGGCGGCCTGGCATCTTTTGTTTGCTAAACATGGGTATGGCGTTTTGTCTTTCGATTTTCGCGCACACGGGCTGAGCGGTGGAGAGGTTTCAACATTGGGGTACTTTGAACAGGCCGATGTGGAAGCCGCGTTGGAATATGCCTTGAGTCAGCCCGAGGTGGAGCATGTTGGCGCATGGGGTGGATCCATGGGCGCTGTGACTGTGTTGCTCGCTGCGGCCGATCGAGTGGAAATTGAAGCAGTGGTCAGCGACAGCGCCTTTCCCACTTTGGAAGATGTGCTGGCGATCAATGTCCCGTTTGGTTTGATGAAGCCATTTGTAATGTTCTTCGGCGAATATCGCAGCGGCGTGGATATGGACCTCGTGCGTCCTGTGGATGATATTGCACGTATCGGTCCGCGCCCGGTCTTTCTCATCGACGGTTGGGAGGGCGGCACGATCATCATGAACTCCCCGTATCGGTTGTATGATGCCGCCAGAGAGCCAAAACAAATTTGGGTGGAAGATGGCGTTCCGCACCTGGCGATGCATGCTTACTTTCCAGAAGATTATGAAAACAGGGTGGTGGGTTTCTTCGATGAATATCTTTTGGCTCATTAGGAATGCAGGTCGGATTGTCAATCCAACCTGCATTCCCAACTCTGTGCCTCAGTAGTTCAAAAAAATTACGGTCCCCACTTCATATCCATGCCAAAGGGGAGGAGGGAGATCATGCCTTTTTGGCCGTCGGTGTAATACAGCTCAAGCCTGCCGCCTTGATGGATTTCAGGCAGGTCGGCATTGGCTACGATGACAAAACTTGCATCTGGCGCCCACAAGGCTTCGTTCATGCGCTCAAAGGTTTCAGGGCGTAGAACGGTTCGATTCGTGGCTCCATCGGCCCCAGCGCGGACAAGTTGCAACGCTGCGCGGTTGACCATGTCTGTGCCGCCGGGCATGGTGGTGTGGAAGAAATACAACTGCCCATCCGGTGCGAGGAAGGGTTCATCGGCCAGATTGAGCGGGTTGGTATCGAAACTGCCATTTAACAGAGTTGTGACCGCACCTGTGGCTGCATCCACGCGCCAGAGGCCCGCGCTGAACATGCCAAAAGTGGGGCTGGCCGCATAAAAAGCAGAACCATCTGAAGTCCACTCGGTTTCGCCGCAACAGATCATGGCTCCCTCACCGCCAGTCAAGCGGACGAGTGCGCCGCCGTTGGGGTAATAGACCGCGGCAGATGCACCTTCCATGTAGCCGAGAGTGATGAGCAATTTACTTCCATCGGCAGAGTAGGTTTCAGGCCAGAATAATTCAAGGGGAAATGAATAGCCGCCATCCAGGGTTTCGAATGTATTTGCCAGCACAGTGTTGTATTGACCCGACACAATGGAATAAAAACTTAATCCTTTGTATCCAAAGGCGACCGTCTGGCCGTTCGGCGAAAAAACGGGATTGGAAATATAAGTGAGGTAGCGGTTGTTTTCATCCACCTTGCCGCCATCCACGAGCAGGCTGCGATTGCTTCCATCGGCAAGGACATTGAGTAATTGATTGTTGGAGGTGTACACCACACTGCCATCCACAGGTGAAACGGCATAATCCTCCACCTTTGCAGGTTCAAAAGTGATCTGGGTGACGGTCTTGCCGTCTTTTTCAAGGCGATAGACTTGCGTCAGCCCGGCACCGTCGGTGTTGAGAAAATAGATCGAATGCGGAAGCAGGTCCGAGGTCGAAGCAGGAGGCGCATCGCCCGATTCGGCGGCGGGAGCTGTCAGCGCTTGAAATGTCGCAGCGACGGCGGTTTCCACACCGGCAGGTTCAACGGGCGATGTTCCGCCCAATGGATTGGCACAGGCAAGAGCGACAACGAACAAAGCAAGAATCGCGGGATAGAAACGGATGTTTTTTTGCATTTTGACCTTATCGTTAAACAAAACAAAGACGTTAAACCAGTAACGTCTTTGTTGTTGAAGTCAGCGTTACACTTGCTCGAAGTGTTGAACTGGAACCACGAACAGGGTGGCGCGTTTCTGGTCGCCTTTGGATGGCAGCGAATCGCGCACGACCTGTATCGCTGCATCCACCTGCGGGTCTTCGACGCCCAACAACATGGTGACCACACCGCTGCGCATAAAACCACCTGTGGAGGCAACACGCGTCACGCGAAAATTCCCTGCCGTGAATGCCTGTGTGAGCGTGTCGGCGTCGTTGTCTTTTACAATGATGATGATCAATTTCATGATGACTTCTCCTTAAGCCGAGAGGTTTTATAAACCTTCAGGACTTTGCATTTTATATTTGTTCGAATCTTTCAACAGGCAATGCAAACACAGTTGCGCCGCCGACGGTGACCGGCACAGGCGCAGGCATGGGCATGGGCGAGCCTTCGAGCGGCAGGGTCATGTATTCAATGCGTTGACGGCAGGCCTCTTGCAGTGCGGCAAGCGCATCGGCTTCTTTTTCCGCGGGCAGGCCGATCAACAAGGTGGCATTGCGCCGCCCTAAAAAGCCCCCCGAACTCGAAAGGTAGGTGACGGCCGCACCGATTGCCTGCACAGCTTTGGTCGCAGAATCAAGGTCCTGATCCTGCACGACCGCAACCAATAAGAGGTGGATTGGATTTTCCATCTTCGTTCTCCTTTGACAATAGACGCTTCGCCCTTAACCGAAAATGGATTCTGGTACGAGCGGCATTTCCTCACTTCGATATTATCAGATGTATGGAGATGCTTCAACCTTGAAATCAGAATCACATCCAAGGGAAAATGAGGACATACAAAATGCTTGCAATAGCGCAAGTGACCAGCATCACTGGCAGGCCGCGTTTTATCCACAGGGAAGCAGTGATGGGGGTGCGTGTTTTTTCTGAGAGAGTTGCAACAATGATATTTGCGCTTGAGCCAATAATAGTTCCACTTCCGCCGAAGCCCGCGCCGAAAGCAAGCGCCCACCAAAGAGGGGTGATGTCGATCCCTGTTTCTCCCAACCCTTTGATGACGGGAATTAGGGCAATGGTAATTGGCACATTATCCACCACTGCCGAAAGAGCCGCAACAATCCAAATGATAAGGACACCGAATAAAACAGGCGACCAACCCGAGGCATTCTCAAATAAACCAACGGCCATTTCCAGTGTTCCAGCATGTTCCAAACCGCCTACCATAACAAATAGAGCCCCGAAAAAGATCAATACACTCCATTCCACTTTTTTCAAAATTTCATGAATATCAGGCTGCACCCAGAGCAGGGCAACAGCCGCCGCACTGAGTGCTACAAATGATGGTTCAATGTGGAGCAAATGATGCACAAAAAAAAGCAAAATGGCTCCGCCAAGTACAATTAAAATTTTACGTGCTGTTTCAGGCTGGTTAAATGACTCGGCAGGGTTTAGCTTCATAACAGCCTTACTCCTGCGCGGACGTTTGGATAATTCCTTTTTGAATAGGTGTTTCAGGAGAAAGAGCGCCCCAGCCCAGGATACAAGCACAATGGGAAGTGAATACACCAGAAAGTCATTGAAAGATAATCCTGCTGCAGACCCAATTAATACATTGGGCGGATCTCCCACCAGCGTTGCAACACCGCCTGTGTTCGATAATAATGCCTCAGTGACAAGATAGGGCAGTGCGCTGACCCCCAGAATTTCGCTGATAAGAATGGTGACGGGGGCAATCAAGACAACCGTGGTGACGTTATCCAAAAACATTGAAAGAACTGTAGTGATACTTCCCAACAGAAAAAATAACTGGGTTGGTTTTCCTTTTGAAGTACGTGCCGCCAGAACCGCAAGATATTCGAAGAAGCCCGTTGGCTCAAGCATGGCAACAAGCATCATCATGCCCAACAGGAGACCGAGTGTATTGAAGTCAATGGCTTCAATGGCAGCTTCTTCTGAATAAAACCCCATGACCTTTCCGATCCCAATCATCAGAACAGAACCTGCAATCGCAATTATGGAACGGTTGATTTTTTCCCAGAAAATAAGAATCAAGCTGCCTAAAAAAATAACTGTAGAGAGGATGGCAGGGAATACCATCATTTTTCCACCCTGGCCCATGTGGAAAGAATGGTCGATCCAATATCCACCCGTGATGCAATGCCAATCAATTGACCATCTTTGGAAACAACGGGAATATCATGCAGGTTTTGTTGCAACATCAGTGCATAGGCTCGTAAAAGACCACAATCTTCTTCAACTGTAAGTACTGGTCTCATTAACGACTTGACAGATTTGTTCAGCGTTTTTGCAGATGGGCGGGTATCTTCCACTGCACCAAAATCATGGACAAAATCAACGTCTACAACGAAATTGATGAAGTCTGGCATTTCGAGTTTGAGCAGATCACGTATACCAATCACCCCCACAGGCTTATTGTTTTTATCTACAATTGGCAGCAAGCCAATATGCTTTTTTGTAAAAATAGCTGCGGCTTCACGGATGGTTGTCGTGACGGGGATTGAAACAACCTGACGCTTCATGCATAAAGTTACATTCATGGAATCTCCAGAAAAGGATGGTTGACCTGTGATATTTTGTATGATGTCATTTGGGGGTAACTTTTTTATTTTAACTTATCTTTTTCATCAGACCTGACGTGCGAATGGCAATAATGACCAGCCCGACAAATGTGGCAGGTGTAAAAAAAGCTGCAAAGAGGCTGAAAAGAGGCAAGAATGAACTTTGTGTCGCCTGTAAAACGATATAACCAAGGTAGATGCTGTAGTACCCCAATAACAAGGCACCTTCCAATTGCGAAATGCGATTATCAATGTAAAAAATCGGCAGAGTGACAAGTGCCGCAAATACCATCACTGGAAAATCAAATTGCAGCACCTGTTCAGCCACAGTAATGCCGTTGGGTGAGAAAAACGCCCCGGCACCCAACACCCCGAGCAGGTTAAAGATATTACTTCCCACTGCATTGCCTACGGCAATATCGCTTTCATTCTTTAATGCAGCAATGACTGATGTCATTACTTCAGGCAGAGAGGTGCCAACTGCAACGATGGTCAATCCGATAACCAATTCACTGACACCGAGGGATTTTGCGATTGCAACAGCTGAATCCACCAGCCAGTTTGAACCCAGAATAAGTAACCCAAGCCCAATGGCGATAGAAACAAAGTTAATAACAATCCCTTTGGCGGTGCGAGGCTCTTTCTTTGCGAACTCTTTGTTGTACTCATTTTGAACTTCACTGCTTTCAATCCTGCTCTGTTTCAAGGCAAAGGCTGTGTATGCGGCCAGGAGTAATAAAAGCAGACCACCATCAATCGCGCCAATATTTCCATCCAATGAAAGTGCAAGTACGAATAAGGAGACGACCAGCATGATGGGGGCATCCTTGCGGATCAATTGCCCTGCGATTGCGATCGGCGCTACAATGGATGTGACCCCAAGAATAAAGAGAATGTTGAATATGTTGGAGCCAAGTACGTTCCCGAGAGTCAAGTCAACCTGTCCATTGGCCGCGGCTTGTAGCGAAACAGCAATTTCAGGTGATGCGGTTCCAATTGCCACAATGGTCAGGCCAATAACCAGGGGAGAAATGCCAAAGGCCGCAGCCAGCCGTGATGCGCCGCGCACCAGCAGGTCTGCGCCAAGAATCAAAAGAATGAGCCCAGCGAGGAAAAGGAGAAAAGAGTTTGTCATGTCAATGTGCTTCCAATGGAATTGTCCGAAATTTTTATACCATGACTTTTTCCGCCTGAGATTAATTCCGCTTTAAATACAGGGCTGGTCAATACAAATTGAATCTTGTGATTCTGAGTGCAGAAAAAAAACTATTTTTGCCTTTCCAAATATTCCTGCACCTCGATCATTGGCGGGCGTTCCAGTTCTGCGATCTGCTCCACGTCGAGAGAATAACCTTTGTTGTTGTAGCGGATCAGTTTCATGGATCGATTCACATCTTCAAGCATCACACGGCCAACCCGATTTTCCAATTTGCGCATCACGGTCTGAATGATCGCGAAGGACATTTTGCTCAACGCTTCCAGCGATTGATTATGGTGGATGCGTTCGAGCAAATCCACCTGTGCAATGGCGTTCAGGCCGTAGCGTTCGTAAATATCAATGAGCAAACCTGTTTCAACACCATACCCTGAGTAGAACGGTGCGCGCTCCAATGCTTCGCGCCTGCCTGCATATTCACCTGAAAGCGGCTGCACCACACCCGAAAGCTCGGGGTAAAACAAATTCAACAGCGGGCGCGCCGTCAGTTCGGTCACACGCCCACCGCCACCCGCCTGCATTTTTTGTCCCACGCGCAGCGGCCTGCGGTAAAAGCCTTTCACCAATTGCACCTGTGGGTTGGTTAAAAGCGGCCCGATGATTCCATACACAAAGCGCGGATGAATATTGACGATGTCGGTATCGATCCACACAATGATGTCGCCTTTTGTCACCAACAGACTTTTCCACAAGGCTTCGCCTTTGCCGCGTCGTGCCCCCAACCGTCCCAGCAATTGCTGATGGATGTAAACAGGCACACCTTCTTTTTTTGCGATCTCGCGGGTGCGGTCTGTGGAATCTGAATCGATCAATACGATCTCATCCAGCAGTGGAATCCGCTGCAATAATTCCTTCTTCATCATCTTGATCACCCTGCCCACGGTTTCCTCTTCGTTAAGTGCAGGCAGGGCCAGGCTGATGCTCAGCCCCTGTTTCTTCTTTAGTTCGATCAATTCGCGCAATTGATTGAATTCATCTGCATGAAATGTGTTTTCTGCAAACCACTTGTCCACCAGAATGGAGATCGCCTCCACGCCTGCGCTTTCATCGTACACGGCATGCGGTATCGGCCTTCCGCTCTTGACCGCGATCACGGCACAGGGCGCTTCACGCAAAATGCGATCTGCCACAGGTCCCAGTGAAACGGAACTCGTTAAAGGCTGGATGGTCGTTCCTAAAATAATCACATCCTTCTGCCTGGCATGGTCGAGGATGAATTGCGCCGAATCATCCGTGACCTCGAACTGCTTCTGCACCTCAGGCATTTGTTTCAGAACGCGTTCCAACCCCTTGAATGGCGCATCCGTCCCTGCTTCGGGATCATTTGTGCGGCGGAGATGCAATGCCGTGACGCCTTGAACATGCAGACCCAGCCCCACACGCAGCGCCAACTCTGCATGCGGCCCGCCTCTTACTGGAACGAGAACCTGCTTCGGTTTACTGGAAATTTTTCCGCGTACCAGGGCAATGTCACATGGCGGGCGGCTTAGTGCATCGCTAGGGGTGACGCACATGGCCTTGAAATGAGACTCATACTCAAGGCAAAGCAGATCGGGTTTTTCATCCCGCAGCAGTTTTGCAAGTTCATTCCACGGTTCGTGCGATACGATCACCTGCGATTTGCTGGTGGTGCGTTTATCCCTGCCGAAGACGCGCAGCAGCCTGCGCAAGGCCCGCGCCGCCGATGCTCCCACGCTCAACGATTGGTCCTGCGGAACAACCACTACACCCACCAGCGTGATCTCTGCATCAAATTGGCGTGCGGCATCCAAAGCGTGAAGGCCTGGCCCTTCATGGATGAATGGAACAATAATGTTATGAATAGGCGTGAATTCAGAGTGCTTGAACATGAGGTTTCCTTTTTGTTATTTCAATAATGGCGCAATGTGCTGACGATAGATCGCCTCCCAGCGAAAGGCTGCCCGCGCGCGCATGGACAAACGCGCAGCAGGGGAGGATTGGAAATAATCCGCGATCATGGCTGAGATTTTTACAGGATCCTCATCAGGGGAGAAAAATGCCGCGTCATTTAATCCCAGCTCGCGGAGTGGAGGAATATCCGCGCAAAAGGCGGGTAAATGGCTGAATGCGGCTTCGATCAACGGGATGCCGAATCCTTCCTCGCGGCTTGGAAATAAAAGCGCATCCGCAACACGATAAAAATCTGCGATGACTTCATCGGGCAAAAAAGAGTCGGTCAACTCGGCGAGGAAGTGTGCGGAATGCTGCAAGCCAAGCTGGGTTCGCAAACTGGAAAGCGACTCAAAATATTTTTGGTTGTTGGCATTGTGCGGACCCAGCGGCCCCGTGACCACGAGTGCAGCATCGGCGAATCGTTTGCGTAATTCTGCCAGCGTGTGCAGAGCCAGTTCAATATTTTTGCGCGGCGTCACGCGGACAGGCAGCAAAAGGATCGGCGCGGCATCCAGTAATTTTGTTTTTTCAAGCAGGCTTTGTGTTTGTGATTCGAGTTTGTAAAAACGCGCCGCATCCACACCGTTTGGGATGATCTGAATTTCATCGGGTGGGATCTTCATCAACGTTGATAATTCCCTGCGGCGCAAGTGTGAAACGACCACATGCGTGGTTCCACCCCAATCGACACGCAGCAAATCCCAGGGATAGCCATCATGTAGTTCGGGTTGATAGCGCGGGGTTGTCCACGCGAGATCATGATGCCAGAGGATCAAGCGCGGCAGTTTTTTGGAAACATGCAGTTGGTACAGCGCGGCGGTGAGCGCCAGATTTTTATTCAACGAACATACGTTGTGTGCGATCAAAATATCCACATCGGCCAAAGCGGTTTGCAGTTGAATCGCCAGTTCGTCGCGCAAAGATTCAAAGTCTTGTGTCACTTCGCCATGATCGAGTTGATTTTTCATGTGAGTCACACGTTCGTGCCGCGAATCGGCAAGCGGAATTTCGGTGAGAAGAATCTGGTCGCTCAGCGATTCGCCGCGTGCCGCGATCAAGCGGACAGAATGTCCATCGGCAGACATCAGCCGCGCATGATGACCGATCACACTTTCCACGCCGCCGACAATGGGCGGAACGGAATAATGCAGAATGGCGATGTTCATACCTGCTGCCCCAAACAATCTGCAAGGATCGATTGCAATCGCCGCTCCAAGACGGTGAATGAAAAGTACCGCTTTGCAAGCTGATAGTTTTCCTCCGCCCATGCCTGCGCTTCGGCGGGATTCAACAGAATTTCTCTCACCTTTTTCAAGGTTTCGACATTGATGAACCCGTCGAACCACACGGCGCGAAATCCCTTCGGCTTGATATCCACTTCGTAAATCGAATAATTGTTGACCAGAATCGGGCGGCGATAGTATACGGCTTCCAAAAAAGCATTGCCAAATCCTTCAATGCTGGATGGATACGTGATCAGGTCTGCATGCGGGTACACATCGCCAAGTGTGTAGATCTTTCTGCCGTCCTTCGTCGTGCCGCGTTCATCCTGCACCTGGTCCGCTTCAAAACGGACGGTCACATCAAGTAAATGGGCATATTCGCGCACACGATGTTCATAATCTGAACCTTCATCACCCGAGGCGTGTGAGATGACCAGCTTTGCAGGCACACCGAGTCGGCGCACCAGTTCGACCGCATGTTCAATGCCCTTGCGTTGAATGACGCGTGTGGGTTGCAGGAAAAAATACTCGCCCTGCTCAATGCCAAAATCTGCACGGATGTTTTGGGTGTAGGCATCGGGCGCGGGCGGCGGAGAGTCGAAATCCATTACGTTGGGGATCACGCGTGAGGTCACGCCATAACGCGTGGCGATCTGTTGTGCTTGCAGTGAATTGATCACCACATGTCGAATCGACGGCAGGGTGGGCGGGAAGGCCGCTGCAAGATAATCGCCGACGCAGTTGACTTGAAACCGCTGGCGCTCCCAATGAAAGTCATGATGATGTGCAATGGTGGGGTATCCCGTCTCGGCGATGAACTCTGTGATGGCAAGACCAAGCGGCAGATTAAGCGGGATCGTCACGGCATTTTCGACCACCAAAATTTCCAGATCAAATCGGCGCGCAAATTTATATAACTCTGTTTTGATGTGTTCCTTCAACTCGTGGACGCGGCGCGTCATCTGCGGCGGGCGCACATAGATCGAGAAAAAATCTTTTTGCAAAGCCGCGATTTCAGGGTGTTCGGAACGCGCTTTTTGGGTCACCGTCCAACTGCCCGAATAAGCCTGCTGATTTATTTTTTCAATTTCAGGATGACGATAAAACGCCTCTGGCGTGACCTGAGACTGGTCGCTGCTCCGATCGCATTCGCCAGCAAAGTAGAAACAGCGGTGCCCAAGCCGTTCGAGCACGGTTGCCCACTTTTGCGTTTCAAGCGAAACGCCGTCGGTCCCTGCGAAACGGGTGGAAATGAAACCGATGTGATGAGATGGGTTTGTCATAAAACACCTTTAATTTTTTCAGTGCAGTCATACTTGATTTATTTTCAGCCATTGCACTTGATAGGGCAGCATCCTGACATCTGAAGCCTGAATTGCCTGACCCGTAAAAAGGTCAATTGCCGATTTATGCCCTGTTGAGACGGAAATGATTTGATCGCAGACGTTGTGCAGGCACAACACGCGTGATGCACCATCGGGAGAAAGGCGTTCAATTGCAAAAATGGACGGGTGCGAATCCAGGACGGTCTGTGCCCCATGCGGATGGAAAGCCGATGAACTGCTTCTGGCTTTCAACAGCTGAGAATACTTTGTGAAAACCTTTGAGCGCAATGAATGTTCGTCTGTGAGTTCGTTTTGTAATTCATCCAGTTGAAGTTTCTCGCGGTTGATCGTGCGATTGCGCCCCGTTTGTCTTACACCTTCAAACCATCCGCGAGACCCGAACAGGCTGTGGAAATAGATTCCAGGGATGCCGATCAGCGCAAGCATAATGGCTTGTGAGGCGATAAAACGGTTGACCTGCAGATCGATCGGCTCATGTGCATTTGGGTCGGAAAGTGCATCGAAATAATTGATATTCATCTCATACGGGCTTTGTGTGCCGTCCGTGTTGTGTTTGTAGGAGATCAAGCCGCCATGTTCAAGGGTCTTGTGAACCAATGCGTTAATCTCTTCGTTCGAGAGGATGCTGCGCACAGGATTGATTCCGATACCGTCATGCGAGGCGAGGAAATTGAAAAAGGTCGTTTTGTCAGTAGGCAGGGCCAAAGTCCTTGCCCAGTTTGACAGTTTGCCTGCATTGCCTGTGTGAAAGGTGTGCAAGGTCAGTGGCGGCAGGGCAAAGTTGTAAACGAGTTGCGCTTCATTCGTCCCATCCCCAAAATAGGAGATGTTATCCGCGTGCGGAACGTTGGTTTCGGTGATGAGTTGAATATGCGGAGCGACTTCGTTCAATGCGGCGCGCAGAAATTGGATCACATGATGGGTTTGCGGAAGGTGAATACAGGTTGTGCTGATTTCCTTCCATAAATATGCGATGGCATCAAGGCGGATAAAACTTGCACCGCGTTCAGCGTATATGAGCAAAATATCAAGGATTTCCAGCAGTACTTCGGGGTTTTTGAAATTGAGATCGATCTGATCTTCGCTGAAGGTCGTCCAAACCTTTTTTTCACCCGCTGCTGTTTTGAACGTCGTCAACAATGGCAATGCCCGCGGACGGACAACCTTTGAAAGATCAGGGTCACCTTCGACCGTGATGAAATAATCACGATAATGTGGGTCGTCACGCAGGAATCCCTGAAACCATGCACTCTGAGATGAAATATGATTGATCACCCCATCGAACATCAGCCTGAAACTTTGCATGGACGATACATCATCCCAATTGCCAAGTGACGGGTCAGTTTGGCGATAATCCACCACTGAAAAGCCGTCGTCTGATGTCCACGGGTAGAAGGGCAGGATGTGGATTCCGCTGACAATATCGGTTAAGTGGGTTTTGCAAAATTTCCTGAGCGTTTGCAACGGCCTTTCGGTCGGTGTTTGAATCTGATCGCCATAAGTGATGAGGATGGAATCGCGTTCAGTTGATTTACCGTCGCGGGGTTCGATGCGGGTACGATAATTGTTGAGCAAACTATGTGTGAGTTCGAGCAGGCGCGTTGAGTCATTTTCCCCGTATAGAAAAGTGAGATGGTCAAGCAGTGTTATGGTCATCAGTCCTTTGTGGCTGGTGAATAAACCTTGAGTCCTCGTAAATTTTTATACCATGATTTTTGAGGCTTAAGATTAAATC
>DAOQID010000047.1:23810-29934 GCA_035339375.1 Anaerolineales bacterium | reverse complement strand
TCTTTGCAGAACATGGCTGACCGCTGTGGATGCTGGCCCGCCCAGCGACTGGATCAACCCGTAGCGTGCATCCTTGATCTGATTCGCTCCTGCCTGACCTTGTAACTGGATCACGGCTTCGATGGCTTGGTATACCCCGGAAGCGCCGCCGGGGAATCCGCGGGCTTTCATGCCGCCCATTGTGGCGCAAGGGATTTTCCCTTTCAATCCGATCGAACCATCGGCGGCTAACTTCCAGCCTTTGCCTTTGATGGCGAATCCGACTGCTTCGAGCTGCAGGGCGGCGTAAATGCTGAACATGTCGTGGTATTCGAAGAAGTTGACCTGATCGAGCACAATGCCTGCCTGCTTCATGGCTTTCCCTGCGGAGAGTTGAGCCGTGTCAAAATACAGAATGTCTTTTCTGTCGTGCAATGCCAGTGTGTCTGATGAGGCGGCGGAGCCAGCGATCTTTACGAGCTGACTCTTTGAATTGGACGGGAGCAGGTCACGGCGAGTCAGAACGAGCGCGGCAGCGCCATCCGCATTGGGGGCCATGTCGAACATATTGATCGGGTCGCTGACCATTTCCGCTTTGGCGTAGGTTTCGGGTTTTATGGCTTTGCGGAACATGGCATGTTTGTTGGCGGCGCCGTTGGCGTGTGCGGTGAGTGCAAAGCCTGCAAAACCATCTGCAGGGACATCGTTCTCATGCATGTAGCGTTTCATCAAAAGCGCGGCTTGTGAGGTGGGGGTCATGCCCTGAACGGCTTCAAAATCAGAATCGCCGATGGTGGCGAGGGCCTCATCCACTTCTGCGCCGACTTTGTCTGTAAATTTTTCCACACCGACCACGAGGGCTACGTCCACCATTCCGCTTGCAATGGCGAGATAACCCTGGCGGAGTGCTGCACCGCCTGATGCGCCCGCCGCTTCCACTGTGACGGCTTCAATGCCGCCCAACCCTGCATAGTCAGCCAACAATGTGCCGACATGGGCCTGCCGCGAAAGGTTCGGCGCGAGCATGTTGCCCACGAACAGTGCTTGTGGTCTGAGGCCGCCCGCATCTTGCATGGCGGCGTGAATGGCATCGTAGGCAAGATCGCGCAAGCTGATCTCCCAATGTTCGCCGACTTCGGTTTGTCCAATTCCTGCGATAACGACTTCTGTCATGAATCCTCTAGCTTATTTCCAAATGCTTTTCAGAAACTGTAATTTCTCAAGGTCGTGAAAACTTTGTCCGCCTTCATGTCCGTTGTAGGTATAGACCTTGATATCTTTTTCGCCAGCCCAATGGTTGTAGGCTGCATACACAGTTGAAGGTGGGCAGACCTGATCCATCAAGCCAGTGGAAAATAAAGTTTTGGCTTTGGCCCGTGCGGCAAAATTCACTCCGTCAAAATAGGAAAGCGTGTTGAACACAGTTTCCACCTTGTCACGATGAACATGGCAATATTCGGCGATCTCTTTGTAGGGATACGCATCGCTGATCTCGGTGGCACGGCGGTAATGACAAAGGAACGGCACATCGGGCATGGCTACGGCGACCTCGGGTACAAGCCCTGCCGCGGCGATGGAGATTCCTCCGCCTTGAGAGCCGCCTGTCACTGCGACACGCGCTTCATCCACTTCGGGATGGCTGCGTGCTGCTTCGATGGCACGCACAGCGTCGGTGAAGACTCTGCGATAGTAATAGTGCTGTGGTTCAAGGATGCCTTTGGTCATACTGCCTGGAAAATGGGCATTGCCGCCATCGGCATATAGATCAGGGGTGTCACCTGATGACCATGTGCTGCCTTGTCCGCGGGTATCCATGACGAAGTGAGCGTAACCTGCACTTGCCCAAAACAGCCAATTGAATCCAAATTGACGTCCGCCGCCGTAGCCGATGAACTCGACAACGACGGGTAGGGGTGCAGTACGCTGAGACCTTATGCCTTGTGCGGGGAGAATCAACCAGCCTTTGACGGGTTGTCCACCGAAGCCATTGAAGGTTACATCGTAGGTTTCCTGCGCGATAAGGCCGTATTCCACTTTTTCAAATTTTGCGTCGAGAGGATGTGCCTGCGTTTCGGCGAGGGTGGATTTCCAAAACGCGTCAAAGTCCGCGGGTTCTTCACGCGTGGGGCGGTAGTTTTTTAGCTCGGGGAGGGGAAGATCGAAGAAGGCCATGTCAGTATGTAGTGAATAGGGGATAGTGAATAGTGGGTTTTGCAAATCCCATTCACTAGCTCCTATTCCCTATCCTTTTATTTCATCGCCAGCTTGCCGCGATACCGCACATAGGTGGCGTAATCAATTTCACTGCGGCGGGCGATGTATTCGCGGGTTTTTGTGGCAAGACTCTGGCGGGCGGGGGCTTTATCGGTGACGGTGATGTCAAATGCGTCTGACCCTGCCCCAGAGCCGAAAGAGACGACGAGGATCCTGTCACCGGGTTGGGCGATATCGAGAGTCGCGGTCAGGCCGATCATGGCTGCGCCTGCATACGTGTTTCCGATGATGGGAACCAACAGTCCGGGCTCGATCTGCTCCATTGAAAATCCAAGCTGCCCCGCAACACGTTGCGGGAATTTGGTGTTCGGCTGGTGGAAGACCGCCCATTTGTAATCTTTGGCGGTGGTGCCGCTGGCTTCCATAAGATGGGTGGCGGCTTCGGTGATGTGTTTGAAGTAGGCAGGTTCGCCCGTGAAGCGCATGCCGTGTTCGGGATATTTCTGATATTCACGCCGCCAAAAATCGGGTGTGTCGGTGACGTATGAATATGAAGCATTGATGACCGCCAATGACTCTTCGGCTGGGCCTACGATATATGCGCCGCCACCTGCGCCTGCGGTGTATTCAAGCGCGTCGCCGGGTTTGCCTTGGGCGGTGTCCATGCCGATGGCCATGGCGTAGTGTCCCATGCCTGAGCCGACCAAACCCATCGCAGCGACGAGGGCTTCGGTGCCTGCTTTACAGGCGAATTCCCAATCCGCGGCCTGGGTGTTGGGTACGGCGCCGATCGCTTCTGCGACCAGCGTTGAAGTGGGTTTCACCGCATACGGATGCGATTCGGACCCGACCCACACCGCACGGAGTTCAGTCGGGTCAATTTGCGCACGCGCCATCGCATTCCGCGCCGCTTCGATGGACATGGTGATCACGTCTTCATCGAGCCCGGGTACGGCTTTCTCTTTGATGGGGAGCCCGCTGGTTTTACCTGTCCATACACGCGCAACTTCCTTCGCGGGCAAGCGGAAGCGCGGAACATAAGCGCCATACCCGACAATGCCAACAGGTTTGACGGGTTTGAGGAGGGTGGGGGAGGGTTGGGGAGTTGTCATTGGATAACCTTTGAATAGATTGCTCTCATTCTATGGGTGGAAGGCTTGCAAAACCTATCTTGTTGGTCCGGAAAGGTTGCATATTGAAAGATAAAACCGTTTTTTTAGGGTGTCTGTTCGTACGTGCAAATTCCAGTTATGACCTTTTCACGGAGTTCAACCAATTCGGGAAATTCGCCGAAAAAATTAACTTTTTGATCTACGATCGAATCGCCGGTATGACGTGGGTATAACATAAATTCCGTCCATGACTCAACCATGTCTTTTACAGGATCTTCCGCGGCAAACTCGTTAATAAACTGATCCTGGTATTTTGTGTAAAACAGTCCCATATCTTCTTCGCGCTTTTGGAGGTTGTCATCAAACTCCTCCCATTCAGCGAAAATATCCTTCCAGAATCTCAGGTAAAACTGATTCGCATATGACTCTGGGGTTGGGCATCCATGCAGATATTCCTGATGGCAAATTTCTCCCCACGGAATTTGTTGTTCCGGGCTTAGCATGAGATGATATCCGTATAGGTAAACCAAGGTCTCTGTCGTTTCGATTACATCTTCTGCAGAAAGGATGTTGTATTTGAGTATCCAGTTTCCTGTTATTGTATCTTCATGCTTGCCGCTTGATTCCTGACTGGTGTAGACTACAAATTGAACTAGGTTCCCCTGATGTTCACGAGGTATGAGTACGTTGAAATAATTCCAGATCTTTTCGTGCGTGGATTTATCCTGTTGAAAAGCTAGCAGGTTTTCAGGTACTTCTGGCACACGAGGGTCGTGGATCGAATTTTCGTCGACGTTGTAATAAATCAACGTAACCTCTTCATCGTGGTAGTTTTGCAAATCAAGATCACTTTCCAGACCTTGATTCTTAACATGCTGTATACAGGCATCTATACATTGACCATCGGAACATGACTCCCTGACTTCAATGATTGTACCTGGAATATTGAACGTGGTTATCTTTGAATAAACCACAGACGGGGCTTTCGAAAACCTTTGGGACCAGGCGGCTGCAATGCCAACCGTTGCCATAAACCCGCAAATACAAGCGAGTAGAACGATTCCTATTCCAATGAAATTTTTGTTGTCGTTTGACATATTGACATACCTGTTTTAGTTCAGATTAGTATCCCTTGAAAAACCCTCTGCTCAGGTTCGATATGAAGCCATATTTGCAATGTGTGGTCTTTTGGTAATTGGCAGCGAATTTTGACTTCTAACCGCCTGAGGGTGTTTCATCATAATTGATGAAACACGTATTTTGGATAAGTCCATTACCTTTCAGGATCTCCAAAATATCATCAACGATTTTGCTCATGTTGCAAATCCTGACTTGAATATACCAAAACTTTGACGTCAACCCTATCAGCATTGAAATCTCTGCAACCTTGGCAGGCTTATTTCCTATTTGTAAGATAAATATTGATCCATCATTACGTCCGCAAAAGGCCTGTCGCTTGCGCGATAGATTTCGGCCATCTTATCCATATCCAATGAAGCGCGGACAAACTCCAGCCGCATGTTGGATTTTTCGACCGTTAGAATGGCGTATTCTGCCCAGGGATCGAGTAGATTTTGTTCGTTCGTATGTTCGGGATTGACGGCAACACCGACGCTGCCGGGGTTGAAAAAGAAATTCTGGCTGTCGCGCAATCGGCGCGTAAATTGAAGATGCGTGTGCCCACCGGTGAGGATATGACCTGCATACGGTTTGAGAGCTTCTTGAAATTCATCTTCTGGTGTGTAAGGAGAAAGGACCTGGTCGAACGATGTGGGCGAGCCGTGAAAAGCCAGTAGTTGTTTATCGCCTCCCAATTCAACCGTGATGGTCGGTTGAAAGGAATTGATAAAAGCCCGGTCTTCTTCGTTTAGCTTGGTCAATGACCACTCGCGGACAATATCCAGTTTCTTGCGCCGTTCTTCCGATATCGAATCTGCATCGGTCTCGATCCCGGTCAACAGCCATGCATCGGAATTACCCATCACGACTGGGCATTTCAACTCGCGTAGGAGTTGGACAGTCTCATGTGGCTGCGGTCCGCTTTGAATCATATCGCCATTACAGACAATCTGGTCGAAGCCTTTCTTTTTGGCATCTTCCATTACGGTTTCGAGCGCCAGGCAATTGCCATGAACATCAGATAAAACTACTGTTCTCATTTTTCAACTCCGTGGATACCAAAACTTGGAAGTCAACCCAGCCTGCCTGAAAACCTCTGCAACCTGCTCAATGCTCCGCCCATGAAAATCCACGGATAGGCGGTTACTGTACCAGAGTTTCGAGAGTTCCCATACTTGATCGATCGTCAGGATTTCCCCGCGAGCGAGGCGGTTTCGCTTGCACCACTTGTCAATCCATTCCTCCGACCGGAAGAGCAGCATGGTGGCTCAAGTGTAGACGAGGTCGTCATACCAGCGTGAAAAAGAAAGTGGAAAGTGGACAAGTAATTCGCTGTTTGTCACCTTGCCGCCTTTGACTTCCAGTTGAACCAAATCGTTGCTTTCGGTGCAAACCGCTTCGATGATCGCGTCACAGTGTAGCGCGGCGGGGATTCCGAGCATGTCCCAGGCGCAATTGGCAAAGTAGGTCTTCCCATTGGCATGGACTTTGAAGTCAGTAGGAATGCCCGAGAAGGGATTTGCCATGCGGATGGTCAGAGTCTCTGGCTCGAGGAAAAAGGAATGACGGTTGTTCAATTCCTTGTAGATTTCGCCAGCTTCTTCAGTTTTGATGTTAAAGTGCGCAGCGGTCTCTTCCACGCTGGGTGGGTGGGTTGTGTCTGCAATGTGGGTGTAAACGAAGTGTCGTACCTGCCAGAG
>DAOQID010000047.1:13149-23710 GCA_035339375.1 Anaerolineales bacterium | reverse complement strand
TCGATCAATTCGCCAGATGCGCCAGCTGCAATGGCAACTTGTCTTGCGTGTAGCGACATGTGGCCTCTCTGAATGCCTTCTGTAGCGAGGGCACGCAAGGCGGCCATGTTTTGAGCAAGCCCTACAGAAACGATGATCTCAGCCAGTTCGTTGGCCGTTTTGATGCCCATTAATTTAACTGCGGCCTGAGCAGCAGGGTGGACCTTGGTCGCCCCGCCAACGATCCCTACTGCCATTGGCATTTCAAGCGTGCCTACGAGGTTTCCATCTTTATCTTTGCCCCAAGTGGAGAGGGAAGTGTAACGTCCGTTGCGGGCCGCGTAGGCGTGAGCACCTGCTTCAATGGCGCGCCAATCGTTGCCCGTAGCGATGACTACCGAGTCTACGCCGTTCATAATTCCCTTGTTGTGGGTTGCGGCGCGGTATGGATCGGATGCGGCGAAGGCATATGCGGCGATAATGCCGTCACGTACGGTCTCACCTTTGAACGATTCAAACCCGACCGTGAGTTCGCTCACAGGAATGGTACAGCGTGCGCGTGCAATTCTGCGGTCTGCCAGGTTGGACAAAATACGCAAGTGGACTTTTCCGCCTGTGATGGCTTCGATCTGTGGAGCGAGCTTTTCGCAGGCTGTATTCACCGCATTTGCGCCCATGGCATCACGCACATCATAAATGAGGTGCAGGACGAGGAATGGCCCGATGGCCGATTCTTCGATGGTCCGCACTTCGAGGTCGCGGGCTCCGCCGCCGAATTTCTTCAACACAGGGTCAATGGCATCGGCAAGGGCGAGTAATTCGGCTTTGTGTTCGTAAATTTTTAATCGCGCCTCGTTCATGTTGACCACATTGATGAGCTGCATCTGTCCGATCATCAATGGTTCGGTGGTGGTGGCCGTGTATCCACCGCCGGCGCGGGCGAGTTTGGCCATGAATGATGCCCCGGCCACAACCGAGGGTTCCTCCACGGCAAACGGAACCAGAACATCGCGTCCATTTACCATAAAGTTGAGGCCGATGCCGAGGGGCAGGGAATGCAGGCCCACCACGTTCTCAATCATGTGGTCGGCTGATTCAGCGGAGAGTCCGCCTGTTGCCCACGGGAGCAGGTCTTCGGGAGTCCGATCCGAGGCTTCCGCTAGTTTGGCGCGGCGTTCTTCGAGGGTCAGGTTGTAAAATCCGGGGATGCGCGAATTGGTCATGGTTGATTGTCCCAAGTATAGGTTTGACGTTCTTTCAAATTCTATCAAAAAGCGATAGATTGATTATAATGTCTGGGAGGTATCTTTTATGCTATTAACCCGTGAACAGTTGCAGGAGCGTTTGGTCGCGCTTCACAGAGCCAGCCTTGAACTGGTCAAGGATGTTTCGCTTGAAACTCTGCTCGAACGGATCGTGGCCACGGCTTGCGAACAGGTTGATGCGCGTTATGCAGCTTTGGGCGTTTTGGATGATGAGGGGAAACTTGCCCAGTTTATTTCAGTCGGCCTGACAGATAAAGAGATCAAACGTATCGTGCATCCTCCCGTTGGGCTTGGGCTGATCGGTGCGTTGATGAATACTGAAACCACCATCCGCATTCCGGTCATCCATGACCACCCGCGGTCAGTCGGATTCCCCGCAAATCACCCGCTCATGAACTCATTTTTAGGGGTTCCCATCCGCATCGGTGACAGGCAGTTGGGGCAAATTTATCTCACTGAAAAAATAGATGCACTGGAATTCAGCGCCGACGATGAGATGATCATTCAAATGCTGGCCTCGTATGCCGCGACTGCCATCAAAAACGCGCGATTATACGAGCAGATGAAACAACGCGACCTGACCCTGACGCGCCGCAATGTGGATATGTCTCTGCTGAATGGCATCGCATCCACCTTAACCTCAAGCCTGGAACTCGACGAGATTCTGAACAAGACCCTTGGGCTTGTGATGAACTACATGAAAGTGGAAGCGGGTGATATTTTCCTGCTTGAAGAAGATAAAACCACCCTGCGTATGGTTCTGCACCGTGGGCAAGCCGCCGAAGCCTTTTGGACGCGTAACATCTTTGTAGTGGGTGAGGGTTACCCTGGCCTTGTTGCCAAAAGCCGCCAACCCATGATCGGCAGGCACCTTGCAAGTGATACTAACTTTTTGCGAGATGCAATCGTTCAGGCAGGTTTTCAACAAATTGCGTGTATTCCGTTGATTTCCGGCGATAACCTCATGGGAGTTATGAGTGTTGCCACCCGTGCCAATGAGCCTTTGGATGAAAGAAACATTCAAATGCTGATCGCAGTGGGAGCTTGGGCGGGTCTTGCGATAGAAAACGCCCGTTTACATTCCAATGCGCGCCGTTTGGCCGTGCTGGAAGAACGTGACCGCATCGGCATGGATTTGCACGACGGCATTATTCAGTCAATTTATGGCGTGGGATTGGGGTTGGAAGGCGCCCAATTGATGCTAAATGAGGATCCACAGGCTGCAAAAGCCCATATTCGTCAGGCTATTGATGGATTAAATCAGGCAATTCGTGATATCCGCGCTTATATTCTTGATTTGAGACCACGTCAGCTTGGGAATGAAGGCTTATTAACGGGAATCAAACGCCTGATCGCAGAATATCGTGCTCACACGTTCTCTGAAGTGAACTTCACCGGCCCCGAAACAGACTTAAAAGACCTGCCACATACTCATTCACTGGCATTGTTTCATATATGTCAGGAGGCTTTGGCCAATGCAGCCAAACATGCCAAGGCAAAAAATGTACAAGTAGCAATATGGACAACCAATGAACGCGCCCTGATGGAGATCAGAGATGATGGTAAAGGCTTTGATACAGAGAATATGCACAGTTCCATTGGGCATGGTCTCGCCAACATGCAGACTCGCGCACATGCTGTAGGCGGTGAATTCGATATATCATCAATAATTGACGAGGGAACCACCATTCTTGTATGGGTTCCACGTGTTATTGGACGCGTTATCAAATGAATCAAATCATCTTGCAATTGAATCCCGGAAATTTGAGTCTCGTTTAATATGTTTTAAAAACGTTTCTTCTTTCGATTTTTTAAGATAGATATATGTCAGGAACCATTTTATAGCCCATAGCACCCATATATGGGGGGTGGGAAGCCCCAAAACGGTGTGTTTGGCTGAAACGCCTGTTCTATCTCAAATCATAATCGTGTTTGAATGCAAGATATTTCATAAACGCATGTCAACCTTAAAAAAACAAATCTTTTTAACTTAACGTAGGTGTAACGCCTTGTTATCTAAAGAAAGTATCTGCTAGAATGTAGGCACGCTGATAAAATGGATTGATGCCCATTGCATCCAGATCCCTGAAAAAAATTTACAAACTAATATGGTTTCCCCAAATAAGCCGCAGAACAAAGCGGGCTGGATTTCTGTACGATAAAGTCATTATCAAGGAATGGTTATGAACGCTGAGCAGGCCTGGCAATCAGTACTCGCACAACTTCAAATGGAAATGCCCCGCGCATCTTTTGATACTTGGGTGCGCGATACCCGTCCGGTTGCATACGACAACGGTGTTATTACTGTTGGCGTACGCAATGCCTATGCCCGTGACTGGCTGGAAAGTCGCCTTGCGAGTAGTGTCAATCGCCTGTTGATCGGTATTTTGAATTCGAATGTGACCGTGGATTTTGTTGTTTCTCAAGCTGATGAAGCCGAATCCACCCCGGAAGCCGAATCTGCTCCTGCCACGATCGAAATTACCGCCCCTGAACCAAAAACAAAGCATGTCACCCTGAATCCACGCTATACATTTGACACTTATGTCGTTGGTTCGGGTAACCGCCTCGCCCATGCGGCTTGTCAGGCGGTGGCCGAGAAGCCCGCTCGTGCCTACAATCCGCTTTTTCTGTATGGCGGTGTAGGGCTGGGAAAAACCCACCTGTTACATGCCACTGGTAATGCCTGCCATGCCAGCGGATTAAATGTTTTATACGTTTCCTCTGAAGAATTCACGAATGACATGATCACCGCCATTCGTACCCACACCACACAAGCCTTCCGTGATAAATATCGCTCTGCCGACGTATTGCTTGTGGATGATATTCAGTTCATTGCCGGCAAAGAATCCACGCAGGAAGAGTTCTTCCACACCTTCAACACCCTGCATGGACAGGATAAACAGATCATCGTATCGTCTGACCGACCTCCCAAATCGCTCGTCACTTTGGAAGAACGTCTGCGATCCCGCTTCGAGTGGGGATTAAGTGCCGATATTCAAGCGCCTGATTTCGAAACCCGCCTCGCCATTTTGCGCTCCAAAGCCGAGCGCACAGGCCGCCAGATCTCAGATGAAATTCTCGAAAGTATTGCCAAACAAGTGCAGTCCAACATTCGCGAATTGGAAGGCGCCCTGAACCGTATTATCGCATTTGCTGATTTGAGCGGTTCGGCCCTGACCCCCAGCCTTGTGGAAGTTGCCCTTTCAGATCTTTTGCCCAACCGCAGCGACCTTGAACCTGAAAAGATCGTCACACAGGTTGCTGATTATTACAAACTGTCTGTGGAAAAGCTCATGGGACGTGACCGTACCAAAGACGTCGCCTACTCCCGCCAGATCGCCATGTACCTGTTGCGTGAGGTTTCCAAGATCTCATTCCCGCAAATTGGCGAAGCGCTCGGCGGCCGCGACCATTCAACGGTCATGTCTGCCATTGAGAAGATAAAAGACCAATATAAGAGCGGTGATGGCAGGGTAAAGAAAGATGTGGATTTCCTGACGCAGAAGTTATACGCCTGAAATTGATTGTAGAGCGAGATGAAATCTCGCTCTATTTTTTATATGGGAACTGGTGTTTGACCATAGCCAGCAAGATAAACGCCCCGCCAGCGGCAAAGAACAAATACGATTGTAGAATGTTGAGGTAGGAATCCGCAACGAATTTGGTGAATGGAATGACATTTGCCGCCAGCAGGTAGCAAGTTACAAACGCAATTTTTACCCAAAGGCTTTTCCCGAAACTTTCTCCAACCCAAATGAACAACCCCAAACATACGAAAATGGGGAAGAGGATGCCGTAATGGTGCTCCCAGGCAATGGGAGATGCCAGCGTAGCCGCCAGACCCATCAGGAGGAAATCTGCGCTTCGCGCCTCCGTGGTGCTGCTCTTTGTTTTCCATAAACCGATCAGCAGGATGGCAATGGATGTGACCTGGGTAAACGCAAAGATCCATGTGTTGTAAGGCGGGAAGTAATATCCGCGCCATTTGGTATTGTTGAACACTTCAGGGTATTTCACCCCGAAAATTCTGCCCGCCAATCCATTGAAAGATTGGTTGGAGTAGTAGGATTCACCATGCTGAGCAAGGAAACTCAGCCCGCGGAAATAGTCCACGTACATGGCGAGGCCGAAAACACGGACCCCGAGCAGAAGCCCCACAGCCCCTGTGATGATCATGGCAATCACCAATCGTTTGTTGCCACGCAGCAGACCCCAGAAAATGAACAGCGCATACTGCGGCTTGATCGATGCCATCAATCCCAGCAGAATACCTGCCAGGGTCTCATATCCTGTGAAATAGCACAGGATGGCCAGCGCAAAAAAGGCATTCAACCATACCTGTATTTGTCCGAGTGTGCCTGCTTTGACGGCAGGGTAAAAAGTAAGCAGCAGTAATATGAGCAAAGCCCCGAAACCAACCTTTTCGGCCGCGTTGAGTTTTGGTGCGTCGGTTTTTCCGTATGAGTAAAGGCTGGTTGCGATGACACTGGCCGCCATTAGTAGAAGGAACAGGAAGGTGGTGGCAGTTGAAAAGGCGAGCAGGTTGATCTGTTTGTTCTCGATAAAACGGGTGATCAACAGCGCGGTGGGTGGGTATTGAAATTTAACCTTGCTGGTCAGCAGTAACTCGCTGTAAACCAGACTTTGTCCCTGAGATTCTTTCCAATGGTCAAAGGCCATTTTCATCGGTCGCCAGGAATCGTCCCCGATTTCGCGGGTGAAGATCCAGATGGCGTGATCCACTGCCATTTTGTTGTTTTTCAAACCAAGGGAATTTGTGATCCCCTGAATGGCAAAGGAAAAAACGAGGTTGAGGACAAAGAGAAAAAGGAGTTGTTTGAGGATGGGCTTCATGGTTTTCCGCGTAATTTTTTAGCCTAGTATAGCATTTTCCTATGGTATAATCGCGCCGCCCTGAAATCTTCAGGGCAACATTCTGCCTGGGACGGGCAAAAGCGTCCCTGAGCGGGTCTGGCTGATCAGGCCGTATCCCCGCTAAACTCATTCTGTTCCATGCCAGATTGCATCTGCGCACAGGGAACAGCACAAGTTAAGGAGTAACAAATGGCTGTCATTTCCATGAAAGCCCTGCTTGAGAGCGGCGTCCACTTTGGGCATCGCACCAACAAGTGGGACCCCCGTATGAAACCGTACATCTTCACCGAGCGTAACGGTATTCATATCATTGACCTGCAACAGACTGTCAAGCTGTTGAACCAGGGTTACAACGTTATTCGCGATACCGTTGCGAACGGCGGTACGGTGATGTTTGTCGGCACCAAGCGCCAGGCGCAGGAAACTGTGGCTGAAGAAGCCATCCGCTGCGGTATGCCCTATGTGACCGAACGTTGGATGGGCGGTATGCTCACCAACTGGAGCACCATGTACCAGCGCATTCAGGAATTGGAGCGCCTTGAGAAGGTGCGCGATTCTGATGAAATCAACCGCCTGACCAAGAAGGAAGGGTTGTTGATCGAGCGCGAGATCACCCGCCTTTCCACCCGTTTATCTGGTGCCCGCTCTTTGAAGCGCCGCCCTGACCTGCTCTTCATCATTGATGTCGGTCGTGAAGAAGCTGCCGTACGTGAAGCCAACCTGTTGAAGATCCCGATCGTTGCCTTGGTGGATACCAACTGCAATCCGCAGAATGTGGATTATGTCATCCCGTCCAATGACGATGCCATCCGCGCCATCAAACTGCTGGTTGCCAAAGTTGCTGATGCTGTGCTCGAAGGCAAGGCCATGCGCAAGGAAGAAGAGCCCGAACAGCCTGCTTCCGCTGACGCCCAGTCTGAGAAGCCCAAGACCCGTGGTCCACGCAAGCCTGTGGTTGACGTAGATACCGAAGAAGTAGGTGAGGATTCCCTGCTTGGCGCCTCCACACTGGCGAAGTTAAATGTTTCCCGCAAGGGTGATGATGTTGTCGCTGATGATACGGCCGCGGCTGAATAATCAAGCGCAAGAAAAAAAGAAAGTCTAAGGATAGTGAAATGGAAATAACAACACAGATGATCAAGGACCTGCGTGCTGCCACCAGCGCCCCCATGCTGGATTGCCGCAAAGCCCTTCAGGAAGCAAACGGTGATTTTCAAAAGGCGGTGGATTGGCTGCGCGAAAAAGGCATGGCTACTGCTGCCAAGCGTTCCGACCGCGTCGCCTCGAATGGCATTGTTGAAATGTATTCCCACGGCGGTGGTCGTGTTGGTGTGATGGTGGAAGTGAACTGCGAAACCGATTTCGTCGCCCGCGCCGAACAGTTCCGCAGCCTCGCCCATGAAATCGCCCTGCAAATCGCTGCAAGCGCCCCGAAATACATCACTGCTGAAGATATCCCTGCCGCTGAACTTGCTCATGAAGCCGACATTGCCCGCGCCCGTGCCATTGAAGAAGGCAAGCCCGAGAAGATGCTCGACAAGATCGTGGAAGGCCGCGTGGAAAAATACAAAGATGAAGTTTGTCTTCTGCGCCAGACCTACATCCGCGATGAGTCTCTCACCATTGAAAAGCTTATTTTGCAGAACGTCGCTGCCATTGGTGAAAGTGTGATCGTACGCCGCTTCCAGCGTTGGGAGCTGGGTGAAAGCGCAGCAAGTAATTAGTTTTAAAAAGCCAACCTTCGGGTTGGCTTTTTTTATAATTTATAACTGAAAATACACGGAGGTAGAAATGGCAGCATTGAAATACAAACGCATCCTGCTCAAGTTGAGCGGGGAGGCACTCGGCGGAAAATCAGGTTTTGGTATTGATGTGGATGAAGCAGAATCGATCGCCAGTCGAATCAAGGAAGTTCACGAGATGGGGGTGGATGTGGCGGTTGTGATCGGTGCTGGAAACCTTTGGCGTGGCAAACAAGGCCTGGAGCGCGGCATGGATCGTTCCACAGCCGATTACATGGGCATGCTTGCCACTGTGATGAATGCCATGTCGCTAATGGATGCCCTGGAGCGGCAGAATGTATTTACACGGGTGATGTCTGCCATTGAAATGCGCGCCATTGCCGAGCCATACATCCGCCGCCGTGCAGTACGTCACCTTGAGAAGAGACGCGTGGTCATTTTCGGCGCCGGGACGGGGAACCCGTTCTTCTCCACAGATACTGCCGCCGCCCTGCGTGCAACCGAAATAGACGCAGATGTGGTTATCAAAGCCACTAAAGTGGATGGCGTGTACGATGCGGACCCCAAGAAGAATCCAGATGCGAAAAAATTTGACCAGCTAAGTTACATCGAAGTGCTGAATCGCCGTCTTGAAGTCATGGATAGCACTGCCATTACCTTGTGCATGGAAAATAACCTGCCCATTCTTGTGTTGAACCTATGGGATACAAAGGCATTACTCGGCGCATTGCGTGGTGAAAAAGTAGGGACACTGGTCAGTTCCTAAAGATCTTGCTGTTTCATGAAATGAAATCCGCATTTCCTCCTTCCATTGCGAAGGAGGAAATTTTTTAAATACATGAGAGCCTCTCAAATTTTTGCATTTCCTATCGCCCTTTTATCACTCCCATAGCATAAATCGTTGTTTTAAGGTATCCTTGTAGCGTAATTATTTTCAGGAGGAAGATAGTGAGCACCGACGAAATTAGAGACCTGTTGAAAGATGCTGAAACCCGTATGAGCGGAGCAATCCACGCCCTTACCGATGACCTTTCTGGAATTCGCACCGGGCGTGCAAGCCCTGCACTGGTAGAAAGACTTTCTGTGGAATATTACGGAACCCCCACGCATCTTATGCAGCTTGCAACGATCAGCGTTCCTGAACCGCGTACTTTGATGATCAAGCCTTTCGATGCGGGATCGGTCAAGGATATTGAGCGCGCGATTCGTGCCTCAAACCTGGGCCTGAATCCCAATTCCGATGGAAAGGTCATTCACCTGAACCTGCCTCCGCTTGATGAAGAACGCCGCCGCGACCTTGTGAAGCAGATGAGTCACCGCCTTGAAGAGGCCCGTGTGGCAGTCCGTAACATTCGCCGCGACTTGCATAACGACTTGCGCGATTATGAAAAAGAAAAACTCATCACCGAAGATGACCTCAAACGCGGCGAAGAAGACTTGCAGAAACTGACCGACAAATTTATTGAAGATATCGCCAGACACGGCGGCAACAAAGAAAAAGAGATTATGGAAGTGTAGCATCTTTTGAGATGCCCCTTTGGCATCAAGAAGAGTGTTTCAAACATGGCTGAGATCCCATCTGCGATTCCCCTTGAAAAAATTCCCCAACACGTTGCCATGATCATGGACGGCAACGGGCGCTGGGCACTTCAACGCGGCTTGCCGCGTCTGGCAGGTCACAAAGCGGGGACAGAAAATCTGCGCCGTGTCATACGTGCAAGCGTGGAATTTGGCGTTAAGTACCTGACCATCTACGCTTTTTCCACCGAAAACTGGGGCAGGCCGCCCGAAGAAGTAAAAGGGTTGATGTATATCCTTGAAGATGTCATTGACCGCGAATTGAATGAATTAAACAAGGAAGGTGTTCAGCTGCGCCATATCGGGCGCCTGGAAAGGCTGGCACCCTCCTTGCAGGAAAAAGTGCTGGATGCGATTGAAGCGACAAAGAACAATAACCGACTGGTTTTAAATGTTGCCTTCAATTACGGTGGACGGGATGAGATCGTCCTTGCCATTCAAAAAATGATGAAGGATGGCATCGCCCCGGAGCAGGTGACCGATGAATTGGTCAGTCAGTATCTTTTCACTGCAGGTGTACCCGACCCAGACCTGATCATCCGCACTTCGGGTGAATTGCGCATCAGCAACTTTCTGATCTGGCAGGCGGCGTACGCCGAGTGGTATATCACCCCCACCTTCTGGCCCGATTTTGACAGGGAAGAATATCATCGCGCGTTGGAAGCCTTTGCCCACCGCGATAGGCGTTATGGAAAGGTATCTTCGGGGGAACTTCAGGAATCAAATGCGTAGAAGACTAATTACTGCTCTTGGATTGGCTGTAATAGGAGTGCCTGCCATTCTATTGGGAGGCATCTTTTATTACCTGTTGATGGGAACCTTTTTGATCGGTGCGGCATGGGAATATGTGCATATGTTCCGTGCCGTGAAGTTCGAACCTCAAATGCATTTGACCGTGGGCGGCGTGGCTCTGGTGACACTGGCACGCATGTTCGCTCCTGAATTCGCAATGCCTGTTTTTGGCGCAGCCATCCTTGCAGCATTGACCTATCATCTCATCGCTTATGAGCGCGGCCGTGATCAGGCCGCGCTCGATTTTTGCATCTCCATTGGCGGTGTGGTGTACATTGGCTGGATCGGTTCCTATCTGTTTGACCTGCGGAATCTTCCGCAAGGCGG
>DAOQID010000047.1:0-13049 GCA_035339375.1 Anaerolineales bacterium | reverse complement strand
GGGTTGAAGGATTCGAGCGATATCATCCCCGGGCACGGTGGTTTTTTTGACCGCATCGACTCCTGGTTGTGGGGTTCGATGATCGGTTTTTACTTCCTGGTTTGGTTCATCCTGTAGAGATTTGGAGGCAAAAATGGAAGTTCGCGGCGCTACACCTACTCGTAATCTTGCATTGGAACTCGCACGTGTTACGGAAGCAGCGGCAATGTTGGCAGGTCGTTATATGGGGCGAGGAGATAAAGAAGGCGCTGATCAGGCTGCGGTTAATGCGATGCGGCTTGTCCTCAGTACAGTGGATATGAACGGGGTCATTGTCATCGGTGAAGGGGAGAAGGATAAAGCCCCGATGCTGTTCAACGGTGAGAAAGTAGGCAACGGTTCAGAACCTGACGTGGATGTGGCTGTGGACCCAATTGACGGGACTCGCCCTTTGGCATTTGGCCGCTCAAATTCTCTGGCCATGGTGGCGCTTGCCCCGCGCGGAACAATGTTTGACCCTGGCCCATTCCTGTACATGAATAAACTTGCAGTTGGACCTGAAGCAAAGGGAAAGATCGATATCGAAAAGCCCATCTCCGAAAACCTGAAAGCCATTGCAAAGGCCAAGGGCAAGCAGATCGAAGATCTGACCACGATCATCCTGGATCGTCCCCGCCATGATGATATGGTGGCTGAAATTCGGAAAGCGGGTGCGCGCATCCGTCAAATTCCTGATGGTGATGTGGCCGCGGCATTGATGACCTCCTGGCCTGATTCAGGTGTGGATGTTTTGCTTGGTATTGGCGGTACCCCCGAAGGTGTGATCACCGCCTGTGCCTTGCGGGCAATGGGCGGTGAGATTCAAGGAAAACTTTTCGCGCGTGACGAGGATGAATTGCGCCGCGGACGTGAAGCGGGTTATGACTTTGAAAAAGTGTTGACGATGGATGACCTGGTCTCGTCGGAGGATGTGTTCTTCGCCACGACAGGCATTACCGATGGCGAATTGCTTCAGGGCGTACGATATTACGGCAATCACATCACCACTGATACCCTTGTGGTGCGCGGTTTGACAGGCACCATTCGCCGCATCAGCGCCACGCATAGCACTGATAAATTGGACAACCTGAGTTCGGTACATTATTAATTTCACTTGACATTCCACGGCCTTGTCCGTATAATGTCGGTCGCTTTCCTGACTAGCTCAATCGGCAGAGCGAGCGGCTGTTAACCGCTAGGTTCTAGGTTCAAGTCCTAGGTCAGGAGCCAACAAAGTCCCTCATCAATTGAGGGACTTTTACTTTAAAAAAATCCCCTCCGCAGCGGTGAGGGCGCCGAGGAGGGGGGAGAAGTGGGCTTTATGAACTAATGCTGACCCAATGTCCCACGTGAGCGGACGTTGCGCTCGACCCGATAAAAGAACCATGAGCCGAACCACAACATGAGGAACATGGTGCCGATGAGCAGGGCAACTTCAACGGGTAACGGCAGGAGCGTATTGGTTTTCAGTATCCAACCGCGGACGGCATCGAAGCCGTAGGTGAGGGGCAGCATCAATGAGATGGGGATCAGCCAGTAGGGGAGCGACTTCACGGGGAAATTTGCACCTGTAAGCCCTTGAACAAGAAAACTACTTACATCCACCATGGTGTTTGCGTCACGCATCACCAGCACGATGGCGGCAAAGGCGAAGCCAAAACCGTACAGGCCGATCAGCATGGGAATTGCGGTCAGAATGGCGGCGATGATGTTGCCTGTGGGTTTGAAACCGAAGAGAAGCGCGCCAATGATCAGCATGACCGTGGAAGTGATGGTCGTGGTCAATAAACTGGTGAGGGTGCGCCCGACAAGAATGTGCAGACGTGAAATGGGAGTCAGCCAATTGGATTCGAGCACGCCAGCATCCATGTCTTCTTTCAGGGCATACCCCATGCCCCAGAACACCGTCATGATGAAATTGCTCAGTGCGGTGCCGATCAAAATATAAGACATGTAATCGCCGCTGCCAGTGTAGCCAGCGAATCCCAGCGCCTGTCCATTTGTGCTGAAGGCTTTGCCCATGAAATAAACAGGCGTGACCCAGATCAACGGTTGAAAGATGCTCGAAACGGCGTTCAACGGATAACGCCAGAAGACCTTCCAGTCTTTGCGGGCGATGACGTACAAGGCGCGGAGTTGCGTTTGCCAGTTTGTTTGAGAGAGGGTGGTGATTTCCATAATATCCTCTTAGTATTGCCCGATTGCACCAGTGGTTCTTGCGCGGCGTTCCATCCACACAAAAAGAGAGTATCCAAGGGCCAGCCAGAACAGACCGAATAACAGGATGGGAATCAGGTCGGGGGCGAGTTCGGGAATGCCTGCATTGTTGAACGCTGCGGCGCGCATCCCGTGGATGAGATAGGTCTGCGGCATGAATTTGGCGATGCCTTGCATCCAGCCAGGCAGCAAGCTGACAGGGAAGGTGATTCCGCAGAAGATCATCACCAATCCACGGACGAGGAATACAAATGCATTCGCTTCCTTCATGGTGATGACGACACTCGCAAAGGCGAAGCCCAAGCCGTAAATGGCGGGGATCGCAGCGAGCATCATCAAGCCGATCATCCACGGGTTGCCGTTCAGCCGCACACCAAAGAACACGCCAAACTCAAAAGCAGTGATCGAGACGAACAGGAGCATGGAAACCAATTGCGGCCCCGTGTGTCCAAGCAGGTAGGCAAAGCGCCAGGTAGGGGAGAGCCAGTTCGATTCGAGCGTGCCGCGCATCTGTTCCTGCCGCAGCGCGAAGCCTACATCCCAAAGTACGATGTTTTGCCACATCCATACCGTGGTGCCGACGACGATGTAGCCGATGTACTCAGTTGCGCCTGTGGTGTTGAGGAAGACCTGCAATCCGCTGCCATCGGGGCCAGAGAGAGCGTGCGCCGTCAGGATATACATCATCGGGAAGATCAGCGGCCAGATGAACATGGCGATGATCCATGAGGGGTAACGCATGGTGATCGTCCACTCGCGGCGGACAACCGCCCAAAGAGCGCGCAGGTCAGATGCGAAGCCAGGCCTGCCGAGAGATTGAGGGGAAAGGGTTGTTTGCATATCAGTCTCGCAGTGCCTTGCCAGTGAGGTGAATGAACACATCTTCCAGTGAAGGCTTGACGATATTCATATTGACAAGTCTTGTGCCGTTGCCGCTCAGTGATTCCACCACGCGAGGCAGGGCGGTGCGGCTGTTTTGGGCTTGCATATTCACTTCCCATAGATCCGCTTCGCCTTGTTTGCGGGTGGTGAGCGTTTCGATTCCTGCAATGCCTTTCAACTTATCGCTCAGGTCATCGTGCCAGCCTGTCAATTCGAGTTTGATCACTTCGCGCTGATCGATCTTGCGTTTGAGTCCTTCGGGCGTATCGAGCGCGATAACTTTGCCCGTGTCGATGATGCCGATGCGGTCGGAGAGTTGATCGGCCTCTTCCATGTAATGTGTGGTCAGCAGGATGGTATGTCCTTCCGCTTTCAAAGTGGCGATCAACTCTCTTAAGTTGCGAGCCGCTTGCGGGTCCAGCCCGAGCGTGGGTTCATCCAAAAGAAGAATGGGTGGGCGGGCAAGCAGCGCTTTGGCGATCGCGATCCGTTGGCGCATTCCTGTCGAATATTTTTCAACCAATTCATTGGCGCGGTCTTTGATCTCCATGCGTTCGAGCAGGTCGTCCACGCGTTTCTTTGTGATCGCGGCGGGGATGTGATACAGCGCCGCGAAATATTCGAGGTTCTCGCGCCCGGTCAGCTTCCAATAAATGCTGCGCTCGCCAGCCAGCACCGTGCCAAGACTGCGCCTCACATCGTTTGCCTGCGCAACCACATCAAAGCCGTTGACCTTTGCAGTGCCGCTGGTGGGTTCGAGCAAGGTACACAACATGCGGATGGTGGTGGATTTGCCCGCGCCGTTCGGCCCCAGCAAGCCAAAAATTTCACCGCGGCGGATTTGCAGATCGACTCCGTTGACGGCGGTGAACATGGCCTGCGGCTCTTTCTTCCAAAATTGCCAGCGCTTCTTTTTTGAACCTTGAGCGGATTCAGTCTCGACAGCTTTATCTCCCGTCCCCGGGCGGGCGGGGAACTTCTTGACGAGTTGGGTGGCTTCTATGGCGAAATCAGACATGGGGGACTCCTTTTTGTTGAACTTCAAGAAAATGAAGGTGACAATTCGTAATATTGACTTTTTTGTTTGCTTATTTTCAATATTTTACGAAAATACTTTGATTTTGTCAATGCCGTCATTTATAAAATCAAAGGTAGGCTCAATTTTATTGAACACATTGTCTGTAGGGTTAGACATCTCACGCTGCGCCCCCACATCTAGGTGACAAATCTCTGCCTTGCGAATAAAATACCAATCCATGTGGGGACGACTGATTCGCGACCCGAAGGGAGATTTTGATGAAAATTCTCAAAGAAAGAAAAGGCCTATTCGTAAAAATACTGGTCAGTGTCTTATTTGTATTCCTGTGTTATGGATTGTCGGAAAAGGCGTTCCATTGGGCGGTGTGCGGAGAAAAAGAGCGCAAAGAATTAGATATGTTGTTCCTAATGTTTTGCGAAAAAGAAGCAGATGCATGGTTTGAAAAACGGTTTTGGGAGGAATGCACCAAAAATGACAAGAACCTGCCGCCTCTTACAGAACTTTTGATTTCTGCTTGCAAAGAACCTGCTGTGCGTGGTTTTTCCGATGGAGAAAAATTATTTGTGATTGAGGGTAAAACTGACGAAGTTTATTTCTTGGATTTGCGCACGGGAGAAAGGGCACCCGTCCCAGATGGTAAACAATTGTGGGATGAGGTTTTCCTGAGTCCGGATTTGGTCTGGTTTGATGGATATTTAAAGCCTGGTGATACTGGGTACATACCCCATTACGTTTTGGATTTGACAGACGGAAAGAAGTACGAACTTTTTGATCTATCCTGGATGCCGTTAAAGGATGGCAAATTTGATACCCAAAACTATGGATATATTAAATCTGCCGAACATGTTTATTTTTCGCCGAAAGAAAATGCTGTAATTGCCTTGGCGCCTAACTTTAGGCAAAGCCCCAGACAAAACGTTATATATTTTGACTCATCCCTTGAGAAATTATTGAACGATCTGGGGGTAAATTATGAACTCGTGGATTACTCGCTTGCTGACGCAGATGTCCCATCTCCAACAGGGAAGTATGTGGTTCGTAACGATGGGAACGGGATATATTTTTCGGGAACTAATCTCCCCATAATAACTGGTGCGTATAGTAGCAGTTGTTTCAAAAGTTGGTATTACGACGAAAGCGCTGTGGTCATTGCCTGTGGCATTTCGGGCTATCTATATCATAATTCTATTACACATAGCGTAAGTCACCCCATTCCTCTCCCCGTTCTTAAACTGTTTTTGCCTACTCCATGAGAAGAATCATTACCCGCCATGCGTAGCGCGGGATATTATCCCGCGCTACGGTTTGTTGCGTTAATTTCTTCTCTACGGCCACGGAATTTCGGCGGGGCCTGCGAAGCCGTGTTTCTCCTGAAAGAACACCCTGCCATGTGACGGTTCGGCGCACCCGCCTTCATCCACAAAAGAGACTTCGGGGTAATTGGATGCCAGTGCTTCGAAGACGATCTGTCCGCCCTCACAGCGCCATACTTCGATGATGTAAATGAACATATCGGCATCTTCTTCATCACCAGCGCGGAGTTCGACATCGGTCCATTTCACAGTGACAGTGCCGCCGTTATTCTCGGCGCTCAACACGGCTGGGGGAGCATAATAAGGCGACTCAGGGAGTTCATATTCGCCCGGGTAGGTCACACGCAGAGTTTGCGGATCACCTTCCACACTGATGAATTTTTGGTTGACCCAGCACTTGTGCTCCAGTCCGTCGACCATCACCCAGTTGCTGGCATGGGCGCGACCGATCAAGGTAAGTTTGAAATCTTTTCTGAAACCATAAAAGTAAAGATATTCCGCGCCGGGGCCGTAGCGGCAACTTAACGTGTCGGCTGTGACAACGGCCTTCAAACTATCCACAGTGGGAATCTCTGTGGGCGTGCTGGTTGACGAAGCCGTGGGCGGGGGCAGGGTTGGCGTGAATGTTTCAGTGGGTGGGATGGGGGTGGGCGGAATGGCGGTTTCCGTCGGTGCGGCGACTTCGAGCGCCGTGGCTGTCGCTGCTTCCACGGCAGGTGCGGCTTCGGCGGGGGCATTCGTCGGCGCAGAGGAAGGCACATTGCATGCCGCCAGAATCAGGACCAGGGTTAAAGTAAGAACGGGGTGTATTTTCATGATCAAGTCTTTTTCCATTCCATAAATTTGATTTCTTCAACATCGCTGGTGGGCAGCAATGTGATTTTATCCTTACGCCCTTCACGGATGTAAATTTTGTAAACTGCGTCTGCTGGGGTGCGGACCTTTGCCACAAGATTGACCTTTTTATTTACAACTGCAAGCAGGTCGAGCCGTTTGACAAAAAGAAAGGATGATTCCTTTTCGAATGCGATCAAATCTGCCTTGCCGAATAACCAGCCAACCTTGCCGCGCACATTGCGAAGTTCCACCCAGGTGAAATCGGTCTGTTCGGTTTTATCGCCCCTGCGGATTCGTTTCTGGCTTTTCACTTCCACTTTGAAAACCTCGCCTGCTTTTTCGATCAGGTAATCCCAGTGGTCGTCAATGTTCTCATCCTTCGATGAGGCCGAAACCTTCCAGCCTGATCTGACCGCCAGCACGATGAAAAGATTTTCAGCGTGTTCGCCAAGTTCCAGCGAATCTTTTGTGTCGAATTTGTTGCGAGAGTTGGCCATGCTATTTTTTCTTTTTGGGTTTTACAGGTGCGGGCGTAATGCCCAGGATTCTTTTGCGCGCCAGTTCGCAGTATTTCCTGTCCACGTCAATGCCGATGCCTTTGCGGTTGTTATTCACCGCTGCCAGCAGGGTGGTGCCGCTTCCGCTGAACGGGTCGAGCACTACATCATCCACATAACTGAAAAGCTTGATGCAGCGGCGCGGCAATTCAAGCGGAAAAGGGGCGGGGTGGCCGATTCTTTTTTTGCTTTCGCCGTTGAAGGTCCACAGGCCGTTCGTCCAATCCATGAACTCGTTTCGTTCAATGTCTGAAATTTTGCTGCCGCTGGTTTTCTTCCAATTGTTTTTGTACAGCACGATGATCAATTCCACAGGAGCGATCACGTACGGTGCCGATGCGCTTTTCCACGATCCCCAGGCGGTTCTTCGCGAAATGTTGCCCTCGTTCCAAATGATGGTCGAGTGGTAGTTGAACCCGATCTGTTTTGCGATGGTCGTTAGATCTGCGCCCACACTTTGCTGCCCGCCTTTGTTTTTATCGAGCGGCACATTCAGGCAGAAGCGGCCATCGTCTTTGAGCCAGTCAAAACAGCGCGACATCCATTTTTTGCTGAACTCCAAATAATCCGCATACGAAACGTCGTCCTTGTGCGAATTGTATTGGATGTCCACATTGTAAGGCGGGGAGGTAACAACAAGGTCCACGCTGTTTGCGCTCACGAGCGATGTGGTCAAAATATCGTCGTGAACGAGCGTGAACCTTTCGTTTTGAAAATGGATTCCGAATGCTTTCATGCTCGGATTATAGCCGACGCCTTATCCGCTTTGTGAATCAAAATTGCCTTCCAAAATCTTTTCGATGAATTGTTTGAAAACGGAAAAGGGTTGCGCGCCTTCGAGGATGTGACCGTTGATCAGAAAAGTCGGCGTCGCGTGGACTCCATCCGCTTCAGCCTGCGCCTTGTCCTGCTCCACCGTCCCTTTGTGAGTTCCCTCGCTGAGACAGGTCTCGAACGCATCCACATCCAGGTTGACCGCTTTGGCATATTTGATCAGATTTTCCTGCGTAAAATCGCCTACGTTTTCGCCTGTCCAGTTGGCATAGAGCGTGTCGTGGTACTCCCAAAACATGCCCTGATCCCCCGCACAGTAGGCGCCTTCCGCTGCCAAAACAGATTCAGGCCCAAGGAACGGGAACGAACGGTATTCAAAATAGACCTTGCCCGTGTTGACATACTCCTCGATCAAAAGCGGCTCGGTCTCGTTCCAGAACCTGAGGCAGTATGGGCACTGAAAATCGCCATATTCAATGATGTGGATGGGCGCATGCGGATCGCCCATCGTATTGGCCTGTATCACTGCACGTGGAAGTTCCTCCGCCACTTCCACCTTGTCAGGAAAGAACTGCTGGACAAATTTTGGCCCCACAAAGATCAGTGTGCCTACAAAGACCGCCGCGCAAAGCAGCACTGCGCATCCGCCTGCCGCAAGCCATCCCCGCCAGTTCGTTTTTTGCGGCTCAACGATCACAGGTTCATTTTGTGTTTCGGGTGTGGGCTGGTTTTCAAGTGGGGGTTGTTCTTCGATCATGATTCTTCCTCCGGGCGGTATCTTTTTCCGTTGCTTTTTCTCTGTGTCATCTGTGGTGGATGTTTTTTTTGTCGTTTCGCCACTCCCTTTTTGGAGCGGACATTCAATATTCCCTCAGACGCTGAATGGGGGAATTCGATTACCTCACCACAACTTCCTTATCTAAAACTCATACCCACATCATAAACCGAAATCATTTTTTCGATATAATTTCACCATGAATGCCACCCTTACCTCCAACCAGAATTTACCCAAACAGATCGTTGCCGCACTTGTCGGCGGATTCTCGCTTTTCCTTACCGTTACCATCACATGGACCCTGGGCTATCAATTATTGTATGCGGGCCGCATTTTCCCCGGTGTTTCTGTGGCAGGCGTGGATGTCTCCGGGCTGTCCATCAATGATGCTGCGTTGAAATTGAGCCAGACCCTTTCCTTCCCGAATACGGGCAAGATTCTGTTTCGAGCAGGCGATAAGCTTTGGGTTGCATCCCCTGCAGAATTGGGAATGGTGTTCGACCCCACAGCCAGTGCTCTGGCAGCCTATCGCTATGGACGTTCCGGCGGCTTGTTTGGTGCGTTATCGGGTCAGGTCAGCGCCCGTGGACTTGGCTCAGATGTTGCCCCGGTCATTATTTTCGACCAACGGGTCGCCTACACCTATTTGCAAAATATTGGAGCTCAGGTTAACCAACCTGTAGTGGAGGCCAGCCTGCACCTTGAAGGGACGAATGTGGTGGCCCAGCCCGGACAGGTGGGCAGAGTGCTCAACCTTGATGCCACTCTCATCTACCTCGGCGCTCAATTGCAAACCTTCCGCGATGGCGAGGTGCCGCTGGTGATTCAGGAAGCCGCGCCGAAACTGTTGGATGTCTCTTCACAAGCCGAAGCCGCACGCCGCATTCTCAGCCAGCCATTGACCCTCAGCCTGCCCAATTATCGCAGCGGTGACCCTGGTCCGTGGACTTATGATGTGCCCGTAGTTGCAAACATGATCGCGGTGATCGTTGTCGAAAATGGCGGCGGTGCCGAAATGCAAGTTGGGTTGGATCCGAACATTTTGCGGCAATCATTGAACGAACTCAAAACTTACGTAGACCGCCAGCCCACGAACGCGAAATTCGTCTTCAACGATGGCACCAGTCAACTTGAACCCATTGCTGCTTCCAATGTCGGCCGCGCCATGGATGTGGAAGCCAGCATTGCCGCCATTAACGATGCGCTGTTGCGCGGCGAACACAACGTATCCCTCGTCGTTGCTGAACAGCAGCCTTTGGTGGCAGATACAGCTGTCGGCGCAGATTTGGGAATCGTGCAGCTCATCGCCGAACAAACCACCTATTTCTACGGTTCCAGCACCGAACGCCGTCAGAATATCGAAGCGGCCGCCAGTCGTTTTCATGGTGTGTTGGTGGCCCCCGGCGAAACCTTCTCAATGGGCAGTGTGATGGGCGATGTCAGCCTCGAAAATGGATTTGCCGAAGCGCTCATCATCTATGGCGGGCGCACCATCAAGGGTGTGGGCGGGGGAGTGTGTCAGGTCAGCACCACGTTGTTCCGCACTGTGTTTTTTGCGGGCTTTCCTGTGGTGGAGCGTTATTCGCATGCCTATCGCGTTTCTTATTATGAAAAGACCTCCAGTGGCTCTGTAGACTCAAACCTTGCAGGCATGGATGCCACGGTGTACTTCCCGTTGGTTGATTTCAAATTCCAAAACGACACCCCGTATTGGATTTTGATGGAAACCTACATGTCTGAAAACAGCCTAACCTGGAAACTTTATTCCACCTCCGATGGACGCAGTATCACATGGGAGACCACTGGCCCGACCAATATTGTCCCTGCGCCGCCGCCGTTGCTCGAAGAAAACCCTGAAATGAAAGCCGAGCAGATCAAACAGGTGGATTACGCCGCACAGGGCGCCGATGTCAATGTCACCCGCGTGGTCTGGCGCAATGGAGTGATCTATTTCACCGACCAATTTATCACCCATTACCAACCATGGCAGGCGATTTGTCAGTATGGGCCAGGCACCGAAGACCCGAAAAAACTGGCAAGGCGAAACGACATTTGCGTTGGAGCCAGTTAGCTGAACAAAATGATTTTGATTGCAAGGCTTTGTGGTAATAAAACGGACTTTTACAACGGATCTGGAGTCCAAGCTCACGGGCTTTTCAAGATTTAAGAAGAAAAGCGGGAAAAACCCATCATATTCCCGCATGGTACAATCCTTCCCTGAAAAGGAGAATACATGGTCAGCTCAGAACTGCTCGAAATTTTACGATGCCCCAATTGCGTGCGCGAAAAAAGCGGCACGCTGGTTTTGCACAAAGATGCCTGGCTTATCTGCCAGGATTGCGGTCGCAAATACCCCATTGTGGATGACATCCCCGTGATGTTGATTGACGAAGGCGATAAGTGGGTCAACACCGCACAAGACGCCCTCCCCGTCCCCCCGCCTGAAAAATAAAGGTTCGCTTGAGCGAAGCTAAAATGCAGGAACTGATCGCCGAGCTTCTCAGCGGCGATGATGAACGCGCCGAAAAAACCATCCCTGCCCTTGTGGGTTTTGGAATGGCGGCGCATTCTGCATTATTAGACCTGACCCGTGCCGCAGATGTGGATTCGCGCTGGTGGGGGGTACGTGCCCTCGCCGCCTCGCCTCACACACAGACCGAAGACCTGCTTCCGCTTCTCAGCGACTCAGCGCCGGAAGTGCGTGCCGCCACCGCCCTTGCCCTGTGCAATCATCCGCACGAGGCGGCTGTGGAGGCGCTGGTTCAAGCTCTTGCGGACGAAGACCCGCTCACCGCAGGGTTGGCAGGGACAGCCCTCGGCAAGATCGGTGCTCCTTCGGTGCCGAGCCTGCTCAAGGTGATGAGCGAAGCGCCGGTTGGCGTCAAAATTCTGGCGTTGCGGGCATTATCCGAAATTAAAGACCATCGCGCCATCCCCGTCATGATGAAATCAATGGGGGAAGAATCTGCGCTTTTGCAATATTGGGCGCAGGAAGGCTTGGAACGACTTGGGCTAAATATGGTATATGTTAAGCCCTGAGGTACAGAAAACAATGAATCGATTTGAATTCCTGAAGAAAATAAAACTGCCCAAACCAAAAATCCCCTCGGTGGGACGCATCATCTTTTGGGCCATCAGCATTGGGTTGGCGGCAGCGACATTTGTCTTTGCACGCAATTTCACCTCCTGCTGGAACATCACCGGCCTGCCTGGCATTGCTCCCTCCAGTTGCGGCACATCAACCAACCCGCTGGCTGGCCCGGATTTGACGGCAGCCACCCAGGAACCCGGTGCAGTGGATACACTGCCCACCCCGGCTCCCGTGGCTCCCGGTGTGGAATTGCCCCCCGCATGGGATGGTGGCAGCCGTATCAACATCCTCTTCATTGGGTTGGATTTCCGCGATTGGCAGGCCAACGATGGACCGCCGCGCTCTGATACGATGATCCTCTTCACCATTGACCCGGTCACAAAATCGGCGGGTATGTTGTCCATTCCGCGCGATTTGTGGGTGAACATTCCAGAAGGGTTTGGATACAGCCGCATTAATACGGCATACTCCAGCGGTGAAGGCGCAAAATTGCCCGGTGGCGGCCCTGGCCTTGCCATGAAAACCGTAGAGCAGTTGCTGGGTGTTCCTGTTCATTACTATGCCCAGGTGGATTTCAACACTTTCACCGAATTGGTCAACCGACTCGGTTGTATTTATGTCGTTCCAGAAGAAATTCTTGTGCTTGACCCTGTCGGCCCCGGTACAGACCATGTGGTCATCACCCCCGGCGGCGAACGCAAACTGTGCGGCTGGAAAGTATTGGCCTATGCCCGCACCCGTAAAACCGAAGGCGGCGATATGGACCGTGCCCGCCGCCAGCAGCAGGTGATCTTCGCTCTTCAGCAAAAGATCTTCGACCCTGAGGTTTTCCCCTCTTTGATCGCACAGGCTCCTGAAATGTACGCGGAACTCTCCAGCGGTATCCACACCAACATGCCTCTGGATACGGCCATCAAACTGGCTATTTTGGGCAAAGACATCACTCGTGAAAGCATCAAGACCGGCATCATCGGCACCGATATGGTGACCTTTGAAAGCACCACCCTCGGTGGACAGGCTGCCAGCGTCATGAAGCCGATCATGGATAAGGTCCGCGTGTTACGTGATGAAATCTTCACCAGCGGCGGCCCCACCAGCCCGGTTGCAGTTCCGTTTGGAAACGTAGATGGGAATCTTATAACGCAAGCCATGCGCGAAGAAGAAGCCCGCGTCCGCGTGGTGGATGGGACCTTCACCACTGGTCTCGACCAGCGTGCAGGCTCATTCTTCCAATCTCAAGGTATGAATGTGACCGAGGTTGGCCCTGCCAGCGAAATATATTCCTCGACCTTCATCATTGTGTATGGCCCCAAACTGTACACCGTGAAATACCTGCAAGCGGTCTTCGGCATCCCCGCCTCGAACATCCGCTTCAGCCCCGACCCCGCTTCAACGGTTGATATCGAGATCCGTCTCGGTTCGGATCTGGCGGGAAGTATTCCCTAGCCTTTTGAAAAGCAAAACATCCCATCTTCTGAAAAAAGATGGGATGTTTTTTTATCGTTCCATCACCCCTGAAATGGGAAAACAAAAAGACCCGCGGAAT
>DAOQID010000046.1:0-30132 GCA_035339375.1 Anaerolineales bacterium | reverse complement strand
TTTTCAGTATACTGCGATTTAAATCAAAAAAATAGCGGGCGAAGTATTTTCTTCGTTACGACCATCCAAAAAAAATCAACAGTGATAAAATAACCGCCAATCAACAGAGGACGCCTTTTGGGGGAGCACCTGTGCCGAGCAATTGCCTCGGCGTGAGCCTTTGTAAACAAATTTTCGTTTCGGAGAACAATCCATGCCTCGAAGAAGTCTCGCTCGTCTATATAAAGACGAGTTTTCAGGGTATTCATTTGCCGTTTTTCAAAAGGATTTAATAGCAGGCCTGTCTGTTGCGGCTGTGGCTTTGCCGTTGGCGCTGGCCTTTGGGGCGGGTTCGGGCGCGGGGGCAGCGGCTGGGCTGATCACGTCCATTATCGGTGGGCTTGTCATCGGCGCTTTGGGCGGGGCACCTTACCAGATCAGCGGTGCAAAGGCTGTCACCAGTGTGGTGTTGATCGTGCTCGTCAACCGCTACGGACTCGAAGGCATGTGGTTTGCCAGTCTTTTCTCTGGGTTGCTCATGCTTACCATCGGTCTGCTTAAACTCGGACGTTACATTGCATTCATTCCTGCTCCCGTTATCCGCGGCTTCACTCTCGGCATTGCTCTTATTATTATCATCCGCCAAATGGACAATCTGCTTGGCATCCACACGCCCACTACCGAAACCGCCGCGCAAAAATTGATTGGATATTTCAACGAAGACTTCATCATCAACCCACAGGCCATCCTGTTGGGGCTTGTCGTCATCGTGACCATGCTGCTCTGGCCGAAAAAATGGAATTTATATTTTCCCTCCACATTGGCAGGACTCATCCTTGCCACGCTTCTTAATCAAACCTTGGGCTGGTCGGTCACAACCATTCAGTCCATCCCCCGAACCTTGATCCTCGAACAACATCTCGACCTCACCAAAGTCCCATGGACGAATCTTTCCGATTTCATTGCTCCCGCCCTCACCCTCACGGCGCTTGGCTCCATTGAGGCTTTCCTGTGCGGTGCGGTCGGCTCGAATATGACGGGTATCCGCCTGCAGGTGAATCAGCAGCTTATAGGGCAGGGATTGGGCAATATCACCCTGCCTTTCTTCGGCGCCATTCCCACCACCTCAGCCATGATCCGCACCAGGGTGGCGATCCAATCAGGCGCACGGACTCGTTTGGTCAGCATCATTCATTCCCTTGTTTTGTTGATCGTCATGTTCCTCTTCGCCCCATTTCTCGAGCAGATTCCGCTGGCGGCTTTGGCGGGGTTGCTTATGGTGGTTGCCATCCGCACCAATGAGTGGGATTCCATCAAACGCATCTTTGCCAGGCGTTTCAAAACCGATATGATCGCCTTCAGCATTGCCATGATCGCCACGGTTGTCCTCAGCCTCACCGATGCGATTTTGCTCGGAACCTTCCTTGCGGGCGCCGTTTTTCTCAACAAGATCGCCAGCATTGATATCAGCCTGCAGGATGTGGATGTTGACAGGTTGAAGCAGCGCGGCATTGAAACGGCGGGCAAATGCAAACATATCCGTGTGGCGTTTCTCACTGGCCCCTTGTTCTTCGCGGCCACAGGTCAATTTGAAGAAGCCTTCGCCAACTTGAAAGACACCCATGCTTTGATCCTGTCCATGCGCGGTGTTCCGCTGATCGATACAGAAGGCTTGGAGGAGATCCACCGTCTGCACGAAAGACTGCGTAAACAGGGCGGCACCCTCATGTTTGCAGGCATCCATGACAATGCGCGTGCGATGATGGAGCGTGATGGTTTGGTGGAAGCCATCGGCGCTGAAAATTTCTTTTGGTCCAGCGATCAGGCCATCGTTGAAGCAGAGAGGCGTGATTGCGCATTTTGTGCGGAGGAAATTGCCGAGTCGCCTGAAAATGCGGCGGCAGAAGATCCCGTTACAAACAACAGCAGTTGGAGATAAGATTTCATTGGAGAAATAACCATGCCGCGAAGAAGCCTTGTGCGATTGTATCGAGATGAGTTTGCGAATTATTCGCCTGCCAAATTTCAACAAGACCTGCTTGCTGGTTTGACCGTTGCGGCAGTTGCGCTTCCATTGGCGCTGGCGTTTGGCGTTGCTTCGGGGGCCAGTGCAGCGGCGGGACTGGTCACTGCCGTTCTTGCAGGTTTCATCATGGGGCTGCTCGGCGGCGCACCATACCAGATCAGCGGACCGACGGGGGCGATGTCTGCGGTGTTGATCGTGCTCGTTACGCGTTATGGCTTGGAAGGTATTTGGGTGGCGGGGTTGTTTTCGGGCTTTTTGCTTTTATTGATCGGCATTTTGCGTTTGGGCCGATTCATTGCGTTCATCCCTGCACCAGTCATCAGCGGATTCACCTCCGGTATTGCGCTCATCATCTTTATCGGCCAGATCGATAATTTTTTTGGAATCAAAACCGCGGCTGCTGAAACCGCCGCGCAAAAGTTCATTGGATATTTCACCACGCCATTTTCATTTGATTGGCATTCTGTTTGTCTTGCCCTGGTTGTGATCGGGGCGATGTTGTTCTGGCCTGCCAGATGGAATGCGCGTTTCCCTGCGTCGTTGCTGGGCATCATCCTCGCCACGCTGCTTAATTGGATATTGAGCTGGCCCGTCTCGATGATCGGCGCCATTCCGCAAACCTTGTTCCTCGAACAGCGTTTATCCTTTGCCAGTATTCCCTGGGGAAACCTTTCTGATTTCATTGCCCCCACGTTGACGATCACAGCGCTGGGCGCAGTTGAATCGTTGTTGTGCGGTGCGGTCGGCTCGAATATGACGGGTGTGCGCCTGCAGGCAAATCAGGAACTTATTGCGCAGGGCATCGGCAATATGGTGATCCCGTTCTTTGGCGGGGTGCCCGCCACGGCGGCGATCGCGCGTTCGAGTGTGGGCATCAAATCAGGCGGACAGACTCGTCTGGTGAGTGTGATCCACGCTGTTGGGATTTTGCTATCGATGTTCCTGCTCACTGTATTCATGGAGCGGATTCCGCTTGCGGCTTTGGCTGGTGTGTTGATGGTCACTGCCGTGCGCATGAACGAATGGGATGCGATCAAATTCATCTTTGGCAGGCGCTTCAAAACGGACATGATCGCCTTCACCATAACCATGTTCGCCACCATTGTGCTGGACCTGACCCAGGCCATCCTGATTGGTTCCTTCCTCGCTGGGGCGGTCTTCCTGAACAAGATCGCCAGCATTGACATCACTGTTCAGGATGTGGATATTAAACGTCTGCAAGAAAAGGGTATTAAAACCGATGGGCGTTGCAGGCATGTGCGCGTGGCCTTTCTCACGGGTCCGCTCTTTTTTGCGGCGACGGGTCAATTCAACGAGGCTTTTTCAAACCTGAAGGAGACTCATGCCCTCATTCTTTCAATGCGCGGCGTGTCGCTGATCGATACAGCAGGCATTGAAGCCATTCACCGTTTGCATGAGCGGCTGCATAAACAAGGCGGTACACTCATGTTCGCAGGTCTGCACGACAATGCCAGGCAAATGATGGAGCGCGGTGGGTTGGTGGAAACCATCGGCGAGCGGAATTTCTTCTGGTCGAGCGATCAGGCGATTGTGGAAGCGGAGCGGCGGGGCTGCAAGTTCTGCCGAACGCGTCATAAATTCCACACGGTATAATCGTTTCAACCCGTCAGCAAAAAAGACCGTCGCCAGAAAATCGGCGGCGGTTTTTGGGTACAATCCTGAAAGATTGACACCCTCCAACACGTCATCATGAAGGCAGCAAAACCTGTAACCTTCAACCTGAAACCTAAAATCTCCCCATGCAACTCACCGACACACACTGCCACCTCGATTATCATAAATTCAACCCCGACCGCGCGGAAGTCATTCAACGTGCGACTGATGCGGGGCTGATTCGGCTGCTCGTGCCCGGACTCCACCACAGGTCCAGCAAAGAGGCGGTGAAGTTGGCAGAATCCAATCCCAGCGTGTATGCGGCGGTCGGGTTTCATCCCACTGATTTGGATGAATTCACAGAAAAAACCTTCGAAAAAGTGAAAGACCTTGCCCGCCATCCCAAAGTGGTTGCCATCGGTGAGATCGGAATTGACTATTACTGGGTGAAGGAAATGGAAAAACGGGCGATCCAACGCGAGGTGCTCAAGCGGCAGCTGCAATTCGCGCAGGAAGTGGGGAAGCCTGTGGTCATTCACATGCGCGAAGAAGGGGACGCCTGGACGGGCGATGCCTCGGTTGACCTGCTTGCGATTTTGAGCGAGTGGACGAGTGGTTTAAGCGGCACACTCAAAGAACGCCCTGGCGTACTCCATTCTTTTAATGGCGATCTTGAGACCGCCCAAAAAGCCCTCGACCTGAACTTTTTCCTCGGAATCACAGGCCCGGTGACCTATAAAACTGCGGACAAAAAGCGCGAAATTATTGGACAAATTCCCCTTGACAGAATCCTCATCGAAACCGACTCGCCTTTTCTCTCCCCGGTACCTCATCGCGGCGAACGTAATGAACCTGCCTATGTTCGTCATATTGCTGATAAAATTGCAGAAATCCATTTAAAAAGCCCTGCAGAGATCGCCAGTATCACAACCGCCAACGCGGCACGGCTCTTTGCATGGGGAGACTGATTTGAACGCAGTAACTTTTCTCTCACCAGTAACACAGGAAATCAAACTCGTTGAAGAACGAATGCGGATGCAGGCGGATGAAAGCCATCCTGACTTGCGTGCCGCATTGGAGCATTTGCTTGTGGCAGGTGGAAAACGAGTCCGACCTACCCTTGGCCTGCTCGTTGGAAACATGCTGAACGCGCCCCTCGACAAACTCGTCACCCTCGGCGCTGCCGTTGAATTGTTGCACACTGCCACCCTCGTCCACGATGACCTGATCGACGGCGCTTTGCTCCGCAGAGGCATGCCCACCTTGAATGCGCGCTGGTCACCGCCCGCCACTGTATTGACAGGCGATTTCCTCTTTGCACGCGCCGCCAAACTTGCCGCCGAAGCCGATCACTTGGCGTTGATGAAATTATTTTCCGAAACACTGGCGATCATTGTCAACGGTGAGTTGACGCAAATGTTCACCTCACGCGGGTTGATCAACCGCGAGAATTATTACAAACGCATTTATGCCAAGACCGCATCGCTGTTCGAAATGACCTCCCGCGCCTCGGCCATGGTCAGCCCTGTGGATGACGGCATCATCGAATCCATGCGCGATTTTGGCTATCAAGTTGGCATGGCTTTTCAGATCGTGGATGACATTCTCGATTTCACTGGGGAACAGGCTGCCGTGGGGAAACCCCTCGGCTCAGACCTTCACAATGGACTGGTGACACTCCCAGCCATTTACTACGCTGAAGCCAATCCAGATGATGCGGATGTCCTCTCGCTGCCCAATGGCGGCTGGACCAATAACGAGAACATGACCCGCCTTGTGGATAATATCCGTGCCAGCGATTCTTCACGCCTCGCCATGCGCGAAGCCGAACGCCACGTTGACCGCGCCCTCACCATTTTGACCACCTTTGAGAATTGCGCCGAACGCGAAGCGCTCGAAAACCTTGCAAAATATATTGTGGATAGAAAAGTGTAAGTTAGAGAACAGAGAGCAGTGAATAGAAAGTAGAAAGTGGTTTCCTTCAGTTGCTTCTTCTTTCTTTTTTCTTTTCATCTTTCATCCTTCATAATTCATCCTTTCCCTCATGCCCAGTCCCAAGAAACCCTTCCGCATTAACGTCGGCTTTATCATTTATGAAGAAGTCGGCAATAACTATGACTTTCCCTTCGAGTTCAACAAGATCGTCCTTGGTGATGACCTCGAACTGCGCAACTTTGAAGGCATTGTCAATGTAGGCAAAACGCCGCAGGGGCTTGTGGTACAGGCGGATTTTTCCGCTGAAACCACGCTGGGGTGTGTGCGCTGTCTTAGCGATTTCGATCATGAACTCGATTGGTCATTCACCGAGTTGTACGCCTTCGACAAACGCTCCGAAACCGAATCTGCGCTGATCCTGCCCGAGGATGCCCATATTGATCTCGGTGAATTGTTACGCGAGTATGCCCTGCTCGAAGTGCCCATCAGCCCAATTTGCAAGCCCGATTGCAAAGGTCTGTGTACCGAATGCGGCCAGAACCTCAATGAAAAAGACTGCGGCCATCATGAAGATCTGTCTGATTCGCCGTTTGCCAAATTGAAGGATTTGCTCAAGTGAGGCATGTTGGAATGCGGACTTCAGTCCGCATTTTGATACCAGCAGAATGAAGTCTGCGCTGCGAAGAAAATGAACTCATCCATTCAAAAAACGCTTGGCTTTATCGTTACACTGGTTTTGATCGGGGGGATGATCTTTCTGCGCGCACGGCTCAGTTACAACACCTTTGATTTTCAAAGTTCCAATTTCACCTTCTTTTGGCTTTCAGGGCGAATGCTGATCGAAGGCGAAAATCCCTACGACGAAAAACAATATCTGGCGGGGCATGAAACGTACGGGATCAAATGGCAGCCCAATCGAATTTTCCCGTATCCCCTGCCGTTGGCGATCTTTTTCATTCCACTGGGTTTTCTTTCCCTGCCTGCCGCCTACATCACATGGCAGGTCATTACTTTGTTGATCGTCGCAACGACGATCTTTTTGCTGCTTGCGCATTGGCAGGAATCTGCCCAGCGTCTGCTGTTGGTTCCTGTTTTTGCAGCAATGTTTTTCTTTGGGCCAATGTATCTCACCCTGCATGCAGGTTCGGTCGGTGCGATTGCCTTACTGGCACTCCTGGCGGCGATTTTGCTGCTCGAAAAAGATAAATCCCTCCTGGCGGGAATTGTCCTTTCGTTGACCGTGCTTAAACCTCCGCAGGGTGTTCCCATTCTTTTTTTGGCGGGTATCTGGTTTTTGGCGCGACGCGACTGGAAAGCCATTTACGGGATGGTCATCGGTGGAATTGCACTGTTGTTGATCGGGATGATTCAAGACCCGATGTGGGTGGTCAAATTCCGCGGTGCGAGCGAAGCCGTAATGGATCGGACACAGGGAGTCCACTCGAATGTGTGGGCGTTTGCATACCTTGCCTGTGGCGGGACTTCACCGTGCTGGACGCTTCTTGGCGCCGCCTTGAGCCTGCTCCTGCTTGGGGCGGCTGGATTCTTCCTTTGGAAGAATCACCCACAGGGGACTGCGCCAGCCAAATGGTCGGCATGGGAGGCGTTCAATCTCATCATTCCGATCAGTTTCGTCAGCACGATCTATCTTTGGGCTTACGACCAAATTCCATACCTCATTCCCATTGTGTGGATCATCGGTGTGTTGGTAGAGAAATCGCGCAATTTCATATATGCGTTCCTGTTTTTGATCGTGCTGGTACTTTACTCGCTGTTTGCGCTGGTGCAGCAGGCAGGCACCGACAAGGATCTGTGGAGCTTGGGCACAACACTCATCGTGCTTGGGTCGCTGTGGTTGGCCTCACGCATGAAACAAAAACCACCCATTGACAAACCCTCTTCCACGGCCTAAAATACGCTCATGAAATTCAGACCCGAATTCCCAATGGTGACAACGACCATGGCCATGCGAATGCAAATGGAGATGTTTTGCCGCGAGTGGAAAGCACGTTAGGTCTGTATACCTGAACGAAAACGGGCTGTCCAATTCGCGGACGGCCTTTTTTATTGCAAATTAGGAAACCATATGGGATGTTTCCATCTCACAATCCCATCCTTGCTGACCAATCATCCAATTCCTTGTGGAGTCTCTTATGCCTGAAAATATCTTGATCGCAGTTGCCTGGCCGTATGCCAATGCTGAAATCCATGTAGGGAACCTGACAGGGTCACACCTGCCCGGTGATATTGCCGCACGTTACCATCGTTTGAAGGGTAACAAGGTGTTGATGATCACGGGCACCGACTCGCATGGCACGCCTGTCACCATGAGCGCCGATAAACTCGGCAAGCCCGTGGAAGAAGTGTACAAATCCTATCACGAAGGGTTCATTGACCTATTCCAGAAGATCGGCATTTCGTATGACCTGTACACGACCACACACAGTGAGAATCATTTCAAGGTTTCGCAGACCATTTTTCTTGCACTGCAAAAGAATGGCTACCTGTTCAAAAAGACTGAGCCGCAATGGTTTTCTCCTGGATTGAATCGCTTCCTGCCCGATCGTTACATTGAAGGCACCTGTTACATCTGCGGTACGGAAGGCGCACGCTCTGACCAATGCGATACCTGCGGAAATGTGCTTGACCCCATGAAACTGGTCAACCCGAAATCGAAGGTTGAGGGTGACAACTCATCCCCTGAACTGCGCGATACAGAGCATTTTTACATTGACCTTTCAAAACTTGAGCCTGATGTTGTCAAATATCTCAAAGACCGTGCCGATCACATGCGCGATACCGTGTTGGGCGAGTCGCTGCGCAAGGTGGAGGCCGAAGGGCTTAAGCCGCGCGCCATCACCCGTGACCTCGATTGGGGCATCCCTGTCCCGGTGGATGAAGCGGGGTGGGATACCAAGAAGCTCTACGTGTGGTTCGAGGCTGTGATCGGGTATCTTTCTGCTCCCATTGAGTGGAGTCAGGTATCGGGTAATGGCGAAGCGTGGCGCGATTGGTGGACGAATCCAAACGCGAAGCAATTCCATTTCATCGGCAAGGACAACATCTTCTTCCACACATCACTCTGGCCCGCTGAATTGATGGGCGTTGGCAGTGCGTTCATGGAGTTGTTTGCAGGTGAGGAAGTTCCGCTCATTTTGCCGTACGATGTGCCTGCCAATCAATTCATGAATCTCGAAGGCAAGAAGATCAGCGGTTCACGCAGTTGGGCTGTGTGGGGACGTGATGCGCTCACACGCTTCGACCCTGATGCCATCCGCTATTACCTGACCATCAACATGCCCGAAACGAAGGACAGTGATTGGGATTGGGCTGAGTTTGTGGCCCGCAACAACAATGAACTGGTGGCCACATGGGGCAACCTTGCAAATCGTGTGCTGGCTTTTTGTTACAAGAATTGGGAAGGCCATGTGCCTGATGTGGATTTGAACACGCTTCGCCCCGCGGACCTCGAACTGCTCGCCGCCATCGAAAACGGATTCAACACTGTGGGCACGGAACTCGAAGCCGTACACCTGCGCTCAGCCGTTGGTGAGGCGATGAAACTTGCCACCGTGGTCAATCAATATCTCGATGTCAACGCGCCATGGTCCGCCATCAAAGTGGACAAGGTCGAAGCAGGAAAGACCATCTACACTGCGCTCAAAGCGATTGACTCGCTCAAGGTCATTTTTGCGCCGTTTCTGCCGTTCACCAGTGAAAAGCTGCACGGCTTCTTCAATTACGAAACTCCGCTTTTTGGCGAGCAATACACCCAGGAGGTAAGCGACTCATTGGGTACACACACCGTTTTGCGCTACAAGCCTGTTGAAGGGATGCAATGGAAACCCAGCGACTTGAAGCCCGGTGCAAAGCTCAATCAACCAGGTCCGCTGTTCAAGAAGTTGGATGAGATCGTATCTGTGGAAGAACGGGCAAGGCTGGGAAAGTAAATGAAAATCGGATGTCGAAATGACATCCGATTTTTTTATGTGTGCAACACGCTTTTGTTACTGCTTTGTCAGCGTAATGCTGGCAGGTTGTGAAGGCGCTGCGCCTCCGCCTGCGGCAATGACCAAATGCGAGAGCGTTGGAACGGCAAGGTCAGCTTCTGTGATGGTGTAAGAGGCGGTACAGGTGAGCGTGCCGCCGGGCAGGATGGTAGCTGCGGCATCTCCGCAGTTGATCGGGGTTGCGCCGTGCAATCCGCCGCTGATGGTGAATTGAGCGGGGCCGAGGTTTGTGCTGCCGCTGTTCTTAATGGCGTAGGTGAAGGTGATAATTTGACCAGCCTGTGTGTACGTGAGAGGATTTGCTGCGATCGTCAAGGTCAGGAGTGCGGTGGATTTGTTGACGGTGACACTGGCCGCTTGTGAGGGTCCCGCTCCGCCGCCTGAAGCGGTGACTTGGTGCGAGATCGAATTAACGGTCATGTCTTCCTGAGTGACGGTGTAAGTGGAGGTACAAGTCAGTGTTGCACCGGCGGCGAGGGTTGAAGAAGCAGCGCCGCAATTCAATGGAGTGGAGCCAAGCAATCCGCCGCTGACTGTAAATTGAGCAGGCCCCAAATTTTCGGTGCCACTGTTTTTGACGGTATAAGTAAAGGTGATGACCTGCCCTGTCTGGTTGTAGGCGGTTGGGTTGGCGGCGACAGTTACTGAGAGGGTTTTGCTTTGTGTCGCGGGCGGGGTGGTGACTGTGCCCATGGTGTAATTTGGAATGCGCAGTTTGATGACCGTTCCTGCCGCACTCAAGCTGGTATCGGGGTTGGCTAATTGGAGCACAGTGGCATCGGCGCTGTATTTTTGTCCGAGGGTGGCCCAGGTATCTCCTGCCTGAAGGGTATGGGATACAAACGTGATACAAGGCGGACCATAGAATTTGGAATAACCACCAGGATTATTCACGGTCAGAATCACTCCGGGCTTGATCTTGCTGGGGTCAGGAATTTTATCTTTGTTGTCAGCGGCCAGTTTGTTGGGGTCCACGCCGTAACAGCGGGCGATCTGCCACAACCATTCACCTTCAACGACGGTATGAGTTCTTTGTCCGCCGCTGGGCTGTGGTGCGGCATCGCTTTTGGTGACAGTGGCCCCCACAGCCTGCGAAACTGGGGCGCCGCCGCCCGTTGCGGTTGCATTGGTTGAAATGGATGCGACTCCCATGTCAGCCTGGGTGATCGTATAAGTGGCTGTGCAGGTCACAGTCGCGTTGGAAGCGAGGGTTGCGGTCGCTTCTCCGCAGTTGAAGGGAGCGGCAAAGGCGGCGTCTGTTACTGTAAATTGGGCGGGACCCAAAGTCGCTGCTCCAACATTGGTGATGACATAACTATAAGTAATGGTTTGCCCAGTCTGGCTGTATGTGGTGGGTGCGGCGGTTTTGGTCAGCTTTAAAACCACAGGAGGTACGGTGGCAATGCTGGTTGTGACCTGATTGGAATTAACATTGTTCACCGTTGCCATGGTAGTGATCGTGACACTGCCCTTATCGAGGTCGGCCTGGGTGATGGTGTAGGAGGAATTGCAGGTGATCGTTTCATTCGCGTCGAAATTGGCATCGAGGTTGCCGATGGTGGTCATATCAGGGCAGATGGCACCGGTGACGATCATCGGACCGGGCGCAGAAACCGAGCCGCTGTTTCTGACATTTTGCGTTAATTTGATGACCTGTCCAACCGTATTGTAGGTGACCGAGGTGTCGGCCTGTACCGTGAGTTCAAGCGTTACCACAGCGGGCAATGCAGATGTGGCTTGCGCCGCCACGGCGGCCTGCGTGTCACTGCTGCCAAATGAGCAGGATGCCAGAAGCAACAGGCCAAGTATGGAACTTATGAACGGACGAATCATTTTTTTCATTTCGATTTCCTCTCTCCAAAAGAAGGTTGCGGGTAAAAACTGTAGAGGATATTTCTGCGTAGTCGTTTGTTGCAGGGGAGTATAGCATTAATGATGGGGCTGTGAGAACAGCCAGCCGCTCCCCCAAAGTTGCCATGCGGGTTTGTGGTGACTGATTTACATTGAAGTGTAACCCCGCCCAAAACTCGCAATTGACATACGTCTTGATTTGCCCTATAAACAATACAACAAAGGAGCAGAATTATGGACAGAGTACGGGCATTGGTGCTTTCTGGCGGCGGTGGACGTGGTGCATTTCATGCAGGGGTTTACAAGTACTTGATGGAATCTGGCAAGCCAAAAGTGGATTCAGCGCATAGCGCCCAATGGGATCCGCAGGTGATCGTGGGCACCTCCATCGGTGCGGTGAATGGTGCGGCCATTGCACAGGGAATGCCTGCCGATGAATTGGTGCGTGTTTGGGAATTGCTCGAAGAAAAAGATATCCAGGGCCTGCCCCCGGGAATGCGCGGTCTGGCTCGTTGGGTGGCACACAAAATCTTCGGAACGATCATGGATGCCAACCTTCCACAAGTCTCACCACAGGATGCCACCTCACCCATGCCGAAAGAATTTTGGCCGCCCCTGCCGATCACATCCAAATGGTGGGGCGAGCGTTTGGTGGGCCGCTGGATCAACTTGCTCGATACAGGTCCGCTGCGCAAGACCCTGCACACTCATTTCAAATTCGATCCACGTGAGATCGCCAGCAGCCAAAAGACCCTGTTGATCGCCGCCACCAATGTGCAAACGGGGGAGCGGATGATGTTCAGCAATCGCGCGATCCAGCGACGCGACACCGGAGAGGCACGGCAGGATGTAGTGACCTCGATCACTGCCGACCGAATACTTGCTTCCTGCTCGATTCCACTCGTCTACCCGTGGACCTTTGACCCCGAAACCAACGCCCATTATTGGGATGGCGCACTGGTGGCAAACACCCCCATCGGCGTTGCATTGGATGCCATGCGCGATGTTCCGATTGATGTCCCTGCCGAGATCGTAGTGGTTTTGATGACACCGTGGTGGCAGAGCGGTGACCCCATTCCATACACGGCACGCAAGCTCCCTGAATCTTTTGGCGATGCCATCACCTGGACCCTGGATTGGATGCTGCTGGCTTCATTCCGCGAACGTTTGCGGTTGATCAAAGCCTTCAATGATCTGGCAGTGCGTGAACGTGCTGAAGGTGCTGGGCCGTACAAATATCGCGAAGTAAAAGTGATCATTGCCGCGCCCGATGATTTTCTCCCTGCCGAGCGCATTATTGATTATGACGGTGATGTTTCCAGAGACCTGATCCAGCAGGGATATGCTGCTGCGAAAAAGGCCTTTGAAGCAGCGTTCTAAAAGGTTCCGTAAATGCCTGGTTGAAAGGCGGCACTCACTGTGGATGCAAGTGCTGCCAGAAACAGGAAAAAGAGACCCAGATCATACGCCAATTGAAAAGGGGTTCTTGTTGCAGGTCTTGTGCTGGTGAGGATGTCAACTTTGGCTTGCAGCCAGCCTCCAACTGGGAGCGAAAATATAATGCCTGCAGCGAGCGCCAGAAGGAAGGTCGGTTCAATGAATGGCAGGGGGCTGGTCGTTTCAAAGGGGAGGGCTTGTATTCCACTCATATTGCCTGCAAGACGGCGCAGAAAATCAAAGGCGAAGTCAGGCGAAGGGGAACGGAAGAATACCCAGCCTACTAAGATCACACCCAACGCATACACATGTTGAACAGGCGCCCAGGCAGTACGCAGTTTTTTTCCAAGGGTGGTGGCTTCGAAGATCAATGCCATGCCATGAATCAGACCCCAGATGAGGAAGTTGCGAGTTAATCCGTGCCAGAGGCCGGTCAGCGCAAAGACGATGAGAATGTTGAGCGGCTGGCCGAGCCATTTCAGGCGGCGGCGTTCGAGCGGATAAAAAACAAAATCACGGAACCAGTTTGAGAGTGAAATGTGCCAGCGGCGCCAGAAATCGCCGATGCTTTTTGAAATGTAGGGAAAATTGAAATTTTCCAGAAATCGAAAGCCCATCATGCGCCCGAGGCCGATGGCCATATCGGTGTATCCTGAAAAATCGAAATATAGCTGCAGGGAATAGCTGATAATGACCAGCCATGCGAACGATGGTGCGATGGTCGGGGATGCCAGCTTGAAGATCGGGGTGACCACCCTTGCGAGGGTATCGGCGATCAGGGCTTTTTTGGCGAATCCGCGAATGTAGCGGCGGAGACCTTCTGCCACCTCGATCGGGTCAACCTGAATGTTTTGTATCTGTTCACGGAGTTGACGGTAACGGGTGATCGGGCCAACAGGAATTTTGGGGAAGAGCAAAAGGTAAAAGGAAAAAGCAAGCAGGTCTTTTTCACTTGTGGATGTTTTGTTGTAGACCTCAAGCAGGTAGGCGATCACTTGAAATGTGACGTAGGAAAGCCCCAATGGGTATTTGATGCCCGTCCATAATTTGAAAATGACCAGCAATGCGATATTGATCAGAATCCCAAACCATAGCAGGATTTGCGCTGTTTTTTGTCCACGCCAATGCTCGATGCCGCGTGCCAGAAAATAGGTGAATATGGTCAGTGTCACCATCAATGGGACGTAGATGAGGTTGCCCCATGTATAGAATAACAAACTGCCTGCAATGCCGATGATAAGTTTTCCACGCTGGGGGGCGAAGAAGTAACCCAGCATGAACCAGGGCAGAAATAGAAAAAGAAAGTTGGGGGAATTAATGTCCATAAAAGTTGGCCTGCCCTGTGGAGGGGACAATGTGTCGGCGCGATTATAACAATAAACCGCCTCCCAGTTTTCGGGTAAGTGGGAGGCGGTTTTACATCCGCAAAAAAACAGGGATGACCCAAATTATGGTCATCCCTGAGAAAAGATTTGCTCTTCGGCAGCCTGGCGATCATGATCACAAAAATAAAGTTGTGATTTTAGACCCGTGGCTTTGCGTCATCAGGTTTTCCTGATTTTGCGTTTCGGAGGGTCGGTCGGTCTTGATCAACTGTACAACGTGCGTACTTGCTGATTTTAGACGCTCTGACTCTGCGTCGCCGTCTTTTGGCGGTTTTGCTTTTATCGGTAGTCTGGCTGCCATGACTCAGTTCAGCTTTAGGCCCATGACTTTGCGTGACCGGGGTTTCCCCGGTTTTGCCTTTTTTCGGAGCAATTAAATTATTGCACGCTCGAAAAATATTTTCAATCACTCAGATGTTCTATTTATTTAAACGACATTCCGCCGCCAGAAATGGCGGCGGAATGATTTTGAATCTGGCTTTGTAAATATTTATTCCTGAACGATTTCCATGAAGGTGACTTCCACGGTCATGCCCCATTTTAGGCGCGGATCGGTTTCCTTTACCGCAATGCGGACGGTGTAGAGAATGTCGCCGCCTTGCTGGGTGAAGGCTTCGCTGATCTCAGTGACCGTGCCTGTGAGGACGACATCGGAGAGGGCATCGGGTACGAAAGTGACGGGTTGGCCTTCGCTCAGTTTTACAACTTCGAGTTCGGTGATGTCGGTGGTTTCGATGACCCAAGAATCGAAGTTTGCGATGCTCAACACACGCGTGTCCACGGTGACTTGTTCGCCTGCCTTTATGTTGACATCGGCCACGATGCCATCGAAGGGCGCAGCGATTACGTAATTGGAAAGGGTGTCTTTGGCAGAATCGAGATTGGCTTTGGCAAGAGTGAGTTGGTCGGCGTTGGGGCCATCAAGGCTGATCTCGTATTGATATTTTGCTTCGGCTTCAACAGCGAGAGCGGCATCGTATTTGGCACGGACTTCGTCGCGTTCGCGGATTTGTTCTTCGAGGTTGCGAATGGCCTGGTTGAGATCTTCCTGCGCCCGTTCGAGATCGTCTTCAGCGGCTTTGCGGTTGGAATTATCTTCGTCGAGGTCTTTGTATTTTTCGAATTCATCCAATGCGTCTTGCAGGTCTTCCTTGCGGTCTTCCACAGTGGCTTTGTCATCTTCAATATTGTCTTCGATGTTATCCACGTTCAGGTCGTCCCATTTCTGTTCAGCTTTGCCGCGTTCTTCCTGCGCGACCATGTAAGCCTGCCAGAGTTTGGCCCGGTCACCGCTTTCGTTGCGGAGCAGGGTGTCGTAGGCATTTTGTGCAATGACGACTTGCGCTTCAGCCACGCCCGCATTTGTCAGCCGCGCGAGGACATCACCTTGTTTGACAGAGTCTCCGGCTTTGACGAGGATCTCTTCCACTACGCCGCGTGCTTGAAAGGAAAGGTTGGTTCCCTGAATGGGTTCAAGGCGGCCTTCTGCCACCACTTCATTGGAGGTAACTACATCTTCTGCAGGGGCAGGGGTGGTTGCGGGTTGGGTTCCACACGCCGCAAGGGCGAGGGAAAAAATGACAAGTATTGCTGCAATGTTTAGAGTTTGTTTTTTCATTATTTATTTACCTTCTTATTATGGATGCCGTTGGTGCGGCACTTTTTTTTATTCGTATGCCAGCACTTCTCGAATGGTCAGGCGGGCGGCGTTGCGGGCGGGCAAAATGGAGCCGAGCATCGAAAGGAATAACACCAGCCCAAACCAGATGGCATAGCCCAGATAAGTGAAGACCACATCAATGGGGGTTTCAAACACCGCCAGACTGACGATATAGGAAAGCCCGTAGGTGAATGGGATGGAAACCCCAATTGCCAGAACAAATGAGATCGTACCGATCACAAAACCTTCCGCAATAATGGTGCGCATGACGGCACGGTCATCTGCGCCGATGGCGCGCATGATGCCAATTTCGCGGGTGCGCTCAAGGACATTCATGCCCATGGTCCCTGTCAACCCCATGGCGCCGACAATGGCGGTAAGTACGGCCATGATGAGCAAAAATGCAACAAGAATGTCGAGGCTTTCAAGCGCGCTATCCAGTGATGCAAGCCCTGATTCAGCCTTGCGGACTTTGAAGCCTTCATCACGGAAGAAACGGTCCAGTTGTTCGGCCATTTGATCCTGGGAAATGCGGTCATGCTGCAAGGTGACAACGCGGAAGGAAAAAGACTGGTTGGGGAGGTTGGTGATCTGGACGGCATATTCATAAGGGATGTAGGCAAATACACCTTCCTGACCGACAAACTTGAACAGCCCGATCACTTCCCAGGTTTCCTCATGGCCGTTGACCTTCAAGAAAATAGGGTCACCGGGTTGAAGGCCTGGGTAGGTATCAAGCACTTTCTCGCTGATCAACAGTTTGCGAACATCTGTGGCTTCGAGCCATCGCCCTGAAACCAGAATTGGCTCAACCAATGTACTGTCTGATGGGGGCGCAAAGACATTCACGTTTTCCGCCACTGCTCCATCGGGGTGCAGGAGTTCAAACGACAGGAATTGCCAACCTTCCACTGAGCGGACATTTGGGATTTGCAGGGCGAATTGTTCCACTTCCCGCAGGCGATATGGCTTGTCGAAATCGAGTGTGACATCGGCACGGAAATACTTTCCGATGTCGTTCATGTAATTGTGCAAAGTGACGCGCACGTTGAACACGGCGATAAAAATTGCGCCACCCATGGTCAGAGTGAAGAGGGTCAATATCAAACGTCCGCGGCGGCGGAATGTGTTGCGGATGGAGATGATAAAGGGGCGAGGGAAGTGAATGCCGCGTCTGGCGAACATGTTTGTGAGGCGTACCAGCATCCAGTCGAACCAATTGAGGCGGTCAGTCTGTTTGTGAGGTTTGTTCTCGTCGCCTGCCACATCTCCGCTCAAGGCGCGCAGGACCGTGATGCGCGATCCGCCCACAACGGGCACAATCCCTGCGATCAATGGCACGAGCAAGCCAATGACGACCTGGATCACAAGTGCCATTGGCACAATGCGATAACCAAGCAGGTCAAACCTTAATTTTTCAGCCATGAATTCGGCCAGACGGTATGCACCCCATCCACCTGAAGGAACGGCAACCAGTAAGGCGAGAAAACTGAATGCCATGATGAGCGCGATATACATGGCAAAGACCTGCCTGCCCCGTCCGCCCACCAGTTTGATCACACCGATATGGCGCAAGTGTTGACTTAGCAGTGCATCGAGTGTGTTGGCGATCAGAGAACTTGAAAGGAAAACGATCAGGATTCCGAGTGCCAGCAAAATACTGAGAATGGCAGTGATGATATCTGCAAGCGGGTACTTGTGCTTTTCAGAAAAGCGGGTGCGAATGACATCTGTGCCATTTCTTTCCAGTTTGTCTTTGATATCTGCGCCTGCTTCATGGATGTAATCCGAATCGTCCACGCCGTTGGAAAGGGTGATGTATGCGCGGTTGAACAGGTCATCGGGTTGGCGCAGGGTGGGCATGGTTTTCATGGAAATGAAACCAAGCGAAGGCGCCAGAAAGTCCCCGGCGCTGGAGCTTGAATCCTGGACGATGCCAGCGATTCTCAATTGCTTTGAAGTGCCATCGGGCAATTCTAGGATAAGGTAGTCGCCGATCTCAAAATCGAATTTTTCAAGGGCCCGTTTATCGAGCAGGATCTCATCCTTTTTCGCTTCAGACGCCCCTGCAACTGGTTTCAATAAATTGACTTTATTGTCCTTGAAACTTTTAAACGCAATCACGTCCAGTGATACCCAGGCGTTGCTGTCAATGGTGCGTGCCCGGAAGTTGATTACCCGCCTTGCTTCGGCATCTTCAATCCCGCGCATATTGCGGATATTGTCCAATACATCCTGGTCGAAATTCGCAGTCCGCAGTTCAATGTTGGACGGATTGTTGGCCGCGTAGGAAATACCCATGTCATTGCTGATGATCTGGTACGCACCTGCGATCACCCCAATGGAAAATACGCCCACTGCGATGGAGAATACCACCAGCAGTGTGCGGGCTTTGTTATCCCATAAATCATGTAAAACTTTACGCCATCTTGGTCGCATATTACTCACAGAGACCTGACAGGTCGTGAAAGGCCTGTCAGGTCTTGATATAAATTACTTCAATAATTCGCTTACTTCCCCGGCAGAGTAGGGTTTTACGTTCACATCTTTCATGCCATTGTGCATGAATTGTGTTACCCGTTCGGGGTTGATCGCCGAGGTGAGGACTACGGTCTTTGCAGCAAGCCCGGCTTTGACGATGGCATCCAATACTTCGGCCAGCGGAAGGGATGTGATGTTTTCATCCACCAGAATCAGGTCGGCAGCGGGCAATTTCTTCAAGTCAGTGGTCTGGGTGAGTTTGACATTTGAGCCTTTGAGCATGTTTGAAAAATGATTGGCCCAATCATCGTTGTCGTCGATCAACAACAGGTTTTTCACACTGCCGGTCTTGAGCGGTTCATCTGCCAGAATGCCTTTTGGCAGGTACATGGCGACCGTTGAACCCTTGCCCTGTTCACTAACGATGGCAATGCGGCCTTGCGCCTGTGAAATGACATGCATGGCCGCTGGCAGGCCAAGACCATGGTGGTCTACGCCGCGAGTGGTGAAGAATGGAGACCAGGCCTTTTCCATGACATCACGGTCCATGCCTGAACCGTTGTCGTCAACCATGATCTCGAGGAAACCGCGTTCCTCGGTTTCGTGTGCGGTGATGCGGATGGATTTGGCGCCAGCTTCGGCGGCATTTTGCAAAATATTACCCACAGCGCGGACAAGTTGGGTGCTATCGGCAATGACATATGCGGCGGCAGGGTCAATTTTCACTTTGAGCATGTCGCTGGAAATATCACGTTGGTGGGCCGCGGTTTGAACTACATCAGCAAACAGAACAGGGCGCGGCTTCTGTTCGCGCACGGCACCGATTAATTGTTCCTTGACCTGAATGATCTGTGCGGCGCTCTCAGCGATCATCTCAAGGTCTTCTCGCAGGGAGTCCACATCCACCTGGCCTTCGGCAATTTCCTGCTGCAGGCGGGAAACGGTCAAAGAGATCGGCAGGGTCTTGTTTCCGATCCAATGAATGGCTTCAGTGGAGGCGGTGGTGAGTGCTTCAAAGACTTTGTTGCGAAGGATTTCATCATGTGCTTCTTTGAGTTCGTCAATCAGGCGGGCGTTGTTGATCGCCACTGCCAGATGTTCGGCCATGGTGATCAATGTGGTGATATCGTCTTCACTGAAGGCACGTTCCTCGGAGCTTTGAATGGTCACCGCGCCAAGGACTTTGCCGCCGTAAATCAGGGGCAGAGCCATTTCTGAGCGGGTGTGCGGCAGGTGCGGATTTTTGAAATGTACCCGTTCCTCACCCACATCCAATGCGATACGGGCTTCGCTCATGGCGATACAGGCACCGATCATCGAGTCGGTTCCGATCTTGAGTTTGTGACCATCTGCCACCATGGCTTTGCCTGCCTTGCCGTAGCCAGCGCGCAGAACAGCATACTCACCGGCCTCATCCACAAGGAAGACGCCCGCGTAGTACAAGCCGTAGGATTCGCAAATGATATTGACGGTTTGCGGAAGAAGTTTTTCCAGATCGAGAATGGATGTGACTTCCTTGCCGACGCGGTTGGCGGCTTTTAGCAAACGGGAGCGGCGTTCGGCCTGACGGTGCAGGTTGGAGTTTTGAATGGCAATCGCCAACTGGTCGGCCATGGTTTGCAGGGCGGCGATATCTTCATCATGGAAGGCAGCTTCTTCGGTGGATTGAACCGTCAGCGCACCGATGACATCTTCACCCACGACCAATGGAAGTGCCATTTCTGAACGTGTTTTCGGAAGGTGGGGGTTCTCAAAGAACACCGCTTCCGCGCCCACATCCAGCGCGATGCGTCCTTGGCGGTTTGCGATACAGGCTCCGATCATGGAGTTCCCGCCGACTGCGAGCCGATGCCCGGCGTGGATCATTTCCCTGCCTGCTTCGCCGCGCCCTGCTTTGAGGACAGCATATTGCTTGGCATCATCCAGGAAGAATACGCCTGCGTAATAAAACCCAAACTCATCGCAGATGATATCTACGGTGCGCTGGAGCAGGTCGTAGGGGTCGAGGATGGTGGTGATGTTCTTTGCAGCTCGCGCAGCAGCTTTCAACAAGGTTGCATGTCGGTGAATATCGTTTGTCATAATTTCCTCTTTTGGATTAAGTGTTTGAAGGTTTACAAGTTGAAAGTTAAAGGACTAGCCTGTGGCTTGTAATGTCTTTTGGATCAAATCCACCAGACCCTGTTCGCGACCTTTGACGAAGAACGCGCTTGCTCCGCCGGAAACGGCATCCTTGGCCTTGGTCACTTCATCGTACGCAGTCAGAATGATGACGGGCAGAGATGCCTTTTGTTTTTTGAGATCAGCTAACAGGTCCAGCCCGGCACCGGTTTTGGGCATACCATCGAACCCGGGCATGTTTAAATCCAGCACGGCGATATTGATCTCGCCCATGTTTTGGGCAAAGGTTTCGCTTCCGCTCTTGCAATCAGAGGCTGTGATCACATCGAAGCCTGCGCGCAAAAGGGTCTTTTCCAGGCTTCGTAGAATCAACTTCTCATCGTCTACTAAAAGTACAGTTGTCATTCGTCCTCCAAAATAATTTATTCACGAAGTGCGGACTTTAGCCCGCGACCATCAGTACGCAGACTGAAGTCTGCACTCCGTTAGGTTTTCTTTTCAACGGGCAGGCGCACGGAAAAGGTTGCGCCTTTGCCTGCTTCGCTTTCAAGTGAAATGCTGCCGCCGTGCTGGTTCACGATCTGCATGACTGCTGAAAGGCCCAGCCCTGTACCGCCGCTGCCGCCTTTGGTGGTGAAGAATGAAACCCAGATCTTTTCCTGAATTTCCTTTGGAATGCCAGGGCCATTATCTTTTACAGTGACCAGAACAAACCCAGGGTCAGAATCGCGCTGACCTTTTACATGGATATGCGGCTCGGGCGTTTGAGACATGGCCTCCCAGGCGTTCTTGATGAGGTTGTTGAAAACCTGCTCCACCTGCCGCGCATCTACAAAGGCATTCGGCACGTTGTCGGCCCAATCCATTTCCACTACGCCATCGGGCAGGCCCATGTTTGCTACCGTATCAGCGATCATGTCGCGCAGTGATACGGGCGCGTCGTTCCTTTGACGGGCGGGGCCGATCAAACCTTCCTTGATGCTGAGGATGGTCTCCGCGCTGTTTTCGGCGATGTCCAAATCTTCCATCAGCGATTCTACGCTGACCAATGCCCGCAGACGATTCGGTTTCATGGCAGACATTTCAGCCAGAATCTGGATCAGGTCAATGCCCATTGCCTGCGCTTCTTCCCTGATCGTTTCAACGGCTTCCATCAATGACACGTTCTTTGCATCCAGATCACGCGGGGCATATTCTGCCGCCAACGCAAGGATGTAGCGGATATCTTCACGCGCACGTTTGATGCTGCCCGGGATCGGGGCGGCTTTGTTGCCCACCCAATGAATGGCTTCACCTGTGGCGGTGGCAATGGCTTCGAAAGTCTTCGAGCGCACCAATTCAGCGGTGGCATCTTCCAGCTTGAACATTAACTGGGCATTGTTGATGGCGATGGCGATCTGGTCGGCCATGGTTTGCAGGGCGGCGATATCTTCTTCTGTGAATGCATTCAATTCGTCGCTTTGTACGGTCAAACCGCCAAGGGAGCGTGATTTGACGATCAGCGGTAATGCCATTTCAGAACGGGTATTTGGCAAAAATGGATTCTTGAACCGCGATTCTTCGCCTGCCACATCCAACGCGATCTGTGCCTGCTGTTGGATGATGGATTTTCCGATCATGGATTTTTCGTCGACGGGCAGGCGGTAATTTTCTGCCATCATCTTGCGGCCAGCTGCGGCGTAGCCTGCCCGCAACACCGCCCAGTGGCCATCTTCGGAAACCAGAAAAATGCCAGAGTAATAGAAGCTGAACTCACTACAAATGATGTTGACCGTATGTTTCAACAGGTCATCCAAATCCAAAATGGAGGTGACCATTTGTCCAACACGCGCCGCGGTTTCGAGCAATTTGTGCCTGCGCTCCAACATGGAGAACATGCGCTCGTTTTGCTGGAGCAGGTGTTTGTTCTTTTCGACCGTGTTGGTCAACTGACGGATGTTGCCTTCGAGCCGTTCCACCAGTTCCTGCTGATACGCCTGCAAGTGCTCTTCAGCATTATCAAGTTTTTCCACCCGTCCATTGAGGTAGGCATCCACTTGATCCACAAAATCGGCGTCAATGGGTTTGGAGATGAAACCCACCGCGCCCGCTGCAAGAGCCCGTTCACGTACGCCAGGGTTCAGGTCACCTGAAACCACAACGATGGGTGTGTTGGGCAGCATTTTGCTCAAACGGGTGGCCGCTTCAATGCCAGACATATGCGGCAGGCTGTTATCGAGCAGAATCAGGCTGGGGTGTGTTTCTTCAGCAAGCTGAAAACCATCCAGTGGGTCAGAGGCCTCAAGAACAACATATTTTTTGGAAAGCAAACGCCTTACCAGCGAGCGGGTCTCGTCGCTGTCTTCTATATAAAGGATTTGCGGGGTACGACGTGGGTCTGGCATGTTCATAAAAAAGCCTCAAAACCTGAAATGCTTTATGGTTTTGCTGCGAGCTTATCTTCTTTCAGGGCTTCCATTTTCTCCTGTGCCACTTTCAACAGGACTTCGGCTGTGATGGGGGATTCTTGGATCACCCGTGTGAAGTCGGCGCGTGGAATGGTGAGCAATTCCACAGGCTCGTTTCCTGCGCGGACCTCGGTCAGGGCGCCGCCACCCTGCAAAAGTTCGATCTCGCCGAAAAATTGACGAGGGCGCAGCCGCAGGGCGGTTTGTCCATGCAGATCCACTTCACCTTTGCGGATCATGAAAAAATGCTCCACAGCCTGACCGCGTTGAAGGATGGTTTCGTTTGGCGATACCATGCGTTCTTCGGCAAGGCGGGTGAATTCAAGCATGTGGCGGTGACGCAGTTGCGGCAGTGCGCGTGAAATGGTTTCGTTGATCAGTTCACCATCTGAGATGATGATGTTGCGGTTGGTGCGTGAAGTGAGCGACGGGTCATGGGTGACCATGACAATGGTTTTGCCCTGTGACACGAACAACTCGAACAGTCGGATGATGGTATCGGCGGAACGTGAGTCAAGGTTGCCTGTGGGTTCATCGGCCACCAGCAGGGGAGGGTCACAGGCCATGGCGCGGGCGATGGCGGCCAGTTGCTGCTGGCCCGTGGAAACCAGCACAGGCAGTTTGTTCGCAAATTTTTCAAGGCCCACCAGTTTTAGCAATTCCATGGCACGGGTGGGGCGTTCGTCAAAATCGTACATGTCCACATAATCCATTGGGAGCATGACATTTTCAAGCAGGGTGAGCATGGGCAGTAACTGAAAGAATTGGAAGACGATGCCCAGGTTTTTTCCGCGCCATTTCGAGCGCTGGCTTTCAGAGACGCCTGTGTAAATATCGGTGCCATTCACCACCACCAGACCATCGGTGGGGTGGTCTATGCCTGTGATCATGTTGAGCAGTGTTGATTTGCCGCTGCCCGATTTTCCAACGATGGAAACGAATTCACCGCGATTGATGGTGAGGTCTACACCTTTGAGAACGGTGAATTCTCCTGCAGCGTTGCTAAACTTTTTGACGACACTGCGTAGTTCGATCATGGATTCAGGCGCAAAGTCTGCTACTTGCGCGGGACCAGATTTCGGCTGGGTGCGAAGCGGGGTTTTGTTCATCTCCGCCTCCTGAAGGTTTTATCCAGTTGTGGTTCGGGGTCTTCTGTGGCGATCTCTCCATCGGTGATGGTGAGGCTGCGTGAAAAACGGCTGGCCAGACCCATATCGTGTGTGACCATGATGATGGTTTTGTCTTGTTCGCTGACCAGATGCTCAAAGACATCGAAGATGTGATCGGCAGTGATGGAATCGAGGCTGCCTGTGGGTTCATCGGCGACGAGGATGGGCGGGTCATTGGCGAGTGCGCGCGCAATGGCGACGCGCTGTTGCTGCCCGCCTGAGATAAAGGCTGGCAGTTTGTAGGCATGTTCTTCCAGTTCGACGAGGCGCAGTAATTCCATGGCGCGTTCCTTTGAACGGCGCGGGTGGAAGTTGTTGGAGAGATCCATGGGGAGGGTGATGTTTTCGATGAGTGTGAGCATGGGCAGAAGTTGAAAGGATTGATAAACCACGCCCATGTTTTTTCCGCGCCAGAGTGCCAGTGCATCTTCGTTCATGTCATGAATGGAGACGTTCTTTCCGTTGGAACTGACGATCACTTCGCCGCTCGTAAGCTGGTCCACACCATTGATCATGTTCAGCAGAGTGGATTTTCCTGCACCCGATTTACCGACAATGCCCAGAAATTCGCCCATTTCCACCTTAAGGTTGACTTCTTTGAGCGCAACAAAGTCACCTGCGGCGGTGGAGTAGGTTTTTGATACATTATTTAATTCAATTAAAGGGTTTGGCATAATTTTCGGCTTGATTTTACCGCTATTGTGCAATTGGTAGCAAATAACGGGTTTGCAAAGGGTTTTCAATTGATTGTTTTGGTAATTTTCCTATTTTCGAAACCCCAAACCTTTGGCGATAAGGTTATCAAAAACCCGTTTGGGCAGCAGCATGGGGAGAATCCAGTTTTTGAGCATGTTCGGTACCACAGGGTAGCGGACTTTTGGTTTCGGTGTGGTGAGGGCATGTAAAACGACTTCGCCGATCTTTTCTGATGGCAGGCCTTTTCTGCCGTCTTCGACCATGTATCGTTGGAACTTTTTGGCAGCCTCGATGTATTCTGTGTGTTCGTATTTTGTGAGGTCGGCCTGTTCGCCTTTATCCCAGATCGGGGTGGCTACGGCGCCTGGCCCAATGATGATGACGTCAATTCCGTACAGCATTAATTCGATGCGCAGTGTTTCAGAAAGCCCTTCCAGCGCATGTTTGGAAGTGACGTAGGCGCCCACAAAAGGCGCGCCTCGTTTGCCGCTGGTGGAACTCATGTTGATGAGCCTGCCTGGCTGGCCTTTCAATGAATGGTCCATGCCGAGCAGGGGGAGGAAGGCTTGCGTGACGATGAGCTGCCCTGTGAGGTTGATTTCGATTTGACTCCGAAACTCGGCGATCGGCATGTGCGCCATGGGAGCGGGGATGGCAATGCCGGCATTGTTCACCAGGCCAAAAAGGGTTTCCCCGTTCAGTGCTTCACGTACCTGCCTGGCTGCGGCATGGACTTTCTCTTCATCGGTTACATCGAAGATCAATGGGGAAAATGCATCTCCGAATTCGGCTTTAAGCCGTTCAGCATCCTGTGTTTTGCGCACACTTCCGAACACGCGGAATCCGTTTTGGATGAGGACTTTTGTCACTCCCCAGCCGATTCCTGTTGAAACACCTGTTACGACAACGCTTTTCATTTGCGTCTCCTTTTCATTTTTTAACTCGTTCGATAAACGGAAAGAGAAAATTTCAATTGAGTCAAATGATTATAATCTTGCCTGTCACCCTGCTGTTGGCTTGAAGTTTGGATGTAATAGACTTCTTGCAAAAATAACCACTGAGCCACGGAGACACAGAGAAAATAATTGAAAGCTCAGTGCCTTTGTGGTTCAAATTTGCACTTCAAAGAAATTTCTGGCGCTCAACCACCAGGCTGATCGTTTGGTTTAAAAGCAGGGCAAGGGAGGTAAAATAGAAAAAAGGTTAAACAACAGAGAACGAATTAACCGATCAACAACCCATGCTCAGGAATTTTCTTGCTGACTTAAAGGATGTATCGCCTGCCTGCAGAGAATATTTTCTCAAGGCAGATTCCCTGTTGTCTGCATTGGCAATTGGTATATCTGCGGCGGTCATTCCCCCCACTGCGGTTTTGGATTACCTGTATTATGGGTTTACAGAAAAATTCTTTGCAACAGTTTTGTTTGAGGGGGTGTTCGTTGCCTTGTGCCTGCTTGCCATGGTGGCTGTCAGGCACGCCCACACTGTCGCCGTTTACGATTGGGCCGTATTTATCTGGACATTCATGGCGGCGATCGGTTTTTCCATCATGGGGTTCGATCAGCCTGAACGCGTTACGGAAAATATTCTGGTTGTTGTCATTTTTACAACGGTGATCTACACCCTTGTTACAAACCGCCTGTTATTTCGTCTCATCCCTGCCTGGATGATGATGATCTCGTATCTGGTCATCTTCGGTTCAGATCTGCCAACGGCGATCATTCCGCAGCAGGAGATCTTTTTCAGTGCATCTTTGCTTGTGGTGAATATCGGTGGGCTGCTCATTGTTGGCAGTTCCAACCGTCACAAGCAGGATGATTACCAGGCGCGCCAAAGCGAAAAAGAGGTGCGTCAGCAATTGGAAACCCTCGCCAGTATCGACCCGTTGACGAATATTTTCAACCGTCGGCATTTCATGGAAATTTTCAACCATGAGTTGGATCGTGGTAAACGCTATGGGGCACGTTTCTCCCTGGTTTTAATGGACCTCGACCATTTCAAACAAGTCAACGATACCTATGGTCATCTGGCAGGGGATGAAGCTTTAAAGGCATTCGTGCGCATCATTCAGGAGAACAAACGCAAGACCGATATCTTTGGGCGGTTGGGAGGTGAGGAGTTCGGCTTGTTGATGATGGAAACCTCAGGAGCGGATGCGCTGACTACACTTCAACGATTTCTCTCCAAAGCAAGGCAGGAACATATCGTTATGGATGATTCGACCTTCCATTTCACCTTCAGCGCTGGGATCACCGAAACACTGCCCAAAGACCGCTCCATTGATGAGATCATTCACCGTGCCGATGAAGCCTTGTATAAGGCGAAAGAAAGCGGTCGTAACCACTGTGTTCTGGTGTAGCCGATTATCGTTTGCGGCCAAATAACACACCTAAAATGCCGATGACCAACACCACTGGGGAGCACAGCATGAATGTGATACCCATAAATAGAAAACTGGAAGCAAGATCCCGTTGATATTTCTCGAAGGCAACCCTGTCACCTGCAAAAAGCTGACTGGGTACCACCCCGCCGACGGAGGCCTTTTTGCCGAACACGGTGGTGAGATCGCCATTGGCAAGACCTTTGTAGCGCATGGCCCCATCGTGTAGAGACTGGCCTTCATATACTGCCTGCAGGGAGCCTGTCCCATCTACGAGTTTCTCGTGTAAAGCCCCGTTAAGTGTGGCCGTATTGGATGCCTGAATGGAAACAGATGTGCCATCCATATCCAGGGTTAGCAGAGGCACAACCGTTTGCACACGGGTCCAGGATCCGGATGGGGTGTTGTCGTTTCCGTTTTCATTTTCGGAAACGGTCACATCCCAGCGTTCTTCTGTATAGGCAATGAATTCAGGCAGGTGAGGGGTTGGCGCATCCCCGTTGATAATGCCGGTGATCAACACATCACCGCCTGGGGCAATGGCTTCCACAGATTGGGCGGTCATCAGCGGTATTTGCGAGACCTTGTAGGCCAGGATTGCTTGATTGGGCGCCAACACGAAGGTCATAAATGCGCCGCAGGCAAAAACAGAAATGGATGCAGTAAAGACTCCGAATACTGCCTTGATGCGATTTCTTAATTGAGCGAACAGATTGACTCCAAAAAAGTTATTCATTGGATCGGCTCCCAAAGTTGATATTTTTGCGGATAAATTTTTGCAATTCTATCGCTTGTTTCGTAATAAAGTAAACTTTTTTGAAAACTGCAAGTGAGAAAAAACTGTTGTATACCAAATTATGGAATGCCCTGTGACCTAGCAAAGATATCCTTCCAACCGACAAAGTTGGGAAAATGAAAGCCCCATGCCAATTTGAGTCAAATGGTTTACAATTGGCAAGACCTATGGAGAAAACCATGAACGGTGAACCTGTGTTGGTAATGTTGGTGGAAGATAACATTGACCATGCCGAACTGGTGATCAGGACTTTGGAAGATCACCGGATCGCCAACAAGATCAAACACTTTATGGATGGGCAGACTGCGCTGGATTATCTTTTCAGGCGCGGTGAGTATGAAGACCCCAAATCCAGCCCTCGCCCTCACATGATACTACTTGACCTCCGCCTGCCACGTGTGGATGGTCTTGAGGTTCTCCATCAAATCAAGGAACGAGATGATCTGAAGAACGTTCCTGTGATTATCCTGACCACATCGGAAGCCGAGAAAGATGTCGCCCGCGCCTACGATAACCATGTCAACAGCTATCTGGTTAAACCAGTTGGATTCGATGAATTTAGCAAGCTTATGAATGACCTCGGATTTTATTGGTTGGGTTGGAATACGCACCCTCGCATTTAACTGTAATCAATTTGAAAGCACAATATATGGATGACAGGATCAACATCCTTTTAATCGAAGACGAAGACCCTCACGCAGAACTTATCCAACGCGCCTTCGAAGACCAGGATGCCCGGTTTCAAATTTTCCGCGTGCGCTCGTTGACAGAAGCCCGAGCCCAGCTGGCCGAAAAAGACCCCGCCCTTATCATTGCAGATTGGCGCCTGCCCGATGGGGAAAGCATGGAATTGCTTCCCGATCATCATGACCCGCTTTCCACTCCCATTATTTTAATGACAAGTTATGGCAATGAGCGCATCGCGGTCGAGGCGCTCAAATCTGGTGCGCTTGACTATGTGGTCAAATCACCCGAGTCAATGCTTGATATGCCCCATCTCGCAGAACGAGCCATTGAGCAGTGGGGAGCCCGCGCCGAACGTGCCAAGATGCAGAAGGCTTTGCTCGAAAGCGAAGCGCAATTCCGCCTGCTTGCCGAGAACGCCAGTGACATGATCTCGCGCCTCACGACGGATGGACGTGTGCTTTACGTTTCGCCCGCCTGCGAAACCATTCTCGGCTATACCCCGGAAGAGCTGACTGGCAATAGCGCCTTTGATATCGTCCATGAAGATGACCGTACCTTCGTCAGGAACCTATTCAAAGGCAATCGTTATGATGCCACCTACACCATTGCCTATCAGGCTCTGCATAAACTCGGACATTACGTCTGGTTGGAATCATCGGCGAAAGCCATTCTGGACCGCAAGACCAACACCATCAGCGAAATTCAGATCGCATCCCGCGATATCACCGAGCGCAAGAAATCTGAAAAAGCATTGCAAGCCGCACATGAAGGTTTGCAGGAAGCCTATCAACGCACCATTGAAGGCTGGGTGAGAGCATTGGATCTGCGTGACCGTGAAACAGAAGGTCATACGCAACGAGTCACAGAACTCACCGTGAAGGTGGCCAGAAGGCTTGGTTTCTCTGAAGAAGAGCTGACGCACATCCGCCGTGGGGCATTGCTGCACGACATGGGCAAAATGGCCATCCCCGATGAAATTTTACAAAAGCCAGGCCCACTCAATGAAACGGAATGGGAGCGGATGCGCCGTCATCCACTGTATGCATATGAAATGCTTTCCCCGATTTCCTATCTCCATCCTGCACTTGAAATACCACTATGTCACCACGAACGTTGGGATGGCAGCGGCTATCCGCGTGGATTGAAAGGGGAGGAAATTCCACTTGTTGCGCGTTTCTTTGCCATTGTGGATGTTTGGGATGCCCTTTGCAGTGACCGCCCCTACCGCAAAAAAATGCCCCAACAGGAAGTGATGAACTACCTGCGTGAGAAATCAGGAATCCTGTTCGACCCCAAATTGGTTGATGTTTTCCTCTCTGTGGTGGAGAGCGAAGAGAAATAATATCTTACTCATTGAATGGCTCATGTTGACACGCCCCAGTACATCGGGTATCCTTGCCCCCGTCCGGGCAGGCCCGGCGCGGCGAAGCCTTTCGAACCCCGCCAGGATCGAAAGAT
>DAOQID010000045.1:1854-30286 GCA_035339375.1 Anaerolineales bacterium | reverse complement strand
TGCCGTGCAGGGTGATGCCGAATTCAGCGGCATTGGTTTCCATCTGTTTGATCTGCGCGGCAGCCATTGCATCTGCAATGGGAACGTCGATCGGTGTGGTCGGGATGGAATGATCCATCGTCGCCAGCGTCTTATCGGGGCGGCGGACTTTGAGTCCGCGTTGGCGCAAACCTGTAAAGGCTTGAGGAGATGTTACTTCGTGGACCAGATGAAGGTCAATGTAAAGAACCGCAGGGGCACCCTCCTGTTCAGTCACGACATGAGAGTCCCAGATTTTATCGAAAAGAGTTTTAGCCATAAAGTTTCCTTGTAATATGTCATTGCGAGAAGCGCTTTTGCCCTTCGCGACGAAGCAATCTCCTAATAATTCAAGGATTGCTTCGGGCGAAAGAGCACCGCCCTCGCAATGACGTGATACTTATCCCAGCATCACGCCAAAATCATTCGGCACTTTCCCTTTGCCTTCTGTTTGGGCGACAATAAGTTTATTCAACGCGTTGATATATGCCTTGGCACTGGCAACGATAATATCTGAATCGGCGCCATGTCCGCCATATACACGGATGTATTCCACTTCGCTTTGCGGATCCATGGTGGTGTTGCTGCTATCGCTTTGAATACGGACAGTCACCTCACCCAGCGCATCGATCCCTTCGGTAATGGCGTGGATGTTAAACTCCAACAAAGTACAGGGTACATTCACGATCGCATCAATGGCTTTATAGGTCGCATCCACCGGGCCTGTACCGATCGCAGCAATAGTGTGGACAATGCCATCTGGCCCGCGTAAACGAATGGTAGCGGTGGGCATGCCCATGGTGCCGCTGGTAACCTGCAACCCGTTGAGCAAATACACATCACGCGGTTTGTAGAATTCATCTGCAATGAGGGCTTCGAGGTCAAGGTCTGTAATGACCTTCTTACGGTCGGCCAGTTCCTTGAAGCGCGCAAATGCCTTGTCCAGTTCAACTTCGTCAAGCGAGTGCCCCATTTCAGCGAGGCGATTCCGCAACGCATGGCGGCCGGAGTGCTTCCCCAACACCAGCTTGGTCTGATTTACGCCAACATCTTCAGGGCGCATGATCTCATAAGTGGTCTGGTGTTTGAGCATTCCATCCTGATGGATCCCTGCTTCGTGGGCAAATGCATTCGCGCCAACAATGGCCTTGTTCGGCTGGACGATCATGCCCGTGTAATTGCTGACCAGTTTGCTGATGCGTGAGAGTTGCGGAGTCTCAATTCCCGTCTCAAGGCCAAAGATGGGATGACGTGTCTTCAAGGCCATGACCACTTCTTCGAGCGAGGTGTTCCCTGCACGTTCACCGATGCCATTGATGGTCACCTCCGCCTGACGTGCCCCCGCACGAATGCCAGCCAGGGTGTTGGCGGTAGCAAGTCCAAGGTCATCATGGCAATGCACAGAGACTGTGATGCCCTCGTGCATTCCCGGTGTGTTCTTGATGATGCCATCGATCAACTTGAAGAACTCATCGGGCGTGGTATATCCCACTGTATCGGGAATGTTCAATGTAGTGGCGCCCGACTTGATGGCTTCACCCAAAACCACATACAAAAACTCAGGGTCGGAGCGGCCCGCATCTTCAGGGCTGAACTCCACATCGGCGCACAGCGACTTGGCGTATGCCACCATTTCCGAAACCCGTTGCACGACCTCTTCGGGATCCATTTTCAACTTATGCTTCATATGGATCGCAGATGTGGCAAGAAAGGTGTGGATGCGCGGCTTCTTTGCGCCTTGCACAGCCTCCCAGGCCTTGTCGATGTCGGTCTTGTTGGCGCGTGCCAGCCCGGCGATGACAGGAATTTTCGCATCAGACTCAGGGTGGGCTGGGTTGCCCACTTCGAGAGCAATTCGTCTGACGGCTTCCAGATCATCGGGCGAGGCGGCGGGAAATCCCGCTTCAATAATATCCACGCCGAGACGTGCGAGATTATGAGCCACCTCCAACTTCTCCGCAGAGGTCATCGTTGCCCCGGGAGATTGTTCTCCGTCTCTTAAAGTCGTGTCGAATATTTTCACATAGTTGGTCATAGGTATTCCTTTGGGTAATTAGAGATCAGTAATTGGAGATTATGTTATTCCAATCTCTAATTACCAATTACCAAAAACTAACTCTTCTTCCAATTTTCAGGGCGTAATGAACGTACCGCCGCTCCAGCGCGCCACATTTCAGAATCACGGAAAGCAGCAAGTTCCTTTTCAAGTTGTTCGCGATAATCTGCGCGGCTGTTGGCCTCAAGAGTGATGCGGGCTTCGTTGCCGCTGATCACAGATTCATACAATGCATCGAACACGGGGGCCACCGCATCGCGGAAGCGGGGGTGCCAGTCGAGTGCTCCGCGTTGGGCTGTGGTGGAACAGTTGGCATACATAAAGTCCATGCCGTTCTCCCCCACCAGACGGATCAGGGATTGGGTGAGTTCTTCCACGGTCTCATTGAAGGCTTCGCTGGGGGAATGTCCATGCTTGCGGAGGACGTTGTACTGCGCTTCCATGACTCCGGAGAGGGCGCCGATCAAAATGCCGCGTTCACCGGTCAAGTCACTGTACACTTCATTCCTGAAATCGGTCTGGAAGAGGTACCCTGCACCGATGGCGATGCCCAATGCAATGGTGCGTTCCTCGGCTTTACCGGTGAAATTTTGATGCACAGCATAGCTGGCATTGATACCGCTCCCAGCAAGGAAGTTTCGGCGGACACTGGTGCCCGAACCCTTTGGAGCCACCAAAGCCACATCCACATTGGGAGGAGGCACAACCCCGGTATCATCCTTGAAGGTCACGGAAAAACCGTGCGAGAAATACAGCATATCGCCTTCATTCAAACATTCCACGATCTTGGGCCACAAAGAGCGCTGCCCTGCATCAGAGAGCAGATATTGAATGACCGTTCCTTTTTCCGCGGCTTCTTCCACGGAGAAAAGGGTTTTGCCGGGGACCCAACCATCTGCAACAGCCTTGTCCCAATTCGGCGTGCCTTCACGCTGACCGACAATAACGTTGATGCCGTTGTCGCGCATGTTCATCGCCTGCGCCGGGCCCTGTACACCGTACCCGATCACTGCCACTACTTCATTCTTCAAGACCTCACGCGCTTTTTCAAGCGGAAATTCGTCGCGAGTCACAACCGTCTCTTCCACGCCACCAAAATTGATTTTTGCCATGATTACTATTCTCCTTAAGATTTTTTTTAGTTAGTTACAGGTTTCAAGTTTCAGGTTTCAGGCTTTATTCATCCTTCATCCTTCAAAATTCATCATTTCTTACGGTGTCATTTCCATCATTTCAGAAACGTCTTCGAAGCGATGACCGGTTACACCCGGCACGCGGCGCACGCCATCGTTCACGCCGCGGGTCATGGCCACCTGCCCGGTGCGGACCATTTCCACAATGCCCAGCGGGCGCAGCAATTCGATCATGCCTTCGATTTTGTCTTCGGTGCCGGTGATTTCCACGATGACCGAATCCGAGGCCACATCCACGATGCGGGCGCGGAAAATATCGGCGAGGCCGTTGACCTCGGCACGTTTCTCGGGGCCGACCTTTACCTTGATCAGAGCCAGGTCACGGGTCACCGAAGGTTGACGCGTGACGTCCTGCACATCAATGACATTGACGAGCTTGTAAAGATTCGCTTCGATCTTGTGCGCGTCGATATCGCCATTGGGGCAATCCACAACCACGGTCATGCGCGAAACCTCGGGGTCTTCCGTGCGTCCCACAGCCAGCGACTCGATATTGAAATTGCGGCGTCGGAATAACGATGCAACGCGATTCAAGACGCCGGGTCTGTTTTCAACTAATGCAATGAAGGTGTAGTTCATATGTCTCTCCAGTAATCTCCAGTCAGCAATATGTGGAGATCGGTATTTGGTAATTATTGTTTTATCGGCCTTTGTAACATCTGATCCAGCGCATTGCCTGCAGGGACCATTGGATACACGGCATCCTCACGCTCGACCTTGAACTCGAGCACCACGGGGCCTTTGGTCTTGCGTGCCCATTCGATGGCATCTGCCACCTCTTCGCGTTTGGTCACGCGGCGGGCAGGGACGCCATGTGCGTCTGCAAGTTTCACGAAATCAGGGGTAAGCATGTTTACGGCTGAGTAGCGTTTTTCAAAGAAGAATTCCTGCCATTGACGCACCATGCCAAGGAAGTTGTTGTTCATGATGGCGACCTTCACATTTGCACCCTCCTGCACAGCAGTGGTGAGTTCTGCCGCGGTCATTTGGAAACCGCCATCCCCCGCAATGGCCCAGATCTCTTGATCTTTTGCAGCAAACCATGCACCAATGGCAGAGGGCAGGCCAAAGCCCATGGTGCCAGCGCCGCCTGAAGAGATCCAGCGGTTCGGCTTGTCCAATTGGTAATATTGCGCGGTCCACATTTGGTGCTGACCAACATCCGTGGTGACGATCGCGCCACCACCCGTGGCCTTCCAAATATCAGAGATGAGATGCGCCACGTACAATTTTCCATCCGCATCCCAATTCATGATGCTGCGTTTATCGGCTTCAGATTTCCAGCCGTTAATTTCCTGCTTCCAATCTTCGTGGTCGTATTCATCCACCAGCGGAATGAGATCGCTCAAAACGGTTTTGAGGTCGCCCACCAGGGGAACATCCACTGCTACGTTCTTATGCACTTCCGAAGGATCGATCTCAATGTGGATCTTCTTCGCACGCGGCGCATAGGTCTTGAGCGTGCCTGTCACACGGTCATCGAAACGCATACCAAAGGCGAGGATCAAATCGGAATTTTGGATCGCCAGGTTGGTATGGACTTCGCCATGCATCCCCATCATGCCGAGGCTCAACTCATGCGAAGCAGGGAAGGCACCCAACCCAAGCAGGGTGCTGGCAACCGGGGTTTGCGTCTTAACTGCAAATTGCATCAATTCATTTTCAGCCTTCGACATCAAAACACCATGTCCGCACAAAATGATCGGCTTGCGGGCTTTCTCGATCAATTTCACAGCCTCGCTCAACGAAGCCTTGGGAGCATGGTCCACGGGTTGATAGCCGGGCAGTTTCACTTCTTCCGGATATTCGAACTCGCAGGTTTCGATCTGGGCATTCTTACAAATATCGATCAACACGGGGCCGGGGCGTCCGCTGCGGGCAATGTAAAAAGCCTCGCGCACCACTTCCGCGATCTCATCGGCACGGGTCACAATGTAATTGTGTTTCGTGATCGGAAGTGTAATGCCCGTCACATCCGTTTCCTGAAATGCATCGCCGCCGATCAAATGCGCGGCCACCTGGCCAGTGATGAACACCACAGGGACCGAATCCATCATGGCGGTGGCAATCCCCGTCACAAGATTCGTTGCACCAGGACCCGATGTTGCCATGGCCACCCCAACCTTACCCGAAGCGCGTGCATATCCATCTGCCATGTGTGCGCCGCCCTGTTCATGACGCACCAACACATGATGCACCGGATAACTAAGCATCGCATCGTAGATCGGCATGTTCGCCCCGCCCGGATACCCGAAGACCACTTCCACGCCTTCGCGCACCAAACACTCCCACATAATTTCTGCACCTGTCTTTTTCATTCTCTTCTCCTTGATTTAGACCAGAGACCGTTGAGCACAAACCATGATGGCCTGTTGCCTACCGCCCACCGTCTGTAGATAACACTGCGCCTGTATCTGCGCTGGTGACGAAATACGAATATCGCTTTAACCACTTTGAAGTGATTTTGGATTGGAATGGAGGCAGCGCCGCCAAGCGACTCTGGATCTCCGCTTCGCTCAACTTAACGTCCAGCCTGCGTGCCACCAAATCAATTTGGACAATGTCCCCGGCTTTTAGCGCCCCAATTGGACCACCCGCAGCAGCTTCCGGCGACACGTGACCAATACATGCGCCTCGCGTTCCACCACTGAAGCGGCCATCGGTAATGAGTGCCACCTTGTCGCCAAGTCCCTGCCCCATGATCGCAGAGGTGGGCGAAAGCATTTCCTGCATACCGGGTCCGCCCTTTGGCCCTTCATAACGGACCACCACACAATCGCCAGCCTTGACCTTGCCCGCCAAAATTCCAGCCATGGCCTCATCCTGCGATTCAAAAATAACGGCAGGGCCTTCAAACTTCATCATGGCTTCACTTACGCCACCCACTTTGACCACTGCCCCATTCGGCGCCAGGTTGCCAAACAAAATGGATAAACCACCACGTTTGGAGTGGGCATTTTCATACCTGCGAATCACTTCTTCATCTTTGATCTCACAACCTTGAATCGATTCCCCCAGTGTCTTTCCTGTGACCGTCATGCGGTCCAAATGCAGCATACCCGTTCCCCGTTGCACCTCGTTCAAAATGGCAGGGATTCCCCCCGCGCGATGGACATCTTCCATATGCCATTTGCCCGCCGGGCTGACTTTGCAGATGTGAGGCACCTTGTCTGCCACGGCATTGATGCGGGTCAGCGGATAATCCACACCTGCTTCATTAGCCAGAGCCAGCGTATGCAGCACCGTGTTGGAAGACCCACCCATCGCCATATCCAAGGCAAACGCATCGTCAATGGCTTCAGCAGTGACAATGTCTCGCGGCTTGATATCGCGTTCGATCAGGGTCATGACCTGCGCAGCGGCCTGCCTTGCCAATGCTTCGCGTTCGGGGGTCTTCGCCAGTGCAGATCCGTTGTACGGCAGAGCCAATCCGAGCACTTCCATCAAACAGTTCATGGAATTTGCGGTGAACATGCCCGAGCATGAACCGCAGGATGGGCAGGCAAATTTTTCCAAAATGGATAAACGCTTTTCGTCAATTTTCCCCGCTGAAAACGCACCCACCCCTTCAAAAACTGAGATCAGGTCAAGGGTTTCGCCATCGGGTGTCTTGCCTGCAGCCATCGCACCACCAGAGACAAAAATGGTCGGCACGTTCACGCGCATGGCGGCCAACAGCATGCCTGGCACGATCTTGTCACAGTTTGGAATACAGACCATTGCATCGAATCGGTGGGCTTCGACCATCGTCTCCACACAATCTGCGATCAGTTCGCGGGAAGGAAGTGAATACTTCATCCCCATATGCCCCATGGCAATTCCATCGTCCACGCCAATGGTATTGAATTCAAAAGGCACACCGCCCGCCGCACGGACAGCATCCTTCACCATTTTTCCGAATTCCTGCAAATGCACGTGCCCGGGGACCACATCTACATAAGAATTAACGATGGCAACAAAAGGCTTATTAAAGTCTTCGTCTTTCAAACCCGTGGCACGCAACAATGCACGGTGTGGTGCTTTCTCATACCCTTTTTTAACTGTATCTGATCGCATAATGCTCCTTTGATGTGTAGTGCTTGACCGTGGACTGCGGTCAATCTTCTGTAGCCTGTTTTTTATACAAAAAGAGCCGCCCGTGGTTAGGGCGGCTCTTCGTACTTACTTAGTGATTTACTTTACTCTCACCGTAGCCATCCTAACCGAAAACAGATCCTTAATAATAAGGACCGCAAGGACTACTACAATAAGGGAGAGGGTGAACAAAGATGTGCTCATGGGTTGTGACTTCGCCCGATTATAGGCAGATTCGGAAATAAGTCAAGGGGGGTTGTGTCGGATTCGGGGATGCTAATCGTTTACATTTTGTAGAATCATCAACGTTCCTGAATAGGGCATCTATTCACCTTCGCTAGGAAAACGCCCTGCTGAAACACCTAAATTTGGTATTTGGTCTGTAGAGTTGGTCCAATCATTTGCGCTGAGTTGGCAAGTCTTGCAACACAACAACATACCAGCAAAAAAGCACTTACATTTTCCCCTTGGAAGTATAATGACCATATATGTCCATCCTTTCCGATAAACACATCCTGCTTGGGGTGACGGGTTCCATTGCGGGCTATAAAGCCGCAGATCTGGCATCCAAGCTTGCGCAATCAGGCGCAAAGGTGGATGTGCTTCTGACCGAAGCCGGGGAAAAGTTCGTCACACCACTCACCTTCCAATCTGTCACAGGCCGCCGCGCATATACAGATAAAGACCTATGGGGCCACGAAGCCCATGTCTTGCATGTCAGCTTTGGAAAGACAGCCGACCTGCTGGTCATTGCCCCTTGCACGGCAGATACAATTGCAAAACTCGCGAACGGCATTGCCGATAATCTCTTAACGGTGACCGCCCTTGCGGCAACCTGTCCATTGGTGATCGCACCTGCCATGGATGGCGGTATGTTCAACCACCCAGCCACGCAGGAAAATCTTGCAAAATTAAAGGAACGTGGCGCAATCATCATTGGGCCTGCAGAAGGTCACCTTGCTTCGGGGTTGGTTGGCACAGGCCGAATGGTTGAGCCTGTTGAAATTCTCGGGCAAATTCGGATGGTGCTGGGCAGGCGGTATGGAAAGCTCGCCGGGAAAAAGGTTGTTGTCACGGCAGGCGGAACTCAGGAAGCGCTTGACCCGGTGCGCGTCATCACCAATCATTCATCGGGGAAACAGGGATATGCCATCGCCCAGGCCGCGCTCGATTCAGGCGCAGACGTTTGTCTGGTCACTGCTCCGACGGCATTGACCGCCCCTGTGGGAGCGCGTGTTGTCAAAGTAAACAGTGCGGAAGAAATGCTCCAGGCTGTATTGGCCGAGTCAGCAGATGCGCTGGTGATGGCCGCAGCCGCGGCGGATTTCCGCCCGAAACACATTGCAAAAGACAAAATGAAAAAGCGCGACGGTATTCCGCAGATCGAGCTTGAAGCGGCGCCCGATATCCTTAAAACAGTATCAGGCACACCCGTTGAAAAGAAGCGGTTTCGGGTCATGGTCGGTTTTGCGGCGGAGAGTCAAAACCTTTTGGAGAACGCAGATGAAAAGCTGAAATCCAAAAAACTGGATTTCATCGTTGCGAACGACATTTCTGCAAACGACGCAGGGTTTGCCGTGGATACGAACCGCGTCACATTTTTGTTTGCAAATGGAGCCAGGGAAAATTTGCCGCTGACAAGCAAGATGGAAGTGGCTGAAATCATCATCGAACACATATCACGGTTGCTGGAGTGAAAATGCGAGTTTTGGTCATTTCTGATATTCATGCAAATTACACCGCCCTTGAATCTGTCTTAAAAGATGCGGGCCAGGTGGATGAAACCTGGTGTCTTGGCGACCTTGTTGGCTACGGCCCAGACCCCAACGCGGTGGTGGAAGAGATTCGCGACATCCCCAACCTGACCTGCCTGTTGGGCAACCATGACGTGGCCGCCATTGGCAAAATGCCGCTTGAAACTTTCAACGGGGATGCGCGCCGATCGTTGATGTATCACGAAAAGGTGCTTTCGGCCTCCAACCTGGATTATATGCGGTCGCTCTCTTCGCACACGCGGGTATGTGGAGATGCCACGCTCGCACACGGCAGCCCGCGCGACCCGTTGTGGGAATACATTTTGAATTCGTTTTCAGCGCAGCTTAATTTCGACCATTTCAACACAACAAGTTGTTTCGTGGGGCATTCCCACATCCAATGCTCGTTTGTCATGGATGAAAATTCCAGGCGGGTCGTTCTTGGCCAGACCAAACCCGATACGACAATTCAGTTACGCCCGAAGATCATCCTCAACCCAGGTTCGGTGGGCCAGCCGCGTGACCGCGACCCGCGTGCCGCGTACGCTATTTACGACACCGAAGCCCAAACATGGACTCCCCGCCGCGTGAGTTACAACATTCCCGAAGTGCAGGAACGCATCCGTTCGGCTGGTTTGCCTGAAAAGCACGCCCTGCGCATTGCTGATGGCTGGTAGTACTAAAGTTGGGCCAGAGAAAATCGGGTGTCAGGAACTTTCTCTCGATCATGTTCGTTCCTTAGGTAGAGAAATCACCATAAGGTAAAAAGGAGAAAAGATCATGAAAAAGATTTTGATATTCAGCATTATCGCCGCCGCCATGCTGATCACCGCCTGTGGAGGTGGTGCAGCCCCTGAAGCCCCCGTCATGGATGTGATGCCTGACTCAGCGGGTGCGCCCGCAGCAGAGCAGGAATTTGCGCCCAATGCCGCATTTGAAGAAAGTGTTGCCAATAGCGGCACAGGTGCTGCCGCCGCCGCAGTTGAGCGGATCGTCATCAAGAACGCCGACATTGCCATTGTGGTTTCCGATGTAACAGGCCGCATGGAAGCCATTCAGACCATGGCTGAGGAAATGGGCGGATTTGTTGTTGCCTCGAACCTGTACCAAAGTTACACCAATGACAATATCGAAGTACCCGAAGCGACGATCACCGTCCGTGTGCCCGCTGAAAAGTTGAATGAAGCGCTCGATCTCATCAAGAAGGATGTGGTTGAGGTGCAGAGCGAAACGGTCTCCGGGCAGGATGTAACCGCCGAATACGTGGATTTACAATCGAACCTTCGAAATCTTGAGCTTGCTGAAAAGGATCTGACCAGATTCCTCGAAGAAGCCACCACCACCGAAGATGTCGTCAATATTTTCAACCAACTCACCTACTACCGCCAGCAGATCGAAGTGACCAAGGGACAGATCAAATACTACGAGGAAGCCGCCGCACTTTCTTCGGTCAGTGTTCGCATCGTCGCTGAGGAAACCATCAAACCGCTTACCATCGGCAATTGGGAACCCAAGGGTGTGGCGCTCGAATCAATACAGGATCTGGTTGACTTCCTCCAGGGCTTTTCTGAATTCCTGATCCGTTTCCTGCTCTATATCCTGCCTGTCTTCCTTACCATTGCCGCTTTCATTTATCTCTTGTTCCTCGGCGCACGGGCCATGTTCCGCAAGATGCGTGGAGATAAACCAAAGAAAGAACAACCGCAGGAAGTGGAAAAGAAGTAAGAAGTGTTCAGTCAGTAGGAAATTGGGGATAGTGAATAGGGAATAGTAAAGAGAGGCCGCTGAAAAGTGGCCTCTCTTTTTGCTATAATCACCTCATGGAAAATCTGGCCCGCGAAGCACTCTCGCTCTTCAATGTTCACCTGACGGGAAGGCATATTCTGGCATTTGCCGCCTACGAACGTGAGCTTTTGGATTGGAATCAAAAATTCAACCTGACCGCCATTCGAGATGCGGAATCCATCCGTACCAAGCATTTTTTGGATTCACTATCCTGTGTGCAGGCGTGGAAGGCCACTCCCCCGCATCGCCTCGTGGACGTGGGAACGGGTGCCGGTTTCCCGGGCATTCCCCTGAAAATCATCTATCCCGCCATGCATTTGACTTTGGTTGAATCGGTCGGAAAGAAGGTGAAATTCTGCCAACACATTGTGGATACGCTTGGGTTGGAAAATGTGACCGTGATCCATTCACGGGCGGAAGATATCGGCCAAAAAGCGGAACACCGCGAAAGCTATGACTGGGCCGTGGCCCGTGCTGTGGCCAACCTCAACGTTTTGAGCGAATACCTGCTTCCACTGGTTAAGCTGGGCGGAAACGTGCTCGCCCAAAAAGGCGAAAGCGGACCCGCCGAAGCGCAATCCGCTGAAAAGGCGATGAAATTATTGGGTGGAAAACTGAAACAACTGATCCCTGTGAACCTGCCGGGGGTGGCCGATGACCGCTATCTCGTGCTTGTAGATAAGGTTGCCGCCACGCCGCCAAAATATCCGCGCAATGCAGGGATGGCAGCAAAAACTCCGTTGTGAGTCAACAACTGTTCGCCGAAAACCGTCCTCACAACCCATGCTGAATGGCAATGACTGCCGCCTGGGTTCGATCGGAAACTCCCAACTTCTCCAAAATCGCGCTGACGTGATTCCGCACCGTGCCTTCAGATAAATGCAGGTGTGCGGCGATATCACCGTTGTTAATTCCCTTGGCGATCAAACGCAAAACATCCAATTCACGCTCGGTGAGCTTTTCTTTCAAAACAGAGGTGGGCTGGGTTTGTTTGCTGGCAACTTGATTTAATAACTTTCCCGCAATGGCAGGGTCAACAAAAGATTTGCCTTCCATCGTGCCGCGAATGGCCTCCACGATCTTCTGGCGCGGTGTATCTTTGAGCAGGTACCCTGAAGCGCCTGCACGGATGGCATCGAAGACCCATTCATCGTCATCGTAGGTCGTCAGCACGAGGATCTTGATCTGGGGAAAACGCGCGCGAATTTCCCGCGTGGCTTCAATGCCGTTCATCATCGGCATTTTCAGGTCCATCAAAATCAGGTCGGGTTGTTTTTGCGCGGCAAGTTCCACGGCTTCTGCGCCGTCTTGCGCAGAGCCGATGACCTGGAAATCCTTTTCAAGGGTGAGAAGCATTTCCAATCCATCGCGGATCACAGCCTGGTCGTCACAGAGAAGTATTTTCATGGTTGAATTCTCGGCAATGGACGATGGATCACAGACCGTTTTACATCAGCCATCGTTGCCTGCCTGCAAGGATTATATCGTCAGCACAACCTTCGTGCCTTTTCCCTTTTCGCTTTCGATCTTTAATTTACCGCCAGCAAGTTCGGCGCGTTCACGCATACCGATGAGGCCGAAATGTCCCGTCGGTTCTTTTGAGCGCATGTCAAAACCAACGCCGTTATCACGGATGGTCAATGTGGTATGCCCATTGCTTTCAAGGCGGATGGTGAATTTGTTGGCGCGTGAATGATGGGTGATGTTTTCAATGGCTTCCTGCGTAATGCGCAGGATGGTTTGCTCCACGTCTGGGCTGAGAGAAGGCATGGGGTTCGGCAGAGCCAGGTCAAGGTCCAGTTTGAAGCGAGTGGCCGCAGATTCGGCCACCTGTCGGATGGCGGGTCCCAATCCCATATCTTCCAGCATGGATGAACGCAAGGCTTTCAAAGCGCGGCGGGTTTCATCAATGCCGGTGCGGGTGGCATCCAATGACTTATCGAGAAATTCCTGCGCTTTTTTAGGTTCGATATCGAAATAGGCTTTGGCGGTTTCAAGCGAAACGGAGATCGCAGTGAGGGAATGAGCCAGCGTGTCGTGCAATTCACGGGCGAGACGATTGCGTTCCCGACTCACCGTCAACTGCTCCAGCGTCGACGCATAATGCGTGAGATTGGCATTGGCCTGCTGTAAAGATTCCTGCTGCTCGCGCAGACGGGTGACCAGCAGGTTAAGGAAGATGCCCGTCGCTACAAATGTGATGGTGCGAATGATGGCGATGAAAATAAACACATAAACGCTTTGCGTATCAATGACATTGAAAACGATCAACCCAAGTTCAAGCGCCGTGGTGGCCACGCTGAAAAAAATGACATGCGGAAGTTGATACTCCCATGCCACCAATGCCAGAGCCACGAACAGAACAGGCAGTTGACGCAGCGCCATACCCTCCGCATTTGAAAGCGGACCTTGCGGGAAGCGCGGCACGATTACAGTATTGATGATGATGGGTGTGGTTGAAATCATCAACACCAACAGCGGATAAAACACCCCGCCAAACTGGTCTTGCGGCCATTTCCAATACGTGAATAACAGGAAGAGAAAGGCAACCGCGCCGTTGGCGGCATAAAAAAGGAATATCGGCACAAAACGCCCCGACGGCGGCAGGGGTTGCTGGTTTCCAAAGGGCGGCAGCTGTTGACCGGGGATATCCTGTTGGAGTGGCGGGTTCTGTGTAATGGCCTGCTGGGCAAATGGAGTGTACAAAACAAAATCCATCATCAACATGGCAACCAGGTAGCCGATCCAGATCCATGCGGCGACACGCAGAATTCGAGAGGAGTCGTTTTGGGCTTGCATGGACAAATCTTATCATGAAGGCGGGTGGATGCCCTGTGCGCGTCGTCATGATTCCCCCACATTTCCCATGACAGCTGTCATGGGTGGTTGTGAGGAATTCACGCCTGCAAACATCAAGTAATGACTGGCTTCACTCTCTCATTTTGGCCGAAAAATATAAGATTGGGATATCGAAAGCAGCAACGTCTTTGTTCATCTCTGCTTATTTCTGGTTCAAAGGAGCAAAAAATGGCCGCTTTATCTGGCACATCCACAAACAAGGAAATCGAACGCTTCTCACGGTTTCTGACCGTGGGCGCGGTCGGCACTTTATTGGATTTCAGCCTGCTGACCCTGCTGAAACTGGCAGGCCTGCCTACTTTGCTGGCAAACAGTTTGTCTTTCACAGCAGGCTTGGTCAACAACTTCACCTGGAACCGCCTGTGGACCTTCGGCGACACAGTTCAACCCGATTGGCGCCGTCAACTGGCTCAATTCACGGTTGTAAGTTTGGTGGGGCTTGCATTAAACAACCTGATCGTACTTTCGCTTGAAGACAGCCTCGGCGCAATGCTCGGCCATTCCAACTGGGGTTACCTCCCCGCCAAGGTCATTGCCACAGGTGTGGTTGTGTTTTGGAATTATTTTGCCAACCGCGCATGGACCTTCCGCTTGAAATAGGTTTATGGAAACACCCACCGCACACGAGACGATTTGAGTCTCTTTTTTACCGACAAAACCCGCGGTGTATTTGAACAAGGAGAAGAAAACATGAAAATGAGGTCATTAATTTTGGTAATGTCTACAATGGCACTGTTGCTGGCTTCCTGCGGCGGCCAACCATCCCCTGCCGCCCCGCAACAGGGAGATATTCCACAGCAACAGCCACCCACCCCATCGAACGAACAGAACCAGCCGCCTCAAAACCAAAATCCTCAAACTTCAGCCACGCTGTCAGAATCTCAAGAAGCGGCCCAGGTGGCCCAATGGGTAAAAGACCTGCCCGTGGTTGGTGTGGATGAAAATCATTTTTCAGTGATCGGAACCATTTCCATGCATATGCTTCATAACAACGTGCGGGACACGATCATGCAACAGGGCACGGCTGCCTTTTATGCCGATCCTGCACTTGTGGCCCAAGCTGAAACGGATTTTCAGAATCGCATGAACAGCGTCCTGCCTGCCATGCAGGATGGCGGTTTGTTGTACCTGCGTGATGTCCAAAATTTTCCCTGGGGATTACTTGAACCGCAACAGGGCGAATATCATTTTGAATTAAGCGATGCCATTGTCAATGAAGTTCATGCGCAAGGACTGGAATACGTGGGAGTGGTCATGCCCTTCGCAGGCTGGGACCTTGCCGCGAACGGGGCGGCAGATGAAATCTGCACACATTTCTTTCAGGAAGATTATCCCTACCTTGCTTATGAAGGCGCCATGGGCCGCTATGCCGACCTGGATGCCTTTGTTACCTTCCTTGGAAAATTGGTTGAACGCTACGACGGCGATGGCGTGGATGATGCGCCTGGACTGCAGCGTGGTGTGAAATACTGGCAGCTTCACAACGAACCCGAAGGCGAAAACTGCGGACAATTCCGTAATGACCCCGAAGCCTTTGTGGAATTCATGCAGCGCGGGTACGAAGCTGTCCATGCTGCCTGTGAAGATTGTCAGGTTATGAACGGCGGCGCAGCCATTCCACTTTGGAAGAACGCCCCCGGGTCCGAATTTTGGAGTCAGTATGTTCAGGCAGGCGGTGCGCCCTATCAGGATGTCATCGCCATCCACTACAACGAAGGCAAACATGATGCCAATGGTGGAACCGTGGAAGATTTCGAAACGCAGATCCAGGCCATGTATGCCCTTGGTGCAGATAAACCCATGTGGGTCACAGAATTCGGCGTTCTAGTCGGTGAAAATGATACACAGGGACGTTTCACCCGCCTCCCCGAAAAAGATGCCGCCGCCTGGTACCTGCGTTTTTATACTGCCGGGCTGGCCAACGGCGTGGACCGATTCTTCTCGGATAATATTTCCTTCCACGATACACAAAAGAACCAGATCCTGCTGCCGTTCTATGTAAACAAATTGCTGGAAGCCAAACTCAACGGCTTCACCGAAGCTGAAAAGATCGCCGACGGACAATACCGCTTCACCGTGAACGGCAATCCTGTATATATCCTCTGGAACGGAATCCCATCCGAACTAAGCGGCTCCGTAACTGCAACAGATATGTACGGCAACACGCAAACTGTCGACGCTGCCACTTTGCAACCCAGCGAAGGATCGCCGCTGATCGTGGAAATTCCATAAAACAAACGTAGATCAAAGGTTTTGTCGGTAAAAAAAGATTCAAATGCTCAAACACCCCGCGCGGCGAAAAGGACTTAAACAATACCGCGCAAAAGAAGGAACAATCAATGACAACTGCAACCATCCCCACCCAACCTGCCTTCCTGAAGAAGAACCTCTTCCTCGGGATCACCCCCGCCTTTCTGCTTGTGATCGTCCTCATGGCGGTTTCTTTCGGCGTACACATGGTCAACATCGACTCCATCGGCGATGCCAACTCGTATTACACCGCCGCTGTGGAAGCCATGCTGAAAAGCTGGAGCAATTTTTTCTTCGTCGCTGCCGAACCCGGTGGCTCGGTCACCGTGGATAAACCCCCGCTGGGGCTGTGGATCGAAGCGGTCTTCGCATACTTCCTCGGCGTAAGCGGATTCAGCGTTTCGCTGCCGAACATCCTCGCGGGCGTGCTCAGCATTCCACTTTTGTATGTCATGGTCAAAAAATACGCAGGCGAACTTGCAGGCTTGCTTGCCGCTTTTGTCATGGCGTTCACACCCGTCTTCGTGGCCACCAACCGCAACAACACCATGGATGGGATGCTCGTCTTCTTTTTGCTCATGGCAGCCTGGGCTTTCATCAAAGCAACCGAAGATGGCAAACTCCGCTGGCTCTTACTCGGCGGATTCATCGTCGGTCTCGGCTTCAACATCAAAATGATGCAAGCCTTCTTGCCGCTTCCCGCTTTCTACACACTGTATTTCTTCGGTTCCAAAGAAGGCTGGATCCGCAAAACCATCAACCTCGGCATTGCCACCGCATTATTGCTCGCGGTGTCACTCTCATGGGCGATCGTTGTAGATTTGACCCCCGCAGACTCTCGTCCCTACATCGGCTCCAGCGAAAACAACACAGTCATGGGATTGATCTTCGGCCACAACGGAGCCTCACGCCTCGGAAACACCGGGCTGGGAGGAAATGGCGGCCCGCAAAATGGAACGCCTCCCACCGCGCCGCAACCCTTCGATCAAACTCAGGGCGGGCCTGGTCAAACAACCGATCAGGCGACTCAGCCCCAGCAGAATGTGACCAATGCAGGCGGCCCACCACAGGAAGCGCTCACAGCCTGTGAAGGATCAACGCAGGGAGCCGCCTGTTCTTTCGAGATGCCGTTCGGAACCGTGAATGGCTCCTGCATCATCCCGCTCAATTCCAATGAACTCGCCTGCGCCCCGCAACAAGGACAGGCCGCCCCCAACAATCAACAAAACGGACAGGACAATCGTCAGGGCCCGCCACAAGCCGCATTGGATGCCTGTTCCACATCTACTCAGGGCGATGCCTGCTCATTCACTCTGCAAAACGGAAATACGATCAACGGCTCTTGCATTACGCCCCCCAATTCCAGCGAACTCGCCTGCGCGCCGCAAGGTATGAATCCTCAACAAAACGGGCAGGGACCTGATGGCGGCCCGGGCGGCAATGGCGGCACTCCCTTTAGTCAGGAAACGGGCACACCGGGCGTCTTCCGCTTCTTTACCAGCCCGCTCTCCAAACAAATGTCGTGGCTGCTGCCTTTCGCGTTGATCAGTGTGGTGCTGGCGCTTTTCGCGGGCAAGATCCGCCTGCCGCTTGAATCGGCGGTTCACAAAGCCCTTGTCATCTGGGGCGGATGGTTGTTGACCTGTGTGGTGTTCTTCAGCATGGTCTCTGGCATCTTCCACTCTTACTATGCCATCATGCTGGCTCCCGCTCTCGGCGCCATGGTAGGGATTGGCTTTGCCCAACTGTGGAGTTGGGGCGGCGATAAAAAATGGATCGGTGCGGTACTCATCGGTGCATCGGCGGTGACTCTGGCCTTCCAACTCTTTGCTTCATACCAGTATGGCGAACAATCCTGGTGGATGCTCCTTGCGGTGATCCTGTTCGCCGTGGGAACGCTTTCGATGTTTTTTGTGAAGCGCGCGGCCTATCTCAGCCTGCTGGCTTCGATGTTGATCATCCCCATGTACTGGACGCTCATGACCGTATCCACGCATGGCAACCAAAGCCTGCCCACAGCCTACACAGGCAGCAACAGCCAACAGCAGAACGGACCCAACGCACCCCGCCCCCAAGGAGATGGTGGACCGAACTCGAACGACAACAGCGAAATGCTCACCTACCTGCAAGCCAACACACAGGATGTGGAATATCTGGTGGCAGTGCCTTCTTCTCAACAAGGTTCCTCCTGGGTGATTCAAACAGGGAGACCTGTGTTGTACATGGGCGGCTTCGGCGGACAGGATGATGTGGTCAGTGCGGAAGACCTGGCAGAAATGGTAGCCAACGGCGAACTGCGCTACGTCCTTTACGGCGGCGACCGTGGCAACAAGGAAGACATCGCAAACTGGCTGGCCAGTTCATGTTCGGTGGTCTCTGAATTCAGCAACCAATCCAATGGTCAGAATCAGGCACAAGGTCCAGATGGAGGCGGGCCGAATCAGGCTTCGACCTTGTACATGTGCAAGTAATCCCAATTTTTAGACACAAAAAACGCTGACGAAGCAACGTCAGCGTTTTTTGTTTTCACAGGTACTCCATTCTTCCCATGACACCTGTCATGCCCGTTGATGCAAGCCTGCATGGACGTTCGCTCAACATGATGATTTTACACACTCATTACATTTTTTACGCGTGGCTAAAATGCAGCCACATCAAATTTGAAAGGAAAACAAAATGAAAAACAAAACTCTCTTCCTGATCTCCATCCTCGCCCTGCTGACTCTCGTTATCAGTGCGTGTGCAAGCATTGCCCCCGCCACTCAGGCCGCTGAAGTTCAGCCTGCCCAGCCAACTGTGACCGTGGAAGCGGTGAACCTTTCGCAGGCCCAGCCATCCGCTGCCCCGCTTGAGCCAAATATGCAATCTCTTCAACCTGCTCCGGATGCCGGCACACAGCCGCTGAATGCCCAGCCACAGGGAAACCAACCCATGCAAAACGGGCAGGGCGGACAACCCAATCAAAACAACGATTGCCGCCCCGATCTGACCACAGCCGCAACCACACTGGGCATTACCGCTGAAGAACTTCAGGCCGCATTGGGCAACCCTGCTCAAGGAAAACCTGACCTGGCCGCCGCAGCCGCCACTCTCGGCGTCACTGAAGATGCGCTGAAACAGGCCATTCAACAGGCCATGCCCGCCAATTGCAACACCATGGGCGGCGGAGCGGGCAACGGTCAGCAGCCCCCGCAGGAAGCCTACGATGCCTGCATCGGATTAAGCGAAGGCGCAGCCTGCACCGTCCTCACTCCAAATGGAAGCCTGAGCGGCACCTGCACCCTGCCGCCTGTCAATGCCTCCACCCAGTTGGCATGTGCCCCCATCAACGGGCCGCAACAACAGCCATAAGATATTAGAACTCTTGCATAAGTCCATTTTTTTACCACAACACTTGCGCCGCACGCCAGTGCAGGTGAGGCACAAAGTCTCGAAGACTCAAAGAAAAAAAGCTTGGTGCCTTGGTGACTTTGTGGTCTACAACACTTTACTTATGCAAGAGGTCAATTCAATCTAAAAATAGTTCAACACCAAAGGAACCCAACATGAACACCCTCGCCAAAACCTTTACCACCAGCCTGCTCGTCTTCCTCGTCGGGTGCCAGTCTCTCAACCCTGCCCCCGCTCAAAACACCTCCAACGTACTGATCGAAGATGCACAGGCAAACTTATTGGAAACAACCGACGAATCCAATTCCAGCCGCGAAACCGAATCGCTGGATGGAATCGGAAACAACACCGCCAACCCAACCTGGGGAAGCGTCAACCAGCCCCTGCTTCGCTTCGCCGCAGCGGACTATGAAGATGGAAACAACTCCCCCGCAGGCGCGGATCGTCCCAGCCCGAGGCTGATCAGCAACACATTCTCGGTCAGCCCCGAAGAAGGCATCGCCAATGACCGCGATTTCACCGCCTTCGTCTACGCTTGGGGACAATTCCTCGACCACGATATTGACCTGACCGACGCCGCCTCGCCGAAAGAGGCTTTCCCCATTGTCGTTCCCACAGGCGATGCATGGTTCGACCCCGCCAACACAGGTACGATGACAATCCCCGTCTCACGCTCGAACTACGACCCAAACCTCAGCGGCCCGCGCCAGCAGACCAATTCCATCACCGCATTCATTGATGGCTCCCAAATTTATGGCGTAGACCCCGAACGTGCGGCGGCCTTGCGCGAATTCGTCGGCGGACGACTGAGGACCAGCACAGGCAACCTGCCGCCACTCAACACCGAAGGCTTCCCCAATGCCAACGATGCCCACCGTGTGGATGACAGCCAGCTGTTTCTTGCAGGCGATGTCCGCGCCAACGAAAACCCCGAACTGCTTTCCCTGCACACGCTCTTCCTGCGCGAGCACAACCGCATTGCCGCAGAAGCCGCCGAACGCCACCCCGATTGGACCGACGAGGAACTGTATCAATTTGCGCGCCGCAAGGTCATTGCCGAATTGCAAAAGATCACCTACGACGAATTCCTCCCCGCCATCCTTGGTCCCAATGCCATACCCCCCTACCGCGGCTACCAACCAGAAGTGAACCCCGGCATCGCCAATGAATTTTCCACCGCGGCCTTTCGTTTTGGTCACAGCATGTTGGGCGATGACATCGAATTTCTCGACAATGACGGGAACGAAAATCGCGAAGCCATGCCACTGCGCGATTCCTTCTTCAACCCCACGGTGCTCCACGAAACAGATATTGACCCCATTCTGAAATATCTCGCCTCTGACAACGCCCAGGAAATTGACCCCATCGTCGTGGATGACGTCCGCAATTTCCTCTTTGGCGCCCCCGGTCAAGGCGGATTCGACCTCGCCTCCCTCAACATCCAACGTGGACGCGACCACGGACTCGCCGACTACAACACCACCCGTGCCGCCTACGGCCTCGAACGCATCACCAGCTTCGAGCAAATCACCTCAGACAAAGCCCTGCAAGCCTCCCTCGCCTCCACCTACGGCAGCGTGGATAACATTGACCTGTGGATCGGCGGCCTCGCCGAAGACCACCTGCCCAACTCCAGCCTCGGCCAAACCTTCACCGCAATCCTCGTCGATCAGTTCAGCCGTCTGCGTGATGGTGACCGTTTCTGGTATCAGGCTTCCCTGTCGAATCGAATCGTCAACGATGTGCAAAACACCACCCTTGCTGACATCATCCGCCTCAACACCGACCTGACCAAACTTCAGGCAGATGTCTTCTTCTTCAACGAATCCACCGTTATTGTGGATGCTGAAGCGCCCGATCAGCAAAACGGACAACCAAACAACGGCGGATCCAACGGACACCAGCCTCCGCAAGCCGCGATCAACGCCTGCTCAGGCCTCGCTGAAAACTCCTCCTGCTCTTTCATCGGCAGGAATCAAACCACCGTCAACGGTACCTGTCTCATCGTCCCAAGCTCAACGCTTGCTTGTGTCCCCACAAGGCCATAGCACTAAGAGAATCATCAAAGGAGAATGAAATGAAAACCCGCTACATTCCTCTGCTTCTATTTGCCCTGCTGTTCACCGCGCTCGTTCCCATTTCCAACACACAGGCGGCAACCCTTGCCTACACAGTGGTGGATACCGCCCAAACCAAATGCTACAACGCGACTGGAGAAATCGCCTGCCCATCAAGCGGATCCTCCTTCTACGGTCAGGACGCACAGACAACGGGTACGGCCCCGAGCTACACCATCAGCGCCGACGGTTTGACCGTGGCCGACAACAACACAAACCTGACCTGGGTCCGCAAGCCCGATACCAACAACGACAACTCCCTCACCGAAGCAGACAAGGTGACCTATTCAGGCGCATCCTCGGCCTGCAGCAGCAAAGCATCTGCCAACTACGGCGGCTACAGTGACTGGCGCGTGCCCACCATCAAAGAACTGTACTCGCTGATGGATTTCCGCGGTACCGACCCCAGCGGGCTCTCAGGCTCCGACACTTCAGGCCTTACCCCGTTCATTGACACCGATTATTTCTATTTCGTCTACGGCGATACGTCGGCGGGTGCGCGCATCATCGACGCCCAATACTGGTCGAGCACGGCTTATATCGCACCATCCAACGACAACAAGGTCTTCGGCGTCAACTTTGCCGATGGACGCATCAAAGGCTATCCCAGCACGATGGCAAAGCAATTTATCCGCTGTGTGCGCGGCGACAGCTATGGAGTCAACAGTTTCGTGAACAACGGCGATGGAACGGTCACCGATAACGCCAGCGGACTGATGTGGTCACAAAGCGACAGTGCCAGCGCCATGAACTGGCAGGAAGCCCTGGCCTGGGTGCAGACGAAGAATGCTGAAAATTATCTCGGTCACAATGACTGGCGCCTGCCCAATGCCAAGGAATTACAAAGCATTCTCGATTACAGCCATTCACCCGATACAAGCAACTCCGCCGCGATCAATTCCGTTTTCAACGCCACACAGATCACCAACGAAGGCGGCGCGGCAGATTATCCATCTTATTGGTCCAACACCACCCATGCCACCTACAACGGCAGTGGCGGATTCGCGGTCTACGTTTCCTTTGGCCGCGCCCTCGGCTGGATGCAATTGCAAGGACAATCCTGCTACACTCTTGTAGATGTTCACGGTGCAGGCGCACAACGCAGCGACCCGAAGAGCGGCAGTTCATCAAGCTATTATCTCGGCACAAGCTGCAATGGCGGCTCTGCTTACGGGCACGGACCGCAAGGTGACATCATCCGCGTAGATAATTTTGTCCGTCTCGTGCGCGATGCAGTGACCTCCAGCACCACCTTCACCGATGTTCCTGAAACGCATGAACTCTATCCCTACATCGAAGCCTTGTATCAGGCAGGCTACACCGCAGGCTGCAGTACCAGCCCCATGATGTTCTGCCCCGACCAAATTCTCGACCGTGCTCAATCTTCCGTGTTCATGTTGCGTGGCGCAATGGGCTCTGCCTACACCCCGCCCGCCGCCCCGTGGAATACCTTTGTCAATGACGATTGGACAGGTTATGAATGGGCGCAAGCCTGGGCCGAAGGCATGTTTCAGGAAGGACTCACGGCAGGCTGCCAGACGAGTCCGCTCATGTTCTGCCCTGAAACCCAACTCTCCCGTGTGGAAGCCAGCGTCTTCGGTTTGCGGATGAAATATGGCGTGGACTACCTGCCCCCTACAGCTAGTGGTACCCTGCTCGCCGATATGACCGACACCAGTTATTGGGGTACCGCCTGGGCCGAACAGGCCTATCAAGATGGCTTGCTCCCCGCCTGTGGAACCCAAAACGGCAAACCCATGTTCTGCCCAAATGACCTCCTCACCCGCGGATGGGGCGCCTATTTGATCGTCAAAGCCAAAAACATTCCAACCCCATAAAATCATATACTTTGGCTACGCTCGCATTGAAATCTATGCGAGTGTAGCCAAAGAAAACCAACTCAAAAGGACTCTCCATCATGAAACGAACATCGCTTTTCACATTGACCACCCTGCTGATCGTGCTCACACTGGCCGCCTGTCGCGGCGCACCGCCACCCCCCGACCAAACGACCAACACACAGCCAGTCCCACCCGCGTCAGATGGATCCGTCAACACGGCGGGCATGGTTAACATCAAAGCCGATGTCTGGGCTGACAATTGGTTTGCTTTCTATCTGGCTGACCAACTCATTAAAGAAGATTCAGTTTCAATTACGACCGAACGCTCCTTCAATGCAGAGACTTTCACCTTTGCCGCATCCTACCCGATGACCTTTAATTTCATCGCCAAAGATTTCAAAGAAAATGACACAGGTCTCGAATACATCGGCACCAATCGCCAGCAAATGGGCGATGGCGGTTTGATCGCGCAATTCATCAACGCCGACACAGGCGAGGTGATCGCCGTCACCGATTCAAACTGGATGTGTACCGTCATCCACGAAGCGCCGCTGGATAAGGCCTGCGAAACATCCGCCAACCCTGTGGCAGGCGAAATGCCCTGTGGATTCACTTCTTTGGAAGAACCTGCAAACTGGATGGATGCCGCCTTCGACACGTCTGCCTGGGCCAAAGCCACTATCTATTCCGCTGGGCAGGTTGACCCGAAGGATGGATTCGAGCAGATCGCGTGGAATCCATCTGCGCAATTCATCTGGGGTCCCGACCTTGAAACGAACAATACGCTTCTGTGCAAATTGACGATCAATGGATGACGCATGAAAACAAATATATTTTCGTTATTTCTCATCTTTCTGCTGATGGGTTGCTCGCTCGCCCCCGGTGACCCGCCTGCTCCGCCCGACACAACTCCAGTGATCGACCCTGTCTCATCAAATGGCACATTCCTGCTCACCAGTCCAGAAGTATCCGAAGGCGGTGCCCTGCCCAGGGAATTCACCTGCGATGGTTCAAGCGCCACCCTGCCCCTTGCGTGGAGCGGAGCACCCACAGGGACAAAAAGTTTCGCTGTCGTCATGCATCACATCCCCGGACCTGGTGATAGTCATTGGTATTGGGTTGTTTACAACATTCCCGCCGATATTCTGAATCTTGAAAAGAACAGCACGGGCATTGGCACACTCGGAACCAACAGTGTCAACGGCCAAACCGAATACGCGCCACCCTGCTCAAAAGGCCCTGGCGAAAAAGTTTACACCTACACCGTCTACGCGCTTTCCGCTGAACCACAGATTTCTCTCTCTTCTTCACAGGTCAGCCGCGAGGTATTGCTCGATGCGATTCAAAATATCACCCTCGCCAGCGCTGCTTTGAATGTAACTTACACGAGGTAACTCATGTCCATCACGCGCCGCGATTTTCTAAGACTCTCCGCCTACGGATTCGGCACCGCCTTCCTCGCCGCCTGCGGATTCAGACCCGGGGACAATCCCCCTCCGCTCAACCCAACCGAACTGCCTGCCCTGTCGCCAACGGTCACTTCACAAGCCTTGAAAGAACTCGGCTTCGAAGCCTTCGCCGATCAATTGAAGGTGTATCAGGATGCCCAATATCTTTATGTCGAATCCGATGGAATGCCCAACCACCCAATGATGATCGGAATCAAAAGCTGGCAGCAACAAGTGCCACTGCCCCAACCCTTCACTGGCAGCAACGCATGGAAAATTCCCCTTCACCCCGTTGTCGCAGAGAATCCCATCTCGGCAAAGACCGACCTGTATCGCGGCGCCATTGCCCTCGCTGTGAACGGCGTCCCAATTTTCAACGCGCTCAACAATCGCGGCGACGATGCCTACCTCTATGGTGAATTGGATGAATTCGGCGGTCACGCAGGCCGCGCCGACGATTATCACTATCACACCGCCCCACTGCATCTGTCCGAACTTGTCGGCGTGGATAAACCCATCGCCTACGCCCTAGATGGCTTTCCCATCTACGGCCTCACCGAACCCGATGGCTCCGTCGTCACCGACCTCGACGAATTCAACGGTCACTTCGCCGCAGACGGCAGTTATCACTATCACGGCACGAAGACCTATCCCTACATCAACGGCGGCATGCGCGGAGTGGTCACCGTCCGCGATGACCAGATCGAACCCCAGCCGCATATGACCCCGATCCGCGAGGCGCTGCAACCCCTGCAAGGTGCCACCATCACCAACTTCACCGAACTGGATTCCAGCCACTATTCGCTGGAATACCAGATCAACGGGCAAAAGTATTACGTCAATTATGGGTTCGAGGGAAATACCTACACGTTCGAATTTGTGGATGCTTCAGGAAAGAAAACAGTGGAAACCTATTAAACCGTAACGCGAGAGATTATCTCGCGTTACTTAATACTTCATAAAACGATGCTGGCAGGTCAGCCATGCGATAAATTCGGATCGTCGAAACCCCGTTGATGAAAATCGAATGCTCGGGCGGCACATCACCCAAGGCGCTCACAAACAACTCCGTGCGTGGCGTGCGCGGCCTCAACGCATCGTTGATCACCAGATAATCCGCCTGCTCCAACCGCTCGATCATCGAAACCATGCCAGGCTCCTCCAAAAACAGCGGATTGAAAATGATGGTCTCCCCCGAAAAGAAATAAGAAAATGGTCCGCGCCCGCGAAACGACAGCACCTTCAACGACTCTGCATTCGGCTTCTGTGCCAAATACGCCGCGGCCTGCTCAAAGCCTTCGCCATAATCTGAAAGCGGCGCATTCACCACAAGCGGATTATGGTACGTGTAATAATACGGATGATAAAACAGCGCACTGCCCAACTGCATCACGAGGAGGAAGACCACGCTTCCTGCCTTAATCTGAAAATTGGTTCGGGCATTCTGATTCAGGGTCAACCCTGAAAGAGAGACCCAACCCAGCGCCGCAATCACATCCATGCTCACATGCGCCGACATGATGTAGTGCGGCGAATTCCGTCCCTGCGCCGCGCTGAACAGCAAAATGGACATGACCGCATTCAGAAAAAGATAAAGCATGAGTCTTTTCTCGAAGGCCGCACCCGCTCTCCGCAAGGAAAAGAGCGCTAAACCGATCCCGATCCATGAAAGCGGTGTCTCTTTCGTCGCCACCTGCAAAATGAAATTCAAGATCGATCCGCCCATTGCCGCAAGGCTGAAACGCGAAGGCTGCAATTCCTGGGTCACTTGCAGGCGTGCGCCCTGCAAGGCATAACTGAAGGCATTGCCATATACCTCGTAAAGCATTTTGCCCGGTGCCACCCACATACCGGGCCAAAAAATAAAATACGCCAGGGCCAGCCAGCCCAACCAAATGCCCAAATCCCGTAACGCGGACTTAAGTCCGCGCTCCTTAATGAACATTGCCAGCATCAACACAATGACCGGGAACATTGCCATCGCTGAAGATTTTGTCAGCTGTGCCAGCGCGGCAGAAACACCCGAGATCAAAAGGTAATGTCCCTTGCGCCCGAATTCCAGATAGGCCAGCAACCCAAAGATCGAAGCCAGTACAAAGAACGCCACCATCGCTTCATGGCTCAACACCCGCGAATGCCCCAGAAAATATGGCGCACTGGAAACAAAAGCCGTGATAAAAAACGCCTTTTCCTCCCCGAACAAAACCGAAAGCAGATAAAAAATGATCAACACGAATAAAATGATGATCGCCACCTGAAAGAGGCGGCTGATGACCAGCAAAACCATCGGGTCATGTCCATTGGCAACGATGAACGGATCGAACTTCTCTTTATCCACATCGAAATATCCCTGCCCCAACCCGCGGTAATCGGGGAAATCCACCAGGAAGGCGGCCGTGATGACCGACATCGTCGTCACAGCGGGGTGATATTCATACACCGTATTTTCCAACTCACGCTGACCGAGGGCATAGTAATAATTCGCACCCACCGAGAGCCAGAAAGGCTCGTCAATGGTGACGAAAGAATCCAGCGCCGAAAGACGCGGGGCAATGGTCAAAGCAAGCAGGAGGAGGACAAGGAATGTTTTACGGAGGTTCATGGGTTGTGTCCGTCATAAGTGACAGTCACCTTTGAGGTGACTGTCACTTGTAAAAACTCGCGGGAATATCCGCTACGCGATAGATCTCCACGTAGGTTCGGCCATACAACTCGATGACATGTTCAGGAGTCAACTCTTTGAGCAGCAGCAGGCGGTCTTCGAGGCCTGAATACATGACGAGGTAATCTGATTCGCGCAAATTCTCGATCAATTGGGCTTTGTCATCGAAAAGGATTGGTTTGAATAGCAGGGTCTTCCCGGGATAGTAATAGCTGAAACTTCGGCCAAAATAAACGAGGGCGGTCTGGTCTTTGGCATCGGGTTGTTGCGCGAGGTAGGCGGCGGCCTGTTCCATGCGTTCGCCATAGAAAAAGGGAGCAGGCTTTCCAGCCGCAGCCGTCATGATCGGATTCAGGTAGGTGAAAAAATACGGTGCATTTTGCAATAGCGGAAAAGCCTGTGCGCTCAAGAGGATCGCAACAAAAGCGATCTGCGCTGATCTCTGGCCTGCCCATGCAAAAGACAGGCTGAGCCAGCGCAAAGCCAATGCCCAGCCGATTGCAGCGGCAAACTCGAAACCATAATAGGAAGCAAGGACATAATGCGGCTGGTCACGTCCCTGCACGAGGGAGAACATGCCAATGCAGGCAAGGGCTTCGAGAAGCAGGGAGGCAACCAGATATTTGGCAAGCGGAGAAACAACCTCCTCTTTTTTGGAAAAGAAAAAAATAATTGAAAGTGCAAGTCCGATCCATGTGATGGGGGTGGTGCGCCATGCAATGGAAGTGAGGAAGTCAAAAACGCCGAGCCCTGCCGAGGCAAGGCTGAAATTGGAAGGCTGTAGTTCTTGTGTAACGGAGAGCCGCGCTCCCTGAAAGGCATAGCTAAAGGCATTTCCGTACACTTCGTAGAGCATCTTGCCCGGTGCCACCCACATCCCCGGCCACACGATGAAGTAGACAATGAAGAAGGCGATAATCCACAGGGTGTAGGTTTTGAGTCCGTTGATAATGTCATTGCGAGGGCGCACTTGTTTTTCGCCCGA
>DAOQID010000045.1:0-1754 GCA_035339375.1 Anaerolineales bacterium | reverse complement strand
ATCATCACCGCAACCACGGGGAACAATACGATCGCCGAGGACTTGGTGAGGTTGGCAAAGGCGGCGAATCCTGCCGATAGAATCACAAGACCAGTTTTCGGATTAAGAAAGAGATGCGCTGTCATCGCGAGGATGGTGAGTATGGAGAAGAGTCCCACCATGGATTCGTGGTTCAACATCCGCGATTGGCCGAAAAGGTAGGGTGCAAATGAAGTTAGCAGGAGAATGATGAGGGCTGAATTTTCATCGAGCAGGGATTTCAAGAAGAAGAAGGCGATGATAAAAAGTGCAACATTGAGTAGAAGTTGAATCAGCCGCGCCCACCATAACAACGCAAGCGGGTCTTTGCCATGCTCAACAAGGTAGTCATCGAAGGTGGTTTTTTCCTGCTGGAAGTAGCCATCCATTAAGCCGCGATATTCGGGAAAGTAGATCAGCATGGCGGCGGTGCCGATCCACATGGTGGTGACGGCGGGGTGATATTCGTAGACGGTGTTTTCGAGTTCACCGTGTGTAAGGGCATAATAATAATTCGCGCCGACCACGAGCCAAAAAGGTTCATCGGCGGCGGTGAATTGGGTGAGATTCGCCGCGCGCGGAAGGATCATGGCTGCAATAACAATGACGGCGATCAAAATGCGAATGGAGTTTTTCATGGCGAAAGGATTATACCAAGCGAAAAAAAACGGGGGCGAAATGAAAAACGAAATCAGCCTGTAAGACACAAATGCATTCCAATATGATAATATTTATTCATGAACACATCATCCAATGAAAATCAGTTTCACAAAGACCTGATTGACAATCTATATGATGGGGTTTATTTCGTAGATGAAAACAGGCTGATTACGTACTGGAACAAAGGCGCAGAACGCATCACCGGCTATCACGCAGAAGATGTGCTGGGAAAGTTTTGCCACGCCAATATTCTCGATCATGTTGACGATGACGGCAAACACCTGTGCATGGACGGGTGCCCGCTGCTGGCGACCATTCAGGATGGTCAGCCGCGCGAATCAGAAATGCACCTGCGGCATGCAAGCGGACATCGTGTGGCCGTGCAGGTGAGGTGCTCACCCATCATCAACACGCAAAATGAAATTGTCGGCGCAGTGGAGGTCTTCAGCAACAACCAGTCGCTATTCAAGATGCGGCGCAGGGTGGATGAACTGGAAAAAGATGTTTTTCGAGATGCACTGACTCAACTGGGAAACCGCAAACTGCTGACAATTAAGATCAATTCAGCGCTTCAGGAATACCACGAACATGGGTTTTCCTTTGGGCTGTTATTTATTGATATCGATCATTTCAAATCCATCAACGACACCTACGGACATCAGGAAGGGGATTACGTTCTTCAAACCGTGGGAAATAACCTCCTGGGACAAATCCGCAACACGGATGTCTGTGGGCGCTGGGGCGGTGAGGAATTCGTCGTCATTCTTTATGATGTCAACCAGAATGGCCTCTCCCAAATTGCAAAAAAACTTCATGCCATGATTTCAAGTTCAGTCATTGTTATTAAAAAGAAGAAGGTACATGTAACAATCTCTGTTGGTGCTGTAGTGGCGCGAGAGGGCGATACATTGACTTCCATCATCGAACGCGCCGATCAATTGATGTACCAGAGCAAGCAAAATGGAAGAAACCAGGTCACATTAGACGGGGAAAATCGTTGACAAGGCAAAATTCTGAATATCGACTGCTCTTGGTATAATTTGCGCCTATTAGAAATCAGGAGCACCATGAAATAT
>DAOQID010000044.1:13748-30330 GCA_035339375.1 Anaerolineales bacterium | reverse complement strand
AATCGCCAGGATCAAGCCGAGGGTTAATAAAATGTTGCGTGTTTGTTTCATCTTTTCCTCACTTTTCAAATTGAATATTCGTTCTTTCGAATAAATATTTACTTAATCGTAGACAGAAAAAAATATGTTGATTTACACGGCGATCTGTTCGCCGCTGTGAGTTGGGTTGTAACCGACCAGCCTGCCCAGCGATGAGCGGAAGGTTGAAGTTTGCAGGTAGTCCAAAAGCGGTGAAAGCAGGCTTTCATTTTCACGCGGCAGAATCAGGTCGTAGCGTTCTTCAAAGAGGGGGATGAAATCCAAGTCGTGTTGTTTGGCGGCGGCTTGCAGGCCAAGGGCCACATCGGCAGTTTTGGTGAAGACTGCCTGTGCGGCTTCACTATGGGTTTTGACCGATTGGTCGTAACCGGGGATTTGTGTCGGGTCGAGTTTTAGTTTCTTCAGTTCGTTGTCGAACCAGATGCGTGTGCCCGAGCCCGAATTTCGATTGATGAATTTAACATTCTCACGAGCCAGATCGGATATTTTTTTGATGTTCCTGGGGTTGCCTGGGGCAACGATCAAGCCCTGCGTGCGGTATGCCAGCGTAACCAATTCCACGTTGCGGTCTGGGAACAAGTGACGGACGGTGGGGGTGTTGTATTCGCCTGTTGCATCCAAAATATGCGCCCCGGAGATCTGACATAGCCCCTGACGTAAATTGACCAGCCCATCCAGCGAGCCGACGGGCATGCTCAACAAGGTGACATGTTTATTGAGGTGTTCGGCAATCTCTTCCAGCGCCAGATCGTGGCTGCCAGAGAAGATAATGGATTGTTTTTTGCTTTTCGGCAGGACCACTTCCTGTAAAAGAAAAGCCGCGGCTTTGGCGCGGTAGAATTTTTCGGTCACTTTTCCTGTTTTGCGCAATTCAGAAACTTCGATCAGTTCCGCAGACTCAAGCGCGAGGATGTGGTGCCGCACCCATGCAGGCGACTGCTTCATGGTTTGCGCAAGAATTGTGAGGGTGGCGGGGGCCGCCATCAGCAGGCGCAGAATTTCCATTCGGCGTGCATCTGCCAGCAATTTGATCTGGTCAAAGGATTGAATGGGTTGGACAGTTTTCATGGGTATCTTTCGATTAAGGCAGAACTTAATTGAGAGTCTACGAGCAATTTGTGGATGTGTCAAGCATGGATGTAGAGTCTGCTATGGCTTTCTCAAAGTCGGGAGTACTGGCCCAACATAGACAAAACTAACCGCAAAGAGCGCGAAGTTTAATGGATTTTCTTGGCGTTCTTCGCGGGCTTGGCGGTTCGAAAGGCTTGTCAGATATTAATTTGAGAAAGCCATATAGAGTCTGCTGTGACCGTTGCAAAGTCAAAAAGCTTTAATGTGAATGCTGCGAGTAAAGCAATTAGCAAGTTGATTCTCTGTGATCAAAATCAAGTTTTCAGCCGTGAATTTTTTAATGCCATTCGCGGCTAACGTTTTTCTTTTCCCTGCTTTTGCGCAAATGGCAACTTGGATAAATTATGAAAACTCGCTGTTCGCATTATTTGCGTTTCAAAATCACCAGCCTGCCTGCAGTCACAAAGGTTTTGCTGGTCAGCGGTTCATTGCAGGGAAGACGTTGCATAATCATGGGAGAGGCGTAGGGTTGGCGTCAAGTAGTGCTTGAATGCCTGTGATAAAGTAGGAGGCACAAGCTCATTTCTCTTCTCCTCCTTGTAGAAAGAGCGCCAGGGTCGGCAGCCCCTGGCGCTCTGACTTTAAGCCTCTGGTAAAATCACAGCCATGTCAAACGAACAGGAATATCTTCCAAAGATTGCAATGTCCATTCAGGCGCATCCCGATGATCAAGACTTTACTGTTGCGGGTACGCTTGCCAAATGGGCCAAAGCGGGATGCAAGATCATCTCCGTGCTTATCACCAGCGGCGACTCTGGTTCAAACGATGTGACCAAAGGTGCCAACTATAAATCCGTGCTTGCAGAACTGCGCGAAGGCGAACAACTCGCAGCCAATGCGGTGCTGGGAATTTCTGAAACGGTTTTTCTTCATTATCCAGATGGAGAATTGACCGCCAGCATTGCCCTGCGCAAAGACCTGACTCGCCTCATCCGCATATACAAACCTGACGTAGTCGTTTCAGGCGACCCTTCGGCCTGGTTCTACGGCAGCGGATACATCAACCACCCGGATCATCGTGCTGCGGCAGAAGCAGCCGCGTACGCGGTCTTCCCTTCCGCTGGGACAAGGCTTATTTTCACCGACCTGCTTGAGGCGGGGTATGAACCGCACAATGTCAAACGGTTGTATATCCACGGGTCGGAAAAGCCCGATACCTGGGTTGATATCAGCGAAACCATCGATATCAAGATCGAAGCACTGAAGAAACATGTCAGCCAGTCTGACACCCATGATGTGGATGATTGGATGCATGAGTGGGCCAAAGAGGAAGGAAAGGAAAAGGGCCTCGAGTTTGCCGAATCTTATAAAGTGATGATCCTGAAAAAAGAGGATGATATACCGGGCGAGTAGCCGATTCTCTGCTTAAGTTCTTACGCAAAACATGAAATATCCCGAATCTAATCATTTAATTCTTTAGCCGCGGATTTACACGAAAAAGCCGATCCATTTTACAGGGTCGGCTTTTTTATATCTTGTCCGTATCTTGCAATTCACATACGTTGCAGGGAATTTCTTTGAACAACCATTTTGAACCACGGGGTCACGGAGTTTTTATTTTTTCTCTGTGGCTCCGTGGTTAATCTTTCAGACTTTTAAAATAACTCGCGGCTGATTCCTAAAGTTTGAAAATTCAACCACGTAGACACGAAAACACTTTCAGGCGCTTTCTTAGAAAAACAAACCGCCGATCAAAGCCGAGGCCAGTGTCATGGTCACATTGTCAATGTCCTTGTAATGCAGTGACTCGACCACTGCACCCGCCAGCGCAATGAGCGTGATCGGCAAAGTGTATTGGGCAAATGGAGCGGAAAAAACACCAGCCGCTACATAAATGTAGATCATAATGCCTGCCATCAACCAGCCGCCCGCAAAAACGCTGACCATGCCAGCAATGGATTTTTCCCTGCTCCACGGCAGTTTGGGTGAGGCGATGCGCCGCCCGACGATATCGGCAATGCCATCACCGCCGCACATCATCATCAACGCGATGATGCCGGTGGGGTTCTCCCGCCAATACACCAGCGTCAATACAACGAACATGATGCCGTAATACAACGGTCCGCGCAGAATTTCCTTTGGGTCACCTGTGCGCGACATGGCCTGCACAGAGGCCTCGTCTTTAATGACTCCCAGCCCGATCAGGGCGAATTGTGCCGTCACAGCAAAAGGCACCAGCGCCGCAAGCCAGCGTGCTTCGGGTGCATCGTTGAAAAAGAACCAGCACAACACAAAAAGCGGACCTGTGCCAATGTGGATGATCTTACGACTGAGTTTTCCGTCCATCCAGCCGCGATGGGCAATGAAATCCATGGATCGTAGAAACAATAGAGAGGCGGCAAAGGTGATGACGAGGGCAATATAATTATTCACTTGAAACTCCGAATGGTTTGGATTGGTAGTGCGACACTCTCTAAAACCCGTGGATGGCTAAAAGGATGTCCTGCAAGGTTTCTATGCTAAAATCGCCGCATGCAATTTGAGGTGTTCACCCTTTTGCCCGAAGTTTTTTCTTCCTATCTTGATACCAGTATTCTCAAACGCGCCCGTGAACGGGGATTGATCGATGTGCGGGTACACAACATCCGCGATTATACCCACGACAAACACCATGTGACCGACGATACCCCCTACGGCGGCGGCGGTGGGATGGTAATGAAACCCGAACCTGTTTTCGAAGCGGTGGAATCTGTGCTGGGAATATCCAATGAGAATGATTCTTCCCCCATCCCGGTCATTTTGCTCACCCCGCAGGGACGTTTGTTCAATCAGGCGGTTGCCCAGGAGCTTTCCGCACACCCGCACATCGCCCTGATCTGTGGCCGTTACGAAGGTTTTGATGAACGCATCCGCGAGCATTTGGTTACTGACGAGATCTCCATCGGCGATTTTGTGTTGACAGGCGGCGAATTGCCCGCACTCATGTTGATAGATGCGGTTTCCCGTCTGTTGCCTGATGTGCTTGGCGACCCTACCGGCGCACAGGATGACTCACATGCCATGGGCCTGCTTGAGTATCCACATTACACCCGTCCGCCTGAATTTCGAGGCTGGCGTACACCCGATATCTTGCTTTCCGGTGACCATGCCAAAATTGACAAGTGGCGGCGCGAACAGGCTCTGGAAAGAACCTTCAAAAAACGCCCCGACATGCTTGAAAAAGCGGAATTGACAAAAGAAGACCTGAAATTCATCGAAAAGCTCAAAAACCTGAAACCTTCAACCTAAAACCTTCAACCTGAAACCTGCAATCTGAACCCCATCCCATATCCACTGCATGGAGGAAACGATGTCATCAAGATTGAATTACGGTAAGACCTTTTTGCTCGGCTTTGGCTTTTTTGGTTTAAGCGTAGTTTGGGGTGTGTACAACGCCTTTGTTCCGATCTTTCTTTCAGAAAAATTTGGCCTGTCTCCGGTGGTCATTGGCTTTTTCATGACTCTGGATAATATTGCCGCGCTTTTTATTCAACCTCCTGTCGGTGCATGGTCTGACCGATTGCGGACACCCCTGGGCCGCCGCATCCCATTTTTGCTGATCGGCGCACCGATCACGGCTGTAGCCTTTGGCCTGATCCCATTGCCTGCCATATTGCCGTTGTTTGTGGCTTGCACAAGCACCCTGCTGTTGAGCGCGGCATTCTGGCGAACACCTGTCATCGCCTTGATGCCCGATATCACCCCTTCTGAATTCCGCTCTCAGGCCAATGGCATCATCAATTTCATGGGCGGCATCGGTACCATTGTCGCTTTGCAGACGGGCGGCCTGCTGTACAAGTTAAGCCCGAATTTTCCGTTCTGGCTTGGCTCCGGGTTGGTTTTGCTCTCGGCATTGATCGTTTATCTTTTTATCGAAGAGCCAAAAGAGTATGCGGCAAGTGAAGAACAGCCGGGCATGCTTGCTTCCCTGCGCGAAGTTGTCAGCAGTGAAGATAAAAGCGGTCTCCGCATTCTTTTTGCCATATTTTTCTGGTTCATTGGTTTTTCAGCAGTGGAAACCTTTTTCACCCTTTATGCCAAGAATCACCTCGGGTTGAATGAAGGTGACGGGGCAACCCTGCTTTCGGTGCTGCCTTTGTTCTTTGTCCTGTTTGCGATCCCATCTGGTTTTATCGCGGGTAGGCTGGGTCGCCGTACCACCATCTCGATCGGTTTGATCACCCTCACTATCATGCTGGTTTTGCTCTATATCACCCCCGCCAAGGCCCTGCTGACGGGCATCTCTCCGCTGCCTTTGGTTGGCATTCCGCTTGAAGAAGGCGGTCCACGCATGTTGACCCTGGCGGGCGTTCTGCTCATTTTTGGCGGTGCGGCTTGGGCTTTGATCAACATCAATTCCCTGCCCATGATCGTAGACCTGACTGACGCGGCGCGCATCGGCACATTTACAGGGTTGTATTATCTGTTTTCCACTTTCTCTGCCATCGTTGGCCCGAATGTGAATGGCTGGGCCATTCAATTGACCAATGGAAACTACAACATCATCATGCTGATCGCACCGTTTTTCATGATGATCGCCTTGTGGTTGATGCTTGGCGTCAAACGCGGAGAAGCGGCGCAGGCAGTTTAGAGATCAGGAATTTGGAATTGAGATCAAAAATATTTCTTCTTGCGATTGCCATGTCAGCTCTCACGGCTTGCATGCAATCGCAAGATTGTTTTAGTGAAGAGGTCTTTTGCGCGGCTCTGGTCACTGATACACGCGGCCTCGAAGATCACGGTATGAATCAGGAAACCTGGGCGGGGCTGCAGGAGGCTCAATCTGGCGGGTTGAGTGACAGGGTGGAATATATCGAATCAGTTGATACCCGCGATTATGAGAAGAATATCGTGTTTTTTGCTGAACAGGGGTTCGATGTGATCTTCACCATCGGCCCCGGCATGGATGATGAAACGCTTCGTAGTGCGGACCTGTATCCTGATTCTGTTTTCGTGGGCATTTCCCAACCCCAAAAAGAGGCACGCAAGAACCTCATCCCTGTCAATTTTGCCGAAGATCAGATGGGTTTTCTCGCCGGGGCGTTGGCGGCCCGGCTGTCTGGTGCGGGGGTGGTGGGGGCAGTTTGCGAAACCAGCGACATTGACGCGATGTGGCGCTACTGTGAGGGATTCAACGCGGGGGTAAAGTCGGTGGATGAAAACATCAAGGTGCTTGTGTTTTACCGCGATGACGCCAGCCGTGATGACCTTTTTCTGGATGAGGTTTGGGGGTACGAAACAGGCCAGTCTTTAATTCAACGCGGGGCGGATGTGATCTTCGCTGCGGGTGGGGCGACAGGGGAGGGGGCGCTTCGTGCAGCGATGGATGGGCAGGTGCTGGCGATCGGCGCGGAACGCGACCAGAGTGCAGAAGGTTACGGTGTGGTCACTTCTGTTTATGGCAGTGCCAGTTTCGAGGTCCAGGAGGTGATGCGCATGATTCAGGGAGAAAATCTTTCCGAGGCGGGAATCGGTTCGTTTGGGTATGTGCCGCTTAATGAAAAATTTTCCGAAGGTTTGACACGTGAGTTGGATTCCCTGCTTTCTGCCCTTTTAAATGGTGAAATTCAGACAGGGGTATCCCGCGAAAAACCGTGATTTTGCCTGAAATATGCTTGTAATAGTTCAGGCTTGCACAATGAAATATAACGATTTATACTTGTTCTGTCGTAAAGGTTTGCCAGAAATGGCAGACCTTTAAAACCCTATTCTTTTAGGAGAAGAAAAAATGAAAAAGCTTTACTTTGTAATGGCTTTGTTGATCGTCGCTTCGATGGTCCTCACTGCCTGCGGTGCAAGTGCTCCGACCGCTGAAGACTGCTCGAAGGAAGAAGTGTTCTGCGTGGGTCTCGTGACCGATGTGGGCAAGATCAATGACAAGTCCTTCAATCAGTCTGCCTGGGAAGGCGTTCAGAAGTCTCAGGCTGATGGCGTAGCCGATGTTGTTCAATTCATCGAAACGTCTGATGCCAAGGATTACGCCAAGAACATCGCTCAGTTCGGTGATGCCGGCTACGATGTCATCGTGACCGTCGGTTTCGGTCTCGGTGAAGCCACCGCTGCTGCCGCTGCCACCTACCCGAATGTTCGCTTCATCGGTGTGGATCAGTTCCAGGCTGAGACCGTTGCGGGCGTTTCTGGTTTGAACTTCCCTGAAGATAACGCTGGCTTCCTCGTTGGCGCCCTTGCCGCGATGATGTCTGAGAGCCACAAGATCGGCGCCGTTTGCGGTACCGATGTGGTTCCCCCCGTTTGGCGCTTTGGTGAAGGCTACAAGGCTGGTGCTGCGTATGCCGATGAGAAGAACGGCACCACAACTGAGGTGTTCGTTGTGTACCACAGCGATGTGGGCTTCGACAAGACCTTTACCGATCCCGAGTGGGGCGCTCAGACCGCCAAATCCATGATGGATCAGGGTGCTGATGCCGTGTTTGGTTGCGGTGGTTTGACCGGTAACGGCGCCATCACCGCCGCCGCTCAGGCTGGCGCCTACGCCATCGGCGTGGACACCGACCAGTACCTGACCCTGCCCGAAGCTGCTCCGCGCATGCTCTCCAGCGCGATGAAGCTCATCACCCCCGGAGTTGCCGACCTGATCAAGGCCACCAAAGAAGGCTCCATTGCTGATGGTAACGTCTTCGGTGCCGCTGGTTACGCTCCGTTCCACGATCTCGACAGCAGCGTCCCCGCTGAAGTCAAGACCATGATGGAAGAGATCAACAAGGGTCTGCTCGATGGTTCCATCAAGACCAATGTTGCTCCTGTGAAGCCGTAATTTTTTGACAAAGTAAGAAAAGGGAAAGAGGCGCGAGTCTCTTTCCCTTTTTTATTTGATTTTGTAATACCGATAATGGGGTTCCAGACGGCTTGTTTGATATAATTGTCCTACAATTCACAGTTCAACTGGAGCGAAGGATGCAATCAGAAAAGCAATCAAATTCGCTGATAAAACAAATATTGCAGACGATTTCAGATAACAGCCTGGTCCCATTTTTGGCGATTCTGACGGCGGTAGTTGTTGGCGGCGTGATTATCGCGTTTGTAGGCGGAAACCCAATTCTGGCCTATCGGGGTTTGCTTGAAGGCTCATTTGGTTCAACGAAGGCATTAAGTGAAACCGCTGTTTGGGCAACACCATACATCTTTGCGGGGCTGGCTGTTGCGCTGGCCTTCAAGGGTGGGTTGTTCAATATCGGTGCAGAAGGTCAACTGGCTGTTGGAGCGGTTGCCTCGTCATTGGTTGGCTATGCCCTGCCCGAGTGGCTTGGGTATGACCTGCCTGCCATTATTCATCTGCCGTTGGCCATTGTTTTCGGTGTGTTGATGGGCGGCCTGTGGGCGGCTATTGTCGGCTGGTTGAAAGCCTATACAGGCGGACATGAAGTCATCAACACCATCATGATGAACTATATCGCGTTGAATACAACCTCCTATTTGTTGAACGGTGTGATGAAAGATCGCAGCCCAACGAATGTGATTGCACGCACTCCGCTTATCGCGGATAGTGCGCGCATCCCTCCCATTTTTGATGGCTTGCGCGTGCATTGGGGTTTCATTCTGGCCTTGCTGGTTGCATTTGGGATTTGGTGGCTGTTAAACAAAACGACCCTCGGTTTTCAGATCCGCACTGTGGGGTTGAATCCGGATGCGGCGAAGTATGCGGGCATCAATGTGAAGCGGATCGTCATCCTTACGATGGCGCTTTCTGGTATGTTGGCTGGTCTGGCGGGCACGATCGAGGTGACTGGTTTGAATTACCGTCATGAACTTGGCTTTTCACAAGGCTATGGTTATGACGCCATTGCGATCGCTCTGCTTGGAAAATCACATCCTTTGGGGGTGGTGCTGGCAGCTTTCCTGTTTGCTGCGATGCGTAATGGAGCGACACGAATGCAGTTCCTCACCCAGATGCCTGTGGATCTGATCTCCATGATCCAGGCTTTCATCCTGCTCTTTGTTGCAGCAGATGCGATCGTGCGATATATCTATCGCATCAAATCCAAAGGTGAACGTGTCGTACTCACCCGCGGTTGGGGAGGCTAGGAGAAAAAATGGACTGGAAACGTTTTGGCTTTATTGCCCTGATCATTGTTGTTCTTTTCGGCACAGTCGTCATGATCGGACAGGTAAAACAACCGCCTGTATTGATCATTACCAGTATGTTGGCTACCACGATTGCAGTTGCCACCCCACTGGCACTGGGCGCTCTTTCCGGGGTCTATTGTGAACGGGCCGGGGTGGTCAATATCGGCATTGAAGGTATGATGTTGACCTCTGCGTTTTTTGGATGGCTGGGTGCCATTTACATGTACCACGTCTTTGGTTTTGGAGTTGGTTTTAGCATTGGCATGGGTGTGTTTTTTGCGATTTTGACCGGGGTGTTGATGTCTCTGCTGCACGCGGTCCTTTCCATCACCTTCAAAGTGGATCAGATCATCGGTGGCACTGTTATCAATATCCTGGCTGTTGGGTTGACTGGCTTTTTGAATCGTCAATTGTTCTTTGGAAAAGGCAGTGTTTTTGGCGGTTCTGTGCCGAATTCCCCGGGCGTCCTTCCCACCATCCACGTTCCGCTTACTGAGATATTTACATCTGTTTGCGGTTCTTCTGCTTCCTGCCTTGAAAATCTCGCAGCGATCAACCGCGTTTTTGATCAAAAGCCGATTGCCATTAGCGCCATTTTGCTTGTGTTTTTTTCACATTACGTGCTGTTCAATACCCGCTGGGGTTTGCGCACTCGTGCCGTGGGTGAACATCCCAAAGCGGCTGATACCGTCGGTATCAATGTGATTAAGATGCGTTATGCAAATGTTCTGATCGGCGGCATGTTTGCTGGTCTGGCGGGCGCGTACTTTACCATCGAGTCGGTTCCCTCCTTTGAGCCTTTGCTCACCAATGGGCGCGGATTTATTTCACTAGCCGCGATGATCTTTGGAAACTGGACGCCCATCGGCGCATGGGCTGCTTCGCTGGTTTTCGGTGCATCGCAGGCGCTGCTCATTAATATGCAGATCTTCCGTGATGTGATCCCACCCCAATGGTCTTTCCTTCAGGAATCCTATATTGTGGGCCTCACTCCATACATCCTCACCATGTTCATTCTGACGGGTATCATCGGCAAGACCACGCCGCCCGCTGCAGATGGCGTTCCATACGAGAAATAGGAGGCGGAAATGACAGAAGCCAAAATCGTTCTCGAAGCCAGGAACATCACCAAACAGTTCCCCGGAGTGCTTGCCAGCGATAATGTCAATTTTGACCTGCGTAAGGGCGAGATCCATGCCTTGTTGGGTGAGAATGGTGCGGGAAAAAGCACGTTGATGAATCTCATCTATGGCCTGCATCGCCCCGACTCTGGTGAGATCGCTGTCAATGGAAAAACGATCGAAATCGATTCCCCGAACGATTCAATTGCAGCAGGCATTGGCATGGTTCACCAGCATTTTATGCTCATTCCAGTATTTACCGTGGCTGAAAATGTCATGCTGGGTGATGAGACCGTCAAACGCGGTTCGTTGGATCGTGCAGCTGTTGCCACCCGTATCAATGAAATATCCAAACAATATGGCCTTGATGTGGACCCAAATGCATTGGTGGGTGACCTGCCGGTTGGTTTGCAGCAACGTGTTGAAATCGTCAAAACCCTGTATCGCAATGCAGAGATCGTCATCCTCGATGAGCCTACAGCCGTGCTCACTCCACAGGAAGCTGAAGACCTCTTCAGAATCATGCGAGACCTGACGGCACGCGGTGTTTCCATCATCTTCATCACACACAAACTCAAGGAAGTCCTTGCTGTTGCAGATCGTATCACCGTCATGCGTGCGGGACGGGTCATCAACACGGTTCAGCCTCAGGGCACGAACGAGGCACAGCTTGCCAATATGATGGTTGGTCGCCAGGTGATTCTCACCGTTGAAAAAGATGACCACGCCGCCAGTGGCGATATCCTCAAAGTGGAAGGCCTCTCGGTCCGCGACCAGCGTAACCTGGAAACAGTCCACAACGTTTCATTCACGGTACGCGGTGGTGAAGTGCTCGGCATCGCCGGGGTTCAAGGCAATGGTCAAACTGAACTTTCAGAAGCATTGACCGGGCTGCGTTCTCCGACAGGCGGAAAAGTGACCATGGATGGCATTGACCTGACCGGCAAACCGCCACGGATCATGACCGAAGCCGGGCTGGCTCATATCCCCGAAGATCGTCAGCGCCACGGGCTTGTTCTCTCCTATTCCATTGCCGATAATATGGCCTTGTGCGATTATTATCGACCACCCTTCAGCAATCGTGGTGTACTCCAGCAAAAGGCGCTGGATGAGAATGCCCGCAAACTTATTGGTGCATTTGATGTGCGCACGCCATCTCCCTTTGTCAGCGCTGGCAAACTTTCTGGTGGCAACCAGCAAAAGGTGATTGTGGCGCGTGAATTAAGTCGCAGCAATGTGAAGCTCGTTATTGCGAATCAACCCACCCGTGGTCTGGACGTCGGTTCCATTGAATATATTCACAGCGAGATCATCAAGATGCGTGACCGCGGGGTGGCTGTCCTTCTTATTTCCGCTGAGTTGGACGAGATCATGGCGCTTTCAGACCGCATCGCTGTCATGTATCGTGGACAAATTGTGACAGTAGTGGAAGCAAAGAAAACCACTCGTGAACAGCTTGGTCTATGGATGGCTGGCGCTCACGTGGAATCTTCGCCAGCGTAAAAAACAGATTGTTGTAAAATATCACTTCCCTGCGTTTCAAACGAAAACAGGACTGGCCGTCTTTTGGCTTGCCGGTATCCTGTTGAAGATGAGCAGGGAAGTGGTTTTGTAATGTTCCAAATATCAAGGAGATAAAAAATGAAGAAATACATATATATGCTGATTTTGGTTGTGCTGGTTGTCAGCATATCAGCCTGTGGTGGCGGGAACCCCGCTCCTACAGAAGCCTCCGCCGATTCTGGCGCCCCCGTTGACTCTGGTGCTCCTGCTGATAGCGGCGCCCCTGCTGATCCCGGTGCGGTAGTGGATGCCCCTGCCGACTCTACTGATGGTGGCGCGCCCGATCCAATGGATGGTTTCATGTTCCCTCCAATGCCGGGTGAAGCCGAACCTCAAGATGATGTGAACTATTTTGTTGCCATCCTGCGCGAACAATCAGGCATCAGCGGTGACTTGCAATTGATGTCGGCTGTGCCAGCTACAACTACCTGGGATACCGTTTTTGCCTATTATGATCAGCAGGCCAAAAACAATGGCTGGGTCCTTGAAAAAACGGAGGAAGTGAAGACACAGAAAGGCTATTTGTGTACTGTGGCTTTGTTCACACATGGGAAAAACAAGATCTTGATTGCGTACTACCCATTGAATGGGGTGGTAAACATCCTTCAGGTTCAAGGCCAATAAAAACCTGCGCATAAGCAAAATAGTGCAAAATCACAAGATTTTGCACTATTTTTTTGTTTCCTTGCAAACTACGCATTCTTTGTCTGAATTCAAAATTTGTCTTGGGAACAAATTAAAGCTTATAGGCGTTAATGCAAGTGGCCCGCCAGGTCTGCATACATTTTTATAAGACAATCGGAGCTGTCACTTGATCCGCGTATGATGAATGGAGTTTAGAACATTCGCTTAATTCACGGCTAAAAACTTGATGGTGGCAGCAGGATGTCTAAATTTATGCAAAATTCTCGAAATTTGACCTGCGGTACAATATCACGACTACAAAGGAGAAAATCATGAAGAAACAAATCCGCTTATTTAATCTGCTGATGATCTTCACCTTGTTTTTGAGCGCATGTAATTTGCCCTCAAACAATGCGGAAGATGTAGCAAGTACCTCGGCTGCCCAAACTGTAGAAGCCTTATTGAGCGCGACCCCTGCAATTATCATAAACAATACTCCCACCTTTACGGTGGCGCCCCCGGTTACAACTGCAACCCTTACCCCCATTCCTCTTCCCGTTTTGACGAATACACCGATCGCTACGGCAACTTCCAACTGCAATGTGGCTGAATTCGTTGCGGATGTCACCATCCCTGATGGAACTGTGGTGACCCCCAATCAGGCTTTTGTCAAAAAATGGCGGATCAAGAACATCGGCTCTTGTACCTGGACTGGTTTCTCAATGGTCTTTGATAGCGGCGACTCAATGGGTGGCCCTGCCTCAAAACCCATCAGCACTGTGGCGCCAGGCCAGGAAATTGACCTTGAAGTGAATCTCACTGCTCCTGCCACTTTGGGGCAATACAAGGGATATTGGCGTATCGTTACCAATGGCAATGTCCTCGTGCCCGTTGTAAAGGGATATCAAGGGAAGTCTTTCTACGTGGATGTTAAAGTGCAGGCAGCCACTACCGGCTCGCCAAGCGTTACAACGACCATTACACCCACAGCCACTGTTACTTCAACCCCCTTTGTGTTCACGGTGACCAGTGTCTTGTTCAATGTCACAGGTTCATGTCCCAATTTCCACTATACGTTTAGTGTGACTACCAACGGTCCGGGGACCGTCACCCTGCACCGCGTTTTCAGTGATGGCTCCACAGACCCCTATCCTGCCAGCCTGACGTTCAATTCTGCAGGTACGCAAACCAGCCCGAGCATTCCCATGACCTTCAATACACCGGGCAGCAGCGCGTGGGTTGATGTTTACATCGACTCACCGAACCAGAAACAGTTTGGGCGCGCAACTTTTACCTGTCCATAACCCCTTTTAAAAGATTTTCGTAAAGCGCCCGGGAAATCCGGGCGCTTCTGTTTAACAGTATAATTATCTGTGCGAAAGGAAAAAAATGTTCAAAAAATTCAAGTATTTACTTTTTACCTTGATCGTTGTCTTGTCTCTGCTCATTACAGCCTGTAGCGGCAGTGCAGAAACCCCCGAAACCACACAGCAGGATACCAACAGTATACAAACCGCAGTCGCTGAAACCGTGGCGGCGCTTGGCAATGTAAGCAACCCCACTCCTGAAGCCCCCGCTTTTACACCGACCCCCTTGTTGTTTGCCCCAACTTTTACCCCGCTTGCGCCAGTAGCCTCGCCCACACGGACGCGTAACCCGTCTGTTTCAGAATGCGCGCAGGCCAGCCTGGTTAGTGAGAACATTCCAGATGGAACCATCTTCAAACCGGGGCAGGGTTTTACCAAGACTTGGGAGATCAAGAATACCAGTCCATGCTCATGGGATACCAGTTATAAGATCATCTTTTGGGATGGCAATGTGCTTGGTGGTGCCTATGTATACAACCTGCCGCAGGCAGTAGACCCCGGACAGATCGTTCCCATTTCAATTCTGTTCACAGCCCCACAAGCTGATGAGGCCTACACCTCCAAGTGGATGTTACAGACTCCGGATGGGGTTGAGTTTGGAGTGGGTGAGTACAGCGCCCCGTTCTATACCCAGATCGTCGTATCCTCTTCAGCCAACCCGGGGTTTGCCATTACTTCTGTAGAATACAATGTGGTACGTGACCCAGCGACAGGATGCCCTGCCAATGTGAATCATATTGTGTATGCCACGTTTACCAGCAATGGTCCCATCGAATTCACCTATTACTGGATGCAAAGTGACAATAACAATTCCAATCCCAAGAAATTAAAGATGGATGCCGCAGGGACGCTGACCATTTCGCGCGAGTGGAAGCTTCACCTTGGCAGCACGCCGGGCACAAAATGGATGGCCATTGTGATTGTGGACCCGGTGGAGCAGGAGTATCCACATGCTGAATTCACCTATTTGTGCGGAAGTTCCTGATCTTACGGTTTTCCCTCATAAACATTTGGAAGCCAGCGCAAGCTGGCTTCTTTATTAAATGGACGGAACCAATTATCTTTCACAGGCGTCTTAATCCCTGGAAATTCATCTTCCGGAGAATAGTCATGTTCATGAAAAAAGCCCCGATTTCCCTGTTTGTTACGTTTTTGATGATGGCCCAGTTGGCCTGTAATCTTGGAAACAGCACAGCGACCCCAGATACATTTGCCACATTAAATGGACTTTACACCGCTTCTGCTCAGACCCTTGAAGCTGGCACTACACAACAGGTTTCGACCGCCGCTGTAGGAGCGAGTGCAACCCCTGGATTGCCATTGCCTACATATAGCCCTGCTCCGCCCCCGACTGGGTTGCCTGCTGCCACAGCCACGAATCAGCCCATTTATGCCACAGCAGTTCCGGTGTCCAGATGTGATGCGGCGGAATTCGTCAAAGATATAACTTATCCGGATGGAAGTCCTGTGGTGCGGAATACTTCCTTCGAAAAGACCTGGCGTATTAAAAATATTGGCACCTGCACGTGGACGACGGCTTATTCGCTTGTGTTTGATGGCGGGTATGCAATGAGCGGCCCAACCACCGCAGCTCTTTCGAAGAGTGTAAGCCCTGGCAGCACAATTGACATCTCTGTTCAGTTGACCGCCCCCAGCGCGGAAGGGGAATACATTGGCTATTGGAAATTACGCAATGCCAATGGTGTTAATTTTGGGATTGGCGACAAAGCCCAAAAGGCATTCTGGGTTGAGATCAGGGTGCCTGGCGCCAGCTACATGGCTTATAGCTTTGTGGAGCATTTTTGTGAAGCCGAGTGGCGCAACGAGGGGGCTCCTCTGCCGTGCCCGGGTACGAGGGGTGATGCAAATGGTTTTGTTGTCAGGTTGGATACCCCCATGATGGAAAACGGCGTAACCGAGAATAACCCCAGCCTGCTCACTGTTCCACAGGATGCGCGTCAAGGTGAAATTAGTGGACAGTATCCTGCCTTTACCGTGAAGGAAGGCGATCATTTTCGGACGATTGTGGGTTGCCAGTATGGTTCGAGGCGGTGTGATGTGGTCTTTCGTCTTGATTACCGAAATAACGGCACAGTGAAAAACCTGTTTACCTGGAATGAAGTGTATGAAGGGAATTCCTACCCGATCGATTTTGACTTGAGCCCTCTGGCCGGTGAAACAGTGAAGTTCATCCTTGTAGTCACCGCTCACGGCGGACAGAATCAGGACGATGCCATCTGGCTGCATCCTTTCATTTTGCGGCAGGGTACACCGGTTCCCACAACCATCCCTACACTGACATTTACACCTACCTTCACTCCAACGCCAACCTTTACTGCGACCGCCACTCCCACACCTTGATAATTTGAGTTTCTCCTGTTTGGTTGTAACGTATCGGTTGCTGACCCAGAAGCAGGTTTTATTCCCGCTTCTGGGTCAGCAACAAAAATTGTTAACTTGATCCTTTGCATAAGCTGTAAGGCATCTCTTTGAAATGACATTTTGAACCGCGAAGACACTGAGGCAGTGCGGAGCCTCCTGCGGACGGAGTTTTTAATTTTTTCTCTGTGTCTCCGTGGTTCAGTGGTTAATCTTTCAGATTTTTGCAAGAGGTCTACTGGAATTTTCTCCCTTTTTGTGAAAAACGGAAAATCTGCATGCCCAATTTATGCG
>DAOQID010000044.1:0-13648 GCA_035339375.1 Anaerolineales bacterium | reverse complement strand
TGGAATTTTCTCCCTTTTTGTGAAAAACGGAAAATCTGCATGCCCAATTTATGCGATACTCCATAAGAAACGCTTTCATAGGTGCGTTATAATCAAGTTAACGAATCAAAGTTTCTGCCTCGCCGAATTCGCAATTTTGCTTCAAAATCTTCAAAAATCGTGGAGTTGGGCAGAACTTTGAGTTAACTATGTCCGGAGGTTACTATAATGAGAGTTCGTAAATTTCTTTGGCTGGCGTCTTTTTTGGTGCTTGCCATGGTGTTAAGTTCCTGTAATCTGGGCGCTACCCCGGTCCCAACACAGGATCTGGCAGCAGTTCAGACAGAAGCCTTTAACGCTGTTTTGACCCAGGTGGCGGCACAAAGTTCCCCAACTCCTTTGCCGACCAATACCCTTCTGCCAACTAGTACTCTTGCGGCTTTGCCCACATTTGCGCCCGTCGGCGGCGGTGATGCCACTCCAATTCCCTTCAACACTCAGCAACCTGTTCTGGGTATTACCCCGCTGGCCTCGCCCATCCCAACAGCCGCTGTTTTTGCCACCATCACCACCAAGAATGGCTGCAATGACGGGGTTTTGGTCAAGGAGAGCGAGCCTTTCGATGGTGATGTATTGCAGCGCGGCAAGGCTTTTGAAAAGGTCTTCCAATTTTTGAACACCGGTTCTTGTGTGTGGGACGAAGGCTATACCTTTGCCTTCCTTCCAGATTTTTCCACTCCGGGCTTTAAAGGCTCCGATATTGTCATCAAGAAAGCGGAAGATTATGTGAAACCGGGCGCCAATATTTCGTTTGTCTTGAAGCTGGTGACAAATAACGCCCCTGGTGAATACATTGGTACTTGGAAACTTAGAGATGATGAGGGCAATTACTTCGGCTCCATGGTCTGGGTTAAGTACGTGATCAAGTAATTGTTCTTATACATCAAGAGAGGAACCATGAAAGCTAGATTTGTCATTTCTGCAATAATCGCCACCCTGATGCTGGCCGCCTGTGCCCCTGCCACCCCCATCGTGCCGACGCCCGATGTGCTGGCCGTCCGCACTTCTGCCGCCATGACCGTAGTCGCCGAATTCACACTGACGGCTGCTGCGTTCACACCCACCCCAATGCCTCCCACCCCCACCTTCACTGCTGAACCGCCTACATTAACCCCAACCATTGCATTTGCAACAGATCCAACCCAGATCGCATTGGGTACTCCTGGAGGGCCATTATGCGACGACTATTCATTTGACGTCGCTACTGTGGATGTCACCATCCTGGATGGCACCGCCATGACCCCCGGACAGGAATTTGTCAAAACATGGAAGATCAAAAATACAGGGATCTGTGCCTGGGGAGATGGTTACGGCTTGGTTTACACCTATGGTGACAAGATGAGCGGCGTACCCGTTCCCATTGGCCTTGTTGAAGTGGGGCAGGAAGTGGAAGTATCCGTCAACTTCAAAGCTCCCGACCAGATCGGTGAATACACCAGTGCATGGCAGATGGCAAATGCCAAGGGCGTTACGTTTGGAAAAGCCATCTTTGTGAAGATCGTCGTCAAATAACGATTCTACATTGAGTGCGACACACCTTTCCCGAATTAACTTGTCCGACCTCAAGCAAGCCATCAAAGACAAAGCGCGCCAGCTGGGATTCATCCTGGCTGGCGTTACTTCTTGCGAGCCGCCTGCACACTACGGCATGTTCGAAGAATGGCTTCATCAAAACAAACATGGCAACATGCAATACCTCGCCGAAGAACGCAGCCGCATTCGCCGTGCCGACCCCAAACAAATTCTCCCCGAGTGCCGATCCATTCTCGTCCTTGCCCTGCCATACCAACCTGTAACCTTCAACCCTCAATCTTCACGCGAAGCGTTTCGCATTTCATCCTATGCTCTCGGCGATGACTATCACGATATCATCCCTCCGCGCCTGCAGCAGATCGTGGATTTCATCGAAGAACAACTCGGGCATCCCATTCCAAATCGTTATTACACCGATACAGGTCCCATCCTCGAACGTGAACTTGCCCAACGCGCAGGCCTTGGCTGGATCGGAAAAAACTCCATGCTCATCAACCCGCAGATGGGCTCTGCATTTTTCCTTGCCGAGATCCTGCTTGGTATCGAACTGGAACCCGACGATGCCCTCATCACCGACCATTGCGGTACCTGCACACGCTGCCTCGATGCCTGCCCCACACAATGCATCCTCCCCAACCGTACCCTCGATGCAAGCCGCTGTATCTCCTACCTCACCATCGAACTCAAAGAGGACATCCCCGAAGAGTTACGTCCACTCATGCAGAATTGGATTTTCGGATGTGACGCCTGTCAACAAGCCTGCCCATGGAATCGGTTTTCACCTCAGGCAGACCCCGCCTTCGAATCGAAAATCCCGCTTCCTGTCTTGACCTCAGACCTGCTGCTGACATCCGTTGAATTTAATCAGCGCTTCAAGAAAAGCCCCGTCAAACGTGCCAAGCGACGTGGGTATCTCCGCAATGTAGCGGTTGCTGTTGGCAATACGGGCAGTGAAAACGACCTTCCAATTTTAGAACAAGCCGCTCAAGATGAAGAACCCATGATCCGCGAACATGCACAATGGGCAAAGAAACATGTAACGCAAGATATTATCTTGCGCCACAGGAATTCAAAATGAAAAAACTTCTTATCGCCACCAACAACAAAGGCAAAGTAAAAGAACTTCAGGAACTTCTCAGAGAATTGAATGTCCAACTCGTCACCCCTGCTGAGATCAACCTGGATCTCGATGTGGAGGAAGATGGGGCAACCTACATTGAAAACGCAGCCAAAAAAGCCATCGCCTTCGCCCAGGCCAGCGGATTGATCTCCCTTGCCGATGACTCAGGCCTGGAAGTGGATGCGCTCGACGGCGCACCCGGGTTGTATTCTGCCCGTTACCACCCCAAGCCAGGCGCAAATGACGCTGACCGCCGAGCCTACATGCTCGAAAACCTGCAAGGTAAACCGCGTCCATGGAAGGCACACTTCCATGCCACGATTGCCATTGCCATTCCAGGCGGCGATGTGAAGATCGCTGACGGCAATTGCCACGGCGAAATCATCCCCGAGGAACGCGGCACAGGCGGTTTTGGGTATGATCCCATTTTCTTCATGCCTGAATTGGGCAAAACCATGTCTGAACTGGAGATGGATGAAAAAAACCGCCTCAGCCATCGGGCCAGGGCGGTTATTAATGCAATGCCTGTTTTGAAGGAAATATTTTCTTAGCTGTTGGGCTCCGTCGAAGGGACAGAATCTGCCTGAAGCGCTGATTCTGTTTCCTGGGCAGGATCAGATTCAACGTTAAGTTCGACGCGGTCTTTTTTCGTCTTCCTGGTGCGGACCGGAATTGAATCGACGAACTGTTTCATCAGGTCTGCTACGACATCGGGTTGTTCACTCATGACGAGGTGCCCTGCATTCTCCACGATGTGAAGTTTTGCGTTGGGCATTGTTTCCTGCATCAATTCGGAATAGCGGACGGGGGTCATTTTGTCTGCGGCGCCGCAAATGAGCAGGGTGGGGGTGCGGATTTTTTTGAGCTGGCTGGTGACATCGAATTCATGACAGGCGAGGAAATCGCCGAGCAAAACGGGCGGGCGCACATCAAGCAGGTGGCGTTTTGAAATATCCTTGAGGTGTTGCGGGGCTTCGGAACTGAAGCAGTTTTCATTGATCAAATCCACAGCAGATTCGAAGGTGTTGGGGTTGCCCGCTGTTTCCAAAATAAGGGGAGCCACACGCATTTTGGAGCCGCTGCCCAGCAGGCAAAGTCCGCGCACTTTGCGTGGGTGTTTTAGTGTGAGTGCGAGGGCAACGGCTGCACCCATGGAAACGCCCGCGAAGATGGCCGTGCGAAGTTTCAAGGCCTGCATAAATGCCAGTACATCTTCAACGTACTCGTCAATGGATTGCCTGCCTGTGCCTTCCGATTTGCCATGACCGGGCAGGTCGAGTGAGTACACCCTTTCATCCACCATGCGGCGGACCTGTGGCGGCCAGGACAAAAGATTTCCGCCCGCCCCATGAATGAGAATGATGGGCGGGCGTTTGGTTTCGAGGTCGTCTTCTGTGTCGTGGGAAAAATAATAAAGGTTTGCTGCGATGGGCATTTTTTATTTGTTGCGCATGTAATGTAAACGGTCTGCGGCTTCCTCTGTGAGCGGGATGTACACCTGTACCTTCGTACCCTTCCCGGGCGCGGAGTCGATCTGGAACAAGCCATTCACGAGTTCTGCGCGTTCGCGCAGGTTTACCATGCCGAGGCTGCTGTTTGCGCGTTTGTCGTATGCTTCAGTGACCGATTTTACGTCGAAGCCCAGGCCGTTGTCGGCGATTTCAAGCAGGGCAATGCCTGCATCCATTTGTGTGAGGTTTACCGCGATGGTCTCTGCCGCTGCGTGTTTGCGGGCATTGTTCACGGCTTCTTCAATAATGTAGAAGATGACGCCTTGTTTGCCCATTTCCAATTGCGAGGTGACCCGTTCGTCAATGTTGTGGGTCACTTTTTGTGAATAGGTTTCAGCCATTTTATCGGCCATGGCTTGAATGGCGGCGACCAATCCCTGCGACTCGAGGATGAGCGGGCGCAAGGTGAAAAGCATGTGGCGGATTTCCTTGGTGGTGCGGTGGGCAAGTTCTTCCAGTTTGACCACTTCATCCCCGGCGGATGCGACGTCTTTTGCCATCATTCTGCGCAGGATGTTGAGACGCATGGCAATAGCCGCTACAGATTGGGTGGGGCCGTCGTGCAAGTCTCGCGCCAGTTTTTTGCGTGCTTCTTCATGGATCTCCACCATGCGTTCTTTTTCTTCAACAAGGTCCTGATACAAACGCGCATTTTGAATGGCGATGACGGCCTGACGGCCGATGATATCGAGCAGGTTGCGGCGCTCGGTGGTGAAGTACTCTGCATCGGGGTGGGCAAACAGCAGAACGCCATAAACGTTGAAGCCGCTGCGGAGCGGGAAGCAATATCCGCTGGTGCAATTGCGGAGCGCGATCACACGGCCCAGTTCGGGGTCGTAGCCAATGTCTTTGAACCAGAGCGGTTCACCTTCGTCAATTGTCTTTTTGAGGATGCCTTCCGCCGCATCGAAGGTCACACGCATGTCGGCGGTGGTGAAGCGCCGTGCCGACCCGATGCGCAGTTTGCCGCCATTGAACAGCATCACCACACCGACAAGCGGATCGCTGTGAAGTTGTTCGGGGTCGGGGTTTAGCGCCGAGGCGCTCAAATTCAGCGCGGATTCGAGCACGCGTTTATAGCTCAGGGTGGAGGATAATGCGGCGGTTAATTCGTAAATGGCGCGCATCCGCTCGGCTTGCATGGCGCTTTTTCGTTCTTCTGAATCCAGCCACAGTTCGCGGTTCTTGCGCATGTGAATGATCATGCGTTTGCCGAGAAAACCAAACACCATGCTTAATGCGATCAGTGCAGCTGAGAATGTGATGGAAAGCGGCAGACTGTCCCCGTCTTGCAGCCCCAGATAGATCATGAGCCCGGAGAAGAAGACAGAGGCGGCTACGGCGCCCAACAACTCAAAAAATATTGACCCCGTCAGAATTGGTAAAATGCCCGCCCATGCGGCAGGTCCGCGCAGGCCGCCCTGGGTCCAAAAGAACAACCCAGCCAGTGTGATATCGACAAGAATGCTGAAGAGACGGTGATAGGCAACACGGATGTTCATGCTTGCCAATGCAGTCATGAACAGGTTCCAGAGAATCAATAACCCCAGCGGCCACGAAACTGCAATTTCAAGTTTGTCCCCCAATCCAAGTGAAACAACAAAGCCGACCAGAATGATCCATCTCAATGATATGGCAAACCAGTCTGCCATGTAGGGCGAATCAAATCTTCGTAACATAACTTCCCTATGATAACGAAAAACATTCCGCGCGACAACTTGGGTGACTTACAAATAGATTACACCTTGTCATTCATTGTAGCCCATTTGAGTCAAATATGGGCCAAGTTTCTCTTTTAAGATGGATTTTTGTTCCTCGTTGTACGCATCACGGAAGCGGCCGATCTTGCCCTTATAAAAATGCAAGCCCTGCTGACCTTCCGCTGTGCCCGGACGATATTGCTCGATCACCTTGCGGACCTCAGGCCTGCTGCCGTTCAATTTGAGGTATTCCACCAGTCTGGTTGATTCCTCATCGTAATTCATCAGCAGGTCTTCGTAGCGTGCGGTGAGCACGTTCTTTTCTTTAATCCATTTTTCCCAAATATGGACATATTCCATCATAAAATCCACGCTCTTCTCGAAGCTTGAAAGATGCGAGAAGGCATTGGGGCGGCCCTTGGTAAGCGCCCGCTGACCGAAATCATAAGCGGAGAGCATGGCATCGCGCGGGTCACGATAAATGTACGTGATGCGCAGCCTGCCCATGGTCGAAAGCAGACGCGAAGCATTCGTCGGCGCGGAATGAGCCTTGATGACAAAAGTATTTACCAGCGCAGGGATCATCACCAGTCCAAGTCTTCTGGCTGAAAGCACACCGATGTTGCAATTGACCTCGGTCAAGACATTTTGAAGCCGATACCGTTCGCGGATATCACGCGCATCGGCACAGCCTGTGGTTTTCATAAGGTCGTGAATTAAGTTGTAGTGCCAGCCCGACCCAGCCCGCGGCATACCGACAGATAATACGATCATTTATTTTCCTTAGATTGGAGTCCAATGCCAGGCAGGGGTTCTTCTGACATTGTGGAAGACGCTGCAAGCCCCACCAGTATGCCCGGAATGACCCAGATGTTTGGCGTTGTGAGCGAATCCTGTGTGAAATTATAAAATGTGATTGCCAACCATGCAAATATTCCCGCCACTGCTGCAAAACGTGCCCAGCCTTCCCTGTGACGCAGAAGGCTGAGTATATCGCCAAGTATGTAAAACTGAAATGCCAGGAATAAAAAGAAGCCGATCAATCCTGTTTCTGCCAACAGGCGGGCATAGAGATTTTTAGGGTTGGGGTATAACTTGTTTTCAGGGCTGAGTTGTTTGGCAATTTCTGGCACGGTGGTCAGCGACCAATCGGGCAGGTTCTGGTAAATGTAAAAACCGCTTGCCCCCAGCCCCACACCCGCCCAGGGATACTCCTCAAAAGCGGATAATGCCCCAGCCGAATAGGCGCCGCGCGCGCCCGCATTGATATCCACAATGTATTCGCTCAGGCTTTGCGCATCCGTCTCCCATAAACGGCGGAAGAAATTCTTCTGGCTGAGAAAAATGAACGCACCCGCCGCCACGCTGAAAATTGCGGCCAGAATGCCGACACGGAATAAAATTCCCCGCATCCCCCCGCGGAAGCCGCCAATGAACCACTTCCACACGATGCCAAGCTGCCCCGTGAAAAGGAAGGTCAACCCAGCTGCGGCAAGCGTGGTGAGCAACCCGCCGCGTGAGTAGGTTGCCAAAACCACGAGCAAAGACAATGCCAATAGCACAGGTTCCAGCCACTTCAGGCGTGTGATGCGGAAATTCGTCAGTACGGCAGCGAACAGGAACGGGATGAAGGTTGTGGCGAATTGTCCTGCCAGCCAGGCGGGTTCGTAGGCAAGCCCGGAGATTCGATTTGTGCGCACGAGTTCACGCATTGAAAATGCGCGCTGCCAATGCGTCACCATTTCTTTTTCGAGCAGGCCCGTATAAAACGTGACCGCCTGCAAACCGCTCCATGCAAGGTCGAGGCACAACCCGGCAAACAGCCACGTGACCGTGAAACGGAAATCATCTTCATCTTTGTTCATCCACATGGCAGCGATGAAAAAGGCGATGCCGATGAAGAGAGTCGCCAGCGCGCGGATGGCTCTGCCCGAATAGGTTTGCCCGCGCAACGGGATCGGATCGATCAACGCCCCGAAACTGGTCGCTGCCACCATGAACAGGACCAGCACCCCAAGCGGAATCAACGCGCCTGACCAGTTGAGCTTTGTTTTTCCACGCCATGCCAGAATCAACAAGAGCGGAATCAAAACCGCCAGCGGGTACATCGCCAGTGGACGGACCAGGGTGCCTTCTCCCAAAAAAGGAAACCAGCGGAAACTGGTCACGGGGAGGGTCAACAAAGCCGCGCCCCACAGAATGCGGGAGATTTTGTAAGAGTTGGGGAAAAATTCTTTCATAAAAAATTAATTGGGACGCAGATGAACGCTGATAAAAATCTTTTTTCTCATCTCTGAATCCGCGTTCACTTGCGTTTAAACAACAATACGAACACAGCGAGTGTAAGAAAACCGATGGAACCCGCCAGTAAATAACTGCTCAATGGAATACTGCGCTCTTTGGCAGTACTTTCCGATTGGGTCGCTTCAAGGCGGACGAATTCGTTGATCGCGCCTGAGGCCACGTCTGCTTCGGTTTTGGCTACGAAGGCCTTCGCCCAGGTGGTCGCCAGTGATGCGGCAAACTGTGCATCGTCATCGTCGGCGTAGAAATGCCAGCCCGCTTCAGCTGGCTGGCTGAGTTGCAGTTTACCCCTGCGCAGTTCTTCCACAGAAATGCCGAATGAAGAAGATAGCTGCCCCAACACTTCATCAGACCAGGCGACTTCTTCCAATTTGCGTGACTCGCGCTCGAGATAATAAAACTGCTGACGGTCCGTTTCCTGCGGCCAGGCTTGTTCCAGATTGAAATCAACATTGACGGTGGCTTGCGCACGAAACGGCGGCGGATCTGCATAATAAACCGCAGCGCCGATGAGCGCGCCAACAAGCGCGCCGAACATCCAAAAGCGCCATGCCTTAAGCAGGCGGATGAGGTCTTCAAGAGTGGGTGGGGTGAGAAGATGTGTCATGGGAAGGGTGAAAGAAACTCGCTTAACGGTTCGCTTGCTTTTTGATCCGCCATTTCCACAGCGGGCCAATGACTTTGCGCAGATAATGCTTTGCCACGATCACCGAAAAAAAACTGCCGCCATCGCGGTAATGCACGCGGATCATTTCAGGCCAGCAGCGGTCATCGGCAGAGGTGGTCTTGCCGAGGTTGTGGATTCGAAAGTTCGCCCACGTTTGCCCTGCGACGTATTTGAACGGCGCATGCTTTGCAATTCGTGTCCAAAGATCATAATCCATTGCAAAATAAAAAGACGGGTCGAGCGGGCCGAGTTCCTTCCAATACTTTGCGCGGAAGAACATTGTCTGCTGCGGAATGTGGACGTAACCTTCACGCAGGCGGCGGTGATCCGTTTGCGCGGCAGGGAATTTGCCGATCACATTCCCTGCTTCATCAATGTAGTTACAGTCAGCGTACACCAGCCCCACTTCTGGATTTTCCATAAGCTGTTTTACAGCCTGCCCAACCGCCTGCGGATTGTAGGTGTCGTCAGAGTTGATCCATGCGAGGATATCGCCCGTGGCACGGTTGAAACCCTTGTTGATCGCATCGGTCTGACCCTTGTCCTGTTCGCTGACCCACCAGGCGAGTCTACCCGCGTATTTCTGGATCACATCCACGCTGCCGTCTTTGGAGCCGCCATCTACAACGATGTATTCGATCCGTGGATATTCCTGCCCAAGCACAGATTGAATCGTGGCTTCGAGGAATTGTGCCTGATTAAAGGAGGGTGTGATGATGGAAACGAGAGGGAGGGTGGACATTGGTAATTTGGTCGTTGGTGACTGGGTCACCATTCATTTTCTGAATAAAAGAGGTGGGAGACGCTTTCGGTCATCTTGCGGATTCGGAGAATCTCTTCGGCGGTCAGGCGTTTTTTCCAGTTATCCATGTTGGCGCGGCTGTCCAATTTCACCGAGTGGACCTTCTTCTTCGAGAGTTCGGTTGGGTTTTCAGAACTGCTGGAATTGAGGATGGTATCGCGCACGTTTTCGTCAAAGATCAGGCCGAGCGACTCATACAGGGATTTATACCCTGCTATGGGGTCAAGTGAAAGGTCTTCGTGGCGGACAATTTTGATTTCGGGGATCAGGCCGCGGGTACGCGAAGCGTGAACCGCGCGGTAGATCATCCGCCAAAGCAGGGACGATTGTCCGATGATGTCATCCGCTGGGGTTGATTCCATTTCGGCACGGTCTTCTTCGAGGTGGTCACGCATCAGCATTGGCTGGTTGAGCAGGTCGCGGAAATCGAAGGGCCAGTTGAGGCGTTTGAGGCTGCTGGCAAAGCCTGCAGGATGACGCACAGTGATGACGACCTGGCAATTCAATGTCTTTGCAAACCACGGCGCGGAGAAAACCGCGAACGGGTCTTTGAGCAGGGCGTGCTGGTTCTGTAATTTGCCTTTCATAAAAATGGAAAGGTCGCGGCCCATGCGCAGGAAATCCTTTTGCGAGCGGATCGAGCGGATCTCTGCAAAAAGGTGATAACGATAGTTCAGCAGTTCATGGAAGGCAGGCAGGTACGCGCCTTCATTTTCGCTGGTGATGTATTGATACCAGTGTTGAACCTCGGCGCGATACACGCCGCGGCGATGCAGCACGTTGAGCGGCTCGCTGATGTAAGCGGTCTGCAGGTTCGCCGCCAACATGCGGCCAACCCAGGTGGTTCCACTGCGGTGCGCCCCTGTGACAAGGATCGGTCGTTTCATGCTCATTTTGGCGGTGCGGTGCGGATGGAGTTGACTTCGTAATATTTTGCAGCACAGCGGTTCACCCAATGCTTCTCGGTGACTTCCAATTCTTTTACACCTTCCACGCCATCGAGTTGAACGATGAGCAGGTCGGTTTGACCCTGGGCGATGAGGTCATTGATCTGAATCACACGCGTATCCCAGGCTTCGGCACGGGCGCGGTAATCGGGGATGTCATTGAGGGAGAGCCAGCCAGCGCGCAAGGGATAAAGCGCCGCCACTGCAAACAGAACAGCCGATGCCAGTTTAAGCGGAAGTTTTTCGGCGAAGGCAGGCCGCCATTGCGCGAGTAAACTTCCAAGCAAGGCGCCTTCGATCATTAACCCCGCCACCAAACTGACCTGGCCCGCAAACCGTGCCCGCTCCACGGGAAAGGATTGCCCATACACGCTGGGAGCAAAACTGGCTACGATGAGCAAATACGAAAGCGCGGGTATGACCATCAACAGGGTGCGGGCCAGTTTGCGCTGGGATTCGGTCAGGGCTGGGGTGGGGGAGGCGTAGCGGTTGTAGAACATGAAGAACGGCATGGCCACGGTGAAGAGGGTGGGCAGGGGCAGGGTCCTGAAGGAGTTATCAATGAAGTTGAACCCATACTGAAAAGAGCGGACAATGAGGAAGGCAAGCGTCGGTGGTTCCTTGCCGAGGCTGACGCGGTAATAATTGGCAGGAGCCAGCCCCATGATGAGCAAAGCCGTCACTGCACCAGCCAGTGACCAACCGATCATTTTCAGGGCGGCACTGCGGGTGGATGGTGACATCCATTTCCAGGTGGCGGCGAAGGCGAGGGCCAGCAGGGTGATCATCACTGCCACGGTCGGTTCGGAGAAGCCGCCGATGATGAGGGCAATAAAGAAGCCGAGAAGGTATTTCCAAAATGGGGCGGGTTTCCCCTCAGATTCGGTGATGACCTTCAAAATGAAAGCCGCTAGGAACGGCATGAAGACCAGCGGCGCAAAATGCGTGGACATGGCAGAACGCCAATACAAAATTTGAAAACGGTTGGGTGCCTGCAGCAGGGAAAAGAACACCACCAAAAAAGTAAGCGAAACAATGGTGAGTTTCGACCAGCCATTTTTGGTAAAGCGGCTGGCTTCAGATAACATCCACGCGATGCCTGTCAACCAGAGGACGATGAACAGGGCAGGCAGGATCGAAACCGTGCGCGGTGAAATGTATTCACTCAATGCAATGAGCATGAAGTTGGTGTAGCGGTCGGAAACAAAAATGTAGTTATTCAGCAGTGCGCTGAAAAAATTGGTGCGGATGAAGTCTACACTGCAATAATCATCGGCGAGATGGCGCGAGAAAATGCCGAGGTAGGCATACACCCCGAGCGCAAAAGCCGAGAAGGCCGCGCCCAGGCCCGTGGCAATGGTGATGAAATCGAAAGTCGGTTTGGTTGTTTTGGTCATTTATTGTGAACCTGTAGAGGTGAGATCGAAGATGATGTATCCATCGCCTTCGGCAAAGATGGGATACCCAGACAATTTTTCTTTTAGTAATGGCTGGCGTTTTAATTCATCGAAATCGGTTACCAGAAATAATTCTTTTTTGAGGGCAATGTCTTCGAACAGCCCGTCGAATTCGAGTTGAGCGCCGCGCAGGTCATCATGATAGATAAGGTCGCCGTAGGTGGGCCAGGTGGTGATGCTGGTCCAACCCCAATAGGCGAGGCGTGAGCCGTAATCTTGCGTGAGGCCTGCTGTGTTTTTATCTTCGAGGGTCTCGCCGATCTCCGCCCACATTTGGGCTTCGGGGCGGTAGTCGGTCGCTTTCATTTCGGCGCGGATATTCCATAGGGAGGCAAAAATTCCGAACAGCAAAAGGCCGAAAGCAGAAAAACGGGTGAGACGTGTTGGCGTCAATGCTGTCAGTTGAGCGAAGAACCATTCTGCCAGTGGCGCGAGTGAAAGGGACACGATCGGAATCAACGGCAGGCTGTAATAGTCGTGCGAGGAAATGTGATAGTTGAAGTAAATGCCGAAGAGGGCGTACCCGCCCCAAAGTCCAAGAAAGAAGCGACGTTTTTTTTCATCCACAAAAAACAAACCGAGCAATCCCAGCATCAAAGCGATTCCACCGATGACGATGTTGAGCATCCCGACCCAGCCGAGGTAATAGGATGGGCTTAGGAAAAGCGCTGGAATGAATCGCCCGCCGAATTGCTGACCGAGGTAACCCGCGATCCAGACCCCATAGATGACATACGCCGCGCCTGGCAGGATGCCCAAAACGGTCATGACATAAATCTGCGGCCTGCGTGCTGTTTCAAAAAGAGACTCTCGTCTGAGAATGGATCCCAACCCGCCGCCGATGACAAAAAATGCCGCGACGAATTTCACATAAATAGCCAGCCCGCCGAAGAGACCTGCAATGACCGCCCATTGAAAAGAAGTGAGGTCTTCGCTCCATTTGTAAACCGCCCACCAAAAAATGATAATGAGCATCACCATCAATGGGTCGGGCTGAAAACTGCGGCTGGCGGCGACGGCGTAGGGCGTAAAAAGATAAAAGGCTGTGGCGGCCAGTGCGCCTTCGGTGGAGGTGAGTTGACGTGCGAGCAAAAACAAAAAGAGTCCGCCGATCACCCAAAACGCGGAGGAGAAAACTTTTGCAACCCAGATCTGCTCGCCCGTGAATTGATACGTGAATGCGACGATGCGTTCGACGATCTCAGGTTCGATCGCCGCGCGGATCTTCCATTGCTGTACGGCGAAGCTTTTTTGTTCTGTGGGAATATCGCTGAGGGTTTGGTAATACATGCCGCGCGCTTTGAGCGCGGAGAGCAATTGGCGCGTGGGATGAAAATCGAGTGGGAGGTCGGTGAGGTCGTAAAGGCGGATTCCAAGCCCAAGACCCAGCAGCAGAACAAACGCGGCAATTTGAGCGAAGCGGGAGGAGAAAAAGGGAGCTTTCATTTCTGACACAGCCCGCCTATTGTAACGGAAAAGGGCAAGGTTACGGACTGAGGGCGCTGTCAACGATCAGAACGCAGCCCGCCTCCAGCGCCATGACCGTTTTTCTATTCGTGATGAAGATT
>DAOQID010000043.1:0-30371 GCA_035339375.1 Anaerolineales bacterium | reverse complement strand
ACACCTTCATTCCCTGTAAGAATTCCACCTTGCTGTTCGTCCAAAGATAATCTCAGCTTAAGGAATACAACCTTGTCCGAATACTCAGAACGCCCCTCTTTGTTGCAAACCTACACCAAAAGCTTTTCTCCGCTGAAAAACCGTAATTTGCGAATTTACCTCGGTGGACAGGCCATTTCCCTGCTTGGCACGTGGATGCAATCCACTGCGCAGAGTTGGGTGGTGTGGGAATTGACCCGATCAGAAAGTTCGTTGGGTATTGTGGTGATGCTCAACACCCTGCCTCTTTTCCTGCTCGCCCCGTGGGCTGGCGGGATCGCAGACCGTTTCAACCGCCGCATGATTCTGCTTGTTACGCAGGGCATTGCCATGGTGCTGGCTTTTGCCCTTGCCTTCCTCATCCAAACCGGGCTTGTGCAGATCTGGCATATCTACACATTTGCATTCATCCTTGGCATCGTCAATGCGCTGGATTTCCCCGCCCAGCAGGCCTTCATTGGTGACCTTTCTGGCATGGGACAGGTGCGGCAGGCCATTACGCTTAATATCATGGGGTTGCAAGTGGCGCGTATGTTGGGGCCTGCTATTGCGGGGGTTTTGTTGAAAGTGGTTGGGTCAGCCGCTGCATTCTGGATTAATGGCGTGAGTTTCATGGTGGTTTTGCTGAGCATTTTCATGGTCCGCTCTCAGCAGGCGAGTCATAACCGCCCCAGTGCGCGTGGACAATTCCGCGAAACCATCGAGTTCATCCGCTCCCAGCCGCGCATGGTGGATTTGATGGTCTTCGCCACCCTCGTGACCTTTTTCGGGCTCTCCGTCTTCAACATTCTCCCCTCGGTTGCCGACCATGTCTTGAATGGCGACTCGCAGACCTATGGACTGCTGTTTGCCTCCTCAGGTGCGGGCGCGTTGATCTCCACCCTGGTATTGCTTCCGCTTTCGCAGGCAGCCAAACGCATCGGACTCATCGTCAGCGGTGCGGCGGCGTGGATGGGTACTTTTTTCTTTTTGTTGTCCAATTCCACCTGGCTGCCGCTTTCAATGGCGGTCATCTTTTGTATCAGCCTTGGCGCGCCGCTTGTGTTGACAACAGGATTGGGTGTGCTGCAACTCATGTCCCCGCCTGATATGCGCGCACGGATCATCAGCTTGTTCACCATGCTCACCTTTGGCCTTCAGCCGATTTCTTCCATCGTCATCGGTTATAGCGCGGAACATTTCGGCACGCAAAACGCCATCTTGATCAATTCGCTTTGCCTCTTTGCAGGAGCCGCACTCATGTTCTTCTTCCGTGATGGGTTGCGCCAATGGGAATTGAAACCCGCTGTCGAGCCGATTCTATCCTCCAAGGAAACATCCCAGCCTGCATCTCATTAGTTTTGAATTAAGCAAAAACATCCCGAAAGATTGGTTTCGGGATGTTTTTGCTTAAGAGGCATTTGCATATCTATGTAAAATTAATGTGTTGTTTTCGTTGATCGGGCTGATCCAAGCCGCGATTGCGTTTTGCTGCGCAGGGCAGCCAGTGCCCGCTCTTTTTTTAATTGTGTTTCCTCCTGCCTGCGCAAGTAAAGCATGACCAGCCAGTATGCAAGGACGAACAAGGTGACAAGGGCCGTGCCTATGTAAAGTAGATTGGTGATCGGCAGTGCCGAATCTGTGCCTGCATATAATCCATGCAGGGTGGTGCCAAGGTAGGCAGCGAGGCTGAGGTAATGGAGTTTGCGAAAAGTTTCCAACCCGATTTGGGTTCTGAAGTAATAGGTGACCGTGACAAGCAAAGTGAAATAGAAGGCGATGATACCGATCCCAACCCAGAAGGGTCGATAGGGCGAAAGAAAGGGAATTAATATCTGCCAAAGGCTGAAGGGAAGATAGTTATCGGCCAGAAGAACGATCACATGCACAGCCGTAAACCCGAGGCCGATCAACGAAAGATATTCATGGAAGTCAAAAGTGAATGTTCGATGGAGGATCGGGTCGAGGATCTTGCTGCTGACGACCAACCCCCAAAACGTGGAAAGCCAGATCAGAAAATATCCCATCAACCCGGCGGCACGGGTGAGATACCACCAAAATTGCAGGCTGTTGATCGCAAATAAGTTCGAAATAAATTCAATTGGATTCATTCAAGTGTCTTTCAGGATTTATCAGGCTTACGAGGTTTCCGCTTGCATCCACTGCAAGAACGGTAAGCTCGGGGTTTTGCTCTTCAAACAAACGGATGTGGGTTTCATCTGCCAACAGGAATGCCTTGGCGAAAGCTTCTGCTGTTACTGCGTGTTTTGCAAAAACGGTGACACTCAACCAGTCTGTGTTTGCGGGCTCGCCGCTGCGCGGGTCGATCAGATGGTGACGGGTGCGTTCTCCCTGCTTCCAGGATCGTTTTACAACAGAAGAGGTTGCCACGGCGCCTTCCTGCGCGTACAAAACGGAGATGTTTTCAGCGGGGCTGCGCGGGTCTTCAAGCCCGATCTCCCACACATCCTGTCCTTCTGGATAACCGATCAGGAATATGTCACCGCCTGCGCTGACCGCACAGGTGGACGTGTATTGGCGGATCAATCTTGCGGCTTGTTCGGCGATCCAGCCTTTGGCAATGCCGCCAAGGTCAATTTGCATATTGGGCGGCAATAGAATGGCTTGGCGGCTTTTATTGAGTTGTAAAGATGCAAAGGCGGAATCAAATGTTTGGGGTTGAGTGGCAGGTTGAAGGTCGGTGCCGAAGCGCCGAATTTCATCCATGCTTCGGTTGTATCCAGCAGCACGTAAGTTTGGCAGAATCGATGGGTCGAATAATCCGCTGGTTTTATGATGGTACTCAAGCGCCAGCTTTACCACCTCGAACATTTCATGTGAGGCGTTGAACCATGTTCCTGCCGAGCGATTCAATTGAGAAAGTTCACTTGCATCGGAGAAACGTGTAAAGCGTTTTTCATTTGTTTCGATGAATTCGCGGGCGGCAATAAACCCCAGAACGACTTGTGGAATATCACCTTCTGCCAGAAGGATGATCTCTGAATTCATTGCGCGAAATCGATCGGCTTGCATTTAGGAACCGCTTGTACGAAGGAAGACAGTGCGTGGGTTGATCTGAATCAAACTTTCCGCCCGCCCTGAAAACATGGCCTCTTCAAGGGATGGGACAGGCTTGAGTTTCGGCATGGCGGGAATGTCAGATGCCTTGAATTGATTGGGTTTGGGCGAATGAGCCAGTACGATCCACCCGACCAGGAAGCTGATCAGCGAAACCAGAGTGAACCAAACCCGAATGGCAGTTTTCCAAATTTTCATTCATGCTCCAGTGTTACTGTAGAACAACCCGACCATTGGGGTCGATGCTGATAATGCCGCGGCTTTGCAGGGCCAGCAGGATCATTTCATATTGCTGGATCTGTACTTTGGCTTGTTCGAGTTGCTGACCTGCGTCGGCCAGTTCGTTTTGGTAGGTCAATTCACGGGCCTGATACTCAGCCACCAGTTTTTGAAGTTGGGCGATCTGCGCCTGTTCTGCAGAGATGTATTCTGCAGTGGCGGTTGCTTCAGCGGGGGTATCTGCAATGGGCAGGCCTTTTTGATTTAACATGGCGCTCCCGCTTACGAGCGCCATCCCCGCCCCAATGCAGAGTGTGATTAGAAATGCAGCCAACAGGGCTGTGTAATGTTTTTTCATGCTTCTCCTTGCAGGTGGACCGATTGATTGTGGTTGCGAGTATAGTATTTGAAAATGACACAGCCATGACAAATTTTGGGGAATTTTGTCATCCCCTGGTCATTTTGACATGCTACAATGAATCCAAACGGAGGATGTGTGCGGATTCTTTTGGTTGAAGACAATAAACGGTTAAGCGATTCTCTGCGGCTCAGCCTGATGGATAAAGGGTATGCCGTGGATACCGCCTACGACGGACAGGAAGGGGAAGACCTGGCGGAATTTACCCCCTATGATGTCATCATTCTGGATGTGATGCTCCCCAAAAAAGACGGAGTGGAAGTTTGCCGTTCCCTGCGTGGCAAACGAGTGCAATCGCCGATTCTCATGTTGACCGCCCGCGATGCACTGGAAGACCGTGTGCTTGGGCTCGACAGCGGCGCCGACGATTACCTTGTCAAACCTTTTGAGATGGATGAGTTGCTGGCTCGTCTGCGGGCTTTACTGCGCCGCGAATCAGAAGATAAAAGCGGGTTACTCGCTATTGCTGACCTGGTGTTGGACCCTGCCACACATTTTGTCAAGCGGAGCGGGCAAACCATTGACCTGACTTCGCGTGAATATGAACTCCTTGAATACCTCATGCGTAATCCCAACCGCTTGATCACGCGCCAAATGGCTGAGAATCACCTGTGGAGTTACGATGCCACAGTTCAATCTAACGTGGTGGATGTGTATATCCGCCGTTTGCGCCGCAAGGTGGATGACCCCTTCGAAACGAAATTGATCGAAACGGTGCGCGGTTCGGGCTACCGCCTGCGCCGACCCTGATGGATTGTCCTTGAAAAATATGGTTAACTCCCTTTCCCTTCTTTTTCACAGCATCCGTTTCAGGCTGGCGTTGTGGTTCGTTTTAATTCTGGCGTTGTTGCTGGCCGTGTTCAGTGGATTGTTGTTCTACATGCAAATTCAAGAATTGCGCGCCGAGACCCTGAATCGTTTGCAGGGAAAACTGGAGCGGATCGAATCGGTCTATGTTGAGGGCGGGGTGGATCCAATTGTTTTAGGCAGCCTTAATGGAGGGGAGGCGCCGCTTGACCGCTCAGATATCCTTGTTTATTTTTCACCCAATGGAAGTGTTTTGAAAATGTGGGGGCCACTTTCAAAGACGCCAGTGTTGAACCTTGCCAGTGTGGAAGTGGAGGAACACGAACCAGCCGATGAAACCATCACCCTTGAAGGCGATGACGGGCGCGTTGAATATGTATTCAAGATCATTCCGCTTTTTGTCGGGCAGGATCACACTGGTTTTATGGCTTTGGGCACACCGCTTGACCCACGTGATCGTTTGGGTAAATTGCTTTTCACCCTGATCGTGTTGAATGGGTTTACGTTGGTATTTGCGTTGGCTGGCGGTTTTTGGCTGGCAGACCGCGCCATGCGCCCTGTCAAGACGATTGCCGCGAAGGCCCGTTCCATCAGCGAAACGAATCTCGGTCAGCGTTTCAATTTGCCGCAAAAGGATGAGATCGGCCAACTGGCTGGGACGTTTGATTCCATGCTGGCGCGGCTTGAATCGGCTTTTGCGCGCCAGCGTCAGTTTACAGCAGATGCCAGCCACGAGCTGCGGACTCCGCTTACGATCGTAAATTTGGAAACCACCCGTGCATTGTCTGCTCAACGGTCGGTAAAGGAATATCAACGCGTATTGCAGGTGATTCATTCGGAAAATGAATTAATGAGTCACCTTGTGAATGACCTCCTTACCCTTGCCCGTATGGATGCAGGCCGCGAAGCCCTGCACAGGGAAGTTCTTGACCTCAGCGATATTGCCCTTGAAGTCGTTGAACGCCTTGAACCTTTGGCGGCTCGTCAACAGGTTCATCTTTTTACAGGCGAGTTGCCAGAAGTGACCGTATTAGGTGACCGCAGTTCACTCACGCAGATGCTTACGAATTTGGTTGAGAATGCGATCAAATACACGGCGCAAAACGGACCCGATCTTGAACGACATGTCCATGTGGAGGCAGGCACGCATCCTGCGCAAGCCCAGGGCTGGGTGCGAGTTTCAGATACAGGTCCAGGCATCTCAAGCGAACACCTGACCCACTTGTTTGACCGTTTCTATCGCGTTGATAAATCACGCACACGTGAAGAGGATGATGAAGTTCGCCCAACAGGGAGTGGGTTGGGGCTGGCGATCGTGGACGGCATCACCCGTTTGCACAATGGCAGCATCGAAGTGCAAAGCGAATTGGGAAAAGGTTCAACTTTTGAAGTCGTTTTTCCCCTGCATTTGACATAAAGGACCTTCAAGCAAAAATCACCCAGGGTTAATTTTGGTTGATTTCATTGAGCTTGATCAACACCGCCTCCAGCACACCCCCGCCGACTGAAAGCGCTTTGTCTGAAACAAGCCAACATGCACTGGTATCACTACGCGGATCAACATCGCCGATCTTCATGCCTTCAAGCACTTCAATATCAGGGCGGATGATCCCACGCAAAACGCCGTCGAATGGGCTGGTGATCTTTTCCTCGCCGATATCTGCCACAAGCTGCCCTGCCTGAAGCAAATCACCGATCTCTGCGTATGCGGTCAAAATCCCTGTTTTTGGGGCGCGTAACACACGGCGCGGATCACCGTCAGGCTGGCCGCTATCGGGTTGAGTGGCTCCGCTCCAGTAAACCCTGCCGAGGGTGTGACTGCGGCGGGTTTCTATTACAGCGTGGCAGTTCTCACCTGCGCTGAATCCAGGCCCAAGTCCAATATGAAGCGGAACGTTCACTTCCAATGGATCGGGCGCAGTTTTCAAGAGTCGCGCATCCACTACAAAGGTGAATTGCGGACTTATCAAAAATTGATTGCGCAGGATGTTTGCGTGCGGATCGACCAACACGGGAATTTCACCCGCCTCCAACGTAACCTGAAACTGGTCCGCCGAAACGAGACGCGCCGTCACCCCTTCGACAGTGTGAGTGCCTTCATACACCGCCTCGGAAAATGAGACCGCGCGGCGCACAGCCAGCGGTTTTTCCAATTCAAGAATGACGACTTGAAAACCTGTGCGATGCAGGCGCAATGCGACACCGCTTGCAAGGTCGCCGCCGCCGCGAAGGACAATAAGATGGGTCATAGAGTTTCCTGTGAAGTTTTAGGGGCCTGTTCCTGAAGCAAACGGCCGAAAGCGTAAATGGTGGTGTAAAAGAAAATGAAGAAGGTTGCGAACACGCTGATAAAAATGATGGACTGCATGCTGGGGTGAGCGGCGTAATAAAGTAATTCGGTCAGCCGCCCAAGCGGGTTGAAGAACATATCCCATGAATTCCAGCGCAGGAATCTGCCGATGTAAATACCAAGGCTGCTGAGAAACCCAACCGCAAACACAAAGAACCAGCCTGCAATGCCGCCAAACTCACGGCGGACAATATCCTGCATGAGAAACAGCGAAACCATGCCAAGCAGGAGACCTGTCCATGCAAACCAGATGATCAACAGCACATCAAACCAAACAGGCACACCTGGTTTGGGAGAGCCGAGGTGCTGCAAATCGGTCAGAATGTAGGGAGCGTTTGGGAAAAACAACAACCAGAGAGTCGCCGCCACAGGCACGCTTAAGACGATGTATCTGCGCTTCCATGCAAAGTGAGTGGCCACGTGTGCGAACCCAAGCGGAATCCATGCGAGGAAGATGTTCCAGAGCAGAAACACATAATCCAGTGATCCGCTTAAAAGGGTGCGCATGCGAAAGAGCAGGACGGAAAGCAGGGTGGCTCCACACAACAGCGCAATGACCGTCAAGCGAAACTTGATGGGATGGATGTGCTCGTAAATTTTCTTCATGGTTTTGACCTCCAGTTTTGAGGCCGATTATATGAATACCGACTTCCAAACGCTTTCAATGACTCGCAAGTGCGGCAACAGGATCTTCACGGACAAGATGTGCGAAGGAATACAAGGTAAGATAGACGAACAGATAAAAGACCGCGAACAGGATCGTGAAGGCGATCACCCGCATGGATGGGTCAATGGCAAGGCCGAGGATGGTGACGACGATTTCCTTTGGGTCGTTGAGCAGGTCCCAGGAATTGAAACGGACGAAACGACCCAGATACACACCGAAACTGCTCAACCCTGAAACAATGAATACGAAGGCCCAGCCTGCGGCGCGCCCAAACATGCGTTGGATAATGTAGTGCATCAGGTACAGTGAAACCAGGCCGAGCAACAGCCCTGTCCACGAAAACCAGACCATCACAATCACATCATACCAAAGCGGCGCGCTGGTGGATTCTTTTGCCAGGTGCTGTAAATCGGTGAGAATGTATGGCGCATTGGGGAAGAAAATCAGCCACAAAAACGTGGTGACAGGGATAACGAAATACAACAGCCACTTTTTCCACGAAAGCGTGTAGGCGAGATACGCCAACACGAACGGAATCCACGCGAGGAAGAGATTCCACACCAGGTTGGTGTAGCGGATCGAATCGCTGTAGGCAATGCGCGCCGCCACAAGGAAGACACAAATTGCCGAGGCGACAGTCATCAAGCCGAAGATGGCGATCTTGTAACGGTTGCGAAGCAAAAAGTTTTTCATGGCTTTTATTTCAACTCACGCAAAAACACGATCAAGTCCACATCACCGGGGGAGAATCCCAGCTCGGTGAGTATGGCAGCAGCTTCACTGCGGTGCTGGGTGCCGTGGTTGACCACATGTGTCATCGCCTGCCAGAGGATGTTTTCCATTTCCACACCGCGGGTGGTTTTGAATTGGAAGGGCGCATTCAGCTTTTCATCTGTCAATGCTTCAAGAAAAGCGCTCAAGAGTCGGTCTTCTTCCTGCCAGCGTGTACGGAGTGCTTCAAAGGTGGGGAAATCTTCGGGCTTGAGAAAATAGGTCGGTGAATTGCCTTCCCAACGCTGGCGCCAGATCCATTCGGCCATGAGGGTATGGGTCAATGTGCCGTGCAGCCCGCCATGAGGGTACGAATCGGCGGCGAGATATTGCTCAGCGCTGACCCTGGCAACAGCATCCAAAATACGGGCGTTGGCCCAGGTGTTGTATCTGTAAAGAAGTTGAATATCTTGTTTGTTCATTTTTCTAAAAACTCCATCAATATCTTGTTGACGATCTCTGGTTTTTCGTAGTGCGGAATATGTCCACAGGCTTCGATGGCATGAAATTCTGCATGGGGAATGGCCTTGAGAATTTCCATGCTGTTTTCAAAGGGCACGGTCGTATCATTTTTACCCCAGATCAGCAGGGTATTTTTTTGCAGTTTCCCCACGCGCTCGTAAGTGGAGAAAAACGATTCAAGCATTTGATTTCGCATCGTCGAAAGGATCGCCTGCTTGAAACCTTTGTACTGCATCTGGATCTTATACCGCGCCTGAAAATGCTCGACCAGATCTGGATCGAACAGGTCTGAGGCAATGCCCTTGACCAAACTCACGCTTCCAAACAGACCGAGGGCCAGTTCGCCAAAAATGGGCAGTTTCACCGCTTCGAGCAGAAGTGAAAGCCGCACCCGTTTTGCGCCAGCAGGGTCGATCAGGATGTGTTTTTCAACGCTGTGCGGATTTTCGTCCATGAAGGCGGCAGTGATGGGGCCGCCCATTGAAAGACCGAGCAGGTGAACCCGCGGCAGGTTTAACGCAGCAAGCAGTTCTTTGAGCTGACGTACGAACAGGTGAATGTTGTATGCGGTTTGCGGTCTGTCGGATGTTCCGCGCCCGAACAAATCATAACGCAAGACGCGGAAACCTGCTTTTGTCAAAAAGTCGAATGTGGGGTCGAAGATGAAGTATGGGACGGAGAATCCGTGGACGAGCACGATGGCAGGCGCTGTTTCGGGGCCGACCAATTCAAAATGGGTCGTGCCATCTGTCAGCTTAATGAAGGAACCGCCCGCTTCCTGGCGGGCTGATTCGTTCAAGTCTCTGTTTTCGTCGAGATAGGGGAAGGGCATGGTCTTTGCAGGGATACAGCGGGAACTGTATCCCTGCGAGGTGGTTGTTTATATTTTCCCAAGTGCGCGCAGGACGCGTTCCGGGGTGAAGGGGAATTCGCTGATCCAAACGCCGGTGGCATCGTGAATGGCGGCGGCAATGGCGGGAGCAACAGGCAGGAAGGGCAGTTCGCCCAGGCCGCGCGCTCCCCATGGGCCGTTGGGGTCTGGCACTTCCACGAGAACGGAATCCACTTTTTCGGGAATGTCTAAAATGGTGGGGATGAGATAGGTGCTGAATTGGTCGGTGAGGACGCGGCCGTCTTTGGTTTTGTAATCTTCCATCACGGCGTACCCATGAGCCTGTACCACCGCACCTTCGATCTGCCCGACGACAAGGTCAGGGTTGATGGCTTTGCCGACATCGTCGGCTGAGGTCAGGCGTAATACGCGCACATGGCCTGTTTCAGTGTCCACTTCCACTTCGGCGGCTTGGGCAACATAGGCGTAGGAGAAATTCGGGGTGGAGTAGCCTGTTTCTTTGTTGAATGGCGTGGTGCGCGGCGCGAGGTATTTGAACTCTGCAACAGCAGGGCGTTCTTCGTTCTTCCATTTTTCGAGGGCGGCTTCAGCGGCGCCTTTGACCGAATTGCCTGCCATGAAGGTCAGGCGTGATGCAGAGGCGGAACCAGGGTTGCCTTGTTTGGCTGAATCAGAGGTGCGGATTTCGACCTTGTCCATGGGCAGGCCGAGTACATGCGCTGCCATTTGAACCATGACCGTGTGCATTCCCTGACCGACATCGGCACCCGCATGGTGGACGATGGCGCGTTCCATTTTTCCATTGCCGTGAATCTCAACCTTGGCCCAGCAGTTTTCCTGATAGCCAAAAGAGAAGCCGACGTTTTTGAAGCCAGCAGCGAATCCTCTACCACGTACGAGCGGGGACGATTTTTTGCCAGCGGCCTTTTTCGCTTTTGATTTTTTCCAGCCAAACTGATCGCGTGCAGCTTCAATGCATTGTACGATGCTGACCGGGCCCGGGGCGGGTGTGCCAACGCCCATGGCATCGCCATCGCGCAGGGCGTTTTTCAGGCGGAATTCCACAGGGTCAATGCCCAGATGTGCAGCAAGTTTGTTCATTTGCGATTCGGCCATGAACAAGGCCTGTGGGGCGCCGAATCCGCGGAAGGCCGCGCCGGGGACATTGTTTGTGTACACGCCGTACACATCCACTTTTACGTTGGGGATGAAGTATGGCCCCGTGGAGGTGATGGCGGCATTGCCAAGCACTTTATTGGAGGTGTACATGTAGGCGCCGCCATCGCCGATCATTTCCATTTCTGCGGCGATGAGTTTTCCATCTTTGGTTGCACCCCATTTGGCTTTGACTGTGGCGGCGTGCCGCTTGCCGTGGCCGATCATGGATTCGCGGCGTGACCAGATGATCTTTACAGGGCGTTGTAATTTCCATGTGGCAAGGGCCAGCACGATCTGCACTGAAAGGTCTTCGCGCCCGCCGAATGCCCCGCCAATGGCTGGGTAGATGATGCGGATCATTTCATTGGGCAGGCCGAGTGAATGGGCGATGGTTTCGCGGTCGGCATGAGTCCACTGGCCGCCTGCTTCCACGGTGATGAGTCCGTCGTCGTCAATGTAAGAGAGGCCCGCTTCAGGCTGCAGGTAGGCGTGTTCCTGTACGGGGGTGTGGTATTCACCTTCCACGATGACATCTGCATTTGCGAAGGCCGCGTCCATGTCACCTTTGCGGATCTTGTAGTGGACGCAGATGTTGGTGTCGCCTCTATCAGGGTGGAGGATGGGTGCATCGGGGCGAAGGGCAGCTTTCGGGTCGGAAAGAATCGGAAGGTCTTCATATTCGACCTGAATCAACTTGATCGCCGCATCCGCCTCGACCTCGGTCCTGGCTACCACGACCGCGATCTGGTCACCTACAAAACGGACAATGTCGGTGTGTGGTTTTTTGGATGGTCCGCACAGAACAGGCTGGTCGGGGATTTGCAATCCATATTCGTTGACCGGTACATCTTTCGATGTGTATACGGCTACGACACCCGGTGCGGCATCTGCCTTGCCGGTGTTGATGTTTTTTACGCGCGCATGTGGACGCTCTGCGAAGAGTATCTTCATGTGCAGCATACCGTCTTTTACAAGGTCGCCTGAGTAGAGGGCTTTGCCGGTTACCTTGTCATGGGCATCGATTCTTGGCAATGATTTGCCGACTGATTGATTGGTCATGGTTTCCTAGCGCTTGTACTTTTTTACTTTGATTCCGGAGGGAGGGGCATCTGTCGGTCCATAGCGGGATGGGCCAATGGCGCGATAGATCGCGGCGTAGATGACCGAGATGACGCCGCCAATGAGCATCATCAGAACTAGGCTGGCTGCTGCAATGGCAAGCAGGTTTGGAACTTCGCTAATGGGGCTAAAGATCGTTGCCAGCCCGGGGGTTGAGTAGAAAATCTCGGGCAGGTACACTTTGCCGCGCAATTCGTAGGGAATGGGCCATTTGTTTGCGATACCATATTGGATCAACTCATAGGCTGATGCAATTGATATTGCAGGAATGATCAAGATCATCAAACAGCCAAAGCCGCGCCAGATCTCGTGCGTTCCTTTGGATTGGATGCTTGATGGCTTCAAGGTTGTGTTGTTATTGTATTTGCCCATCAGAATTTCTCCTACCTATTAAAGTTTGCTTGCATCTTCCATTGCTTTGACGATCTTGTAATAGCCTGTGCAGCGGCAGAGATTTCCGGTGATGGCTTGTTCGATCTCGTTGCGGGTTGGGTTGGGCTTTTCTTCCAGCAATTTGGCCCCAGACATGAGGAAGCCGGGGGTGCAATATCCACATTGCACGGCACCATTTTCAATGAATGTTTCCTGAATGGGATGCAGGGTACCTTCTTCTTTGGCAAGCCCTTCCACGGTGATGATCTCTGCGCCATGTGCGCGTGGTGCAGGGACGAGACAGGCCATGACGGCCTTTCCATCGAGGAAAACGGTGCAGGCGCCACATTCGCCTTCGGCGCAACCTTCTTTTGTGCCGGTCAACATGCCGTCTTCGCGCAACAGACGGAGGAGGGTTTTATCATGACCTTGTTTGAAGGAATATTTCTTCCCATTGATGGTGGTTTCGATGGGGGCGGTTGGAAATTCACTGGTTGCCTGCAGGGGGTGTTTTGCAACGTCAGTGCTTGCCAGCAAAATCGGCTTCTTTGGCATGCCAGCCTGTTCATTTTCGTCGCGGATGGCGCGAAGTCCGCGGGCGGTGATGATCTTGACCATCTCGCGGCGGTAGGCAGCGGAGCCGCGCACATCGTCAATGGGGTGTGCGGCTTGTGTGGCAAGTTCGGCGGCGTGGGTGATGTTCTTTTCGGTGAGTTTCTTTCCCGCGAGGTATTTTTCGGCATCTTCAGCGTGGGTGATGATGGGAGTCACTGCCCCAAGGGTGATGACTGCCGATTTGACAGTATCCACTTTCAGGTCAATGATGATCGCGACGTTCACAAGCGAAATCGCCTGTGCGCGGCGCAGGGCAAGTTTGATGAAGGTCCCGCGCTGATTCTTTTTCATCGCTGGGAAGGAAATATCCACCAGCATTTCATCAGGCTGCATGACGTTCCTGCGGACGCCTGTGTAGAACTCTTTGAGTGGAAGGGTGCGGCTGCCGCGTGTGGAGAGCAGGGTAACGCTTGCGCCGAGTGCCATCAATGGGGTGATGGTGTCGTTGGCGGGTGAGGCGGTGATGAGGTTGCCTGCCACGGTGCCGCGATTGCGGATCTGCGGTGCGCCAACCTCCCAGGCGGCGCGGGCCAGCGGGTAGGCATGTTTGCGGATCACCTTGGAAGCTACACAATCATTATGTGTAACCCGTGGCCCAAGGTGGATCACGTTATCTTCGTCTATTGTGATTTGGTCAATACCAGGGATTCGTGACACATCGATCAGTGTTTCAATTCCCTTGCGGACACCGCGTTCGAGTTCGAGGATGAGGTCGGTACCTCCAGCTACGACCCGGGCGCGTTCCTTTTTTTCCCCTAGAACCTTGAGTACATCTTCAATGGATGTTGCGTTGATATATTCGTGCCACATAGTTAATGTTATAGGGACACGGCGCCGCCGTGTCCCTACCATAAATTAATTCCCGCTTCCGGTTACAACTTCGGAGCGGCGTTCAAACGTTTCCACGGCCAGTCTTGAAAGTGTGGTCAGGTTGCGGATGGCAGCGGGCAGGGCGCTTTCATCGTTCAGACTCGCTTCCACATTATCCAGTGCGCTGCTGACTTGTTCTCCAAGTGTAAAGAAGGCAACGTCGAACTGGTAGATGGCTTCAAGTTCCTTTTCGTTGATCTTAATCGCATCGAACATGCCTGAATAACCGCGTGCAGCCCTTGAAATTTTGTCAATAAAGGTGCGCATGGAAAGTGTGGCTTTTTCCATATCGTCCACGTAGCTGAGCATGCCGTTGCTGACAAGTTCGGCCTGCATGTTTGAAGCACGACTCCAGTATTCCTCGAAGCGGCGGGCCACCACATCACGCAGTTCTTTGTCTGCGTCGCGGCGGGTTTGTCTTTCAACATATCCCTTGAACCCTGGGATGTACGAAAGAAGTTTCTTGAACGGGTCGATCTGACTACTTACTTTTTCAAAAAAATCACTCATGTGAGCCTCCTGCCATAGTATACGTAGGTCTTGCCAAATCGTCTCACGATTTTTTATATTATATCGTTTATTTCCAGTTATAATCAAGTTATCATTTTTTCAGGAGTTAACTATGTCTGAGCATGTCAAAGAATTGTTGGAATTAGTTGAAAATAGCCTGGCAGTGGATGGGGCGGCTGTCAAGGTGGTTGATGCGGCGAAATTCAGGAAGAATGTGGGGAAGCTGGTGGAACGCTCTGCACTCGGTTCGGATTCAACTGTGGGCTGGTCCCGTTACCTTGTCCGTGCAGCCGCCTTGGAATTGGGCGTGTACCCTGCTTCCATCCATGAGTTGTACCTTGCTCGCGGACGCGGCGATGCACCGATGACATTTACCACCCCCGCATTCAATTTACGGGCTTTGTCGTATGATGCGGCGCGGGCGATGTTCCGTGCGGCAAACAAGATCAACGCGGGCGCGTTCATTTTTGAGTTGGCGCGTTCTGAAATGAGCTATACCGCTCAGCGGCCATCCGAGTATGCCACCAACATCCTCGCGGCGGCAGTTGCTGAAGGATTTGTCGGGCCTGTGTTCATTCAAGGCGATCACTTTCAGGTTTCGGCGAAGAAATATTCGGCCGATGCCGAGGGTGAGTTGAAAGCGGTCCGCGATCTTTCCATTGAAGCGATGAACGCGGGTTTCTTCAATATCGATGTGGATACTTCCACGTTGGTGGATATTCATCTTCCGACCGTGCCTGAGCAACAGAAATTGAATTGTGAACTTTCTGCTCAGCTTTCCGCGTTTATCCGCGAGAATGAGCCCAAAGGCGTAACCATCTCCATCGGTGGTGAGATCGGCGAAGTAGGCACGAACAACTCCACCGAACCCGAACTCCGCGCTTACATGGACGGCTACAACCTTGAAATGAAGAAACTTGCCCCCGGAAAGCCTGGCTTGAGCAAGATCAGCGTGTTGACTGGCACTTCACATGGCGGCACGGTCCTTGCCGATGGTTCCATTGCTGAAGTCACCATTGCTTTTGATGTGTTGCGTGATCTCAGCCGTGTTGCCCGCAAGGATTATGGCATGGGCGGCACAGTTCAACATGGCGCTTCGACCGTGGCAGAAGAGAATTTCAACAAATTCGTTCAGAACGAAGCCATCGAAGTGCATCTTGCCACGAATTTTGCCACGATGTTCTTCGATAATATTCCTGCAGACCTCAAGAAGGAAATGTATGCCTGGTTGGATGTCAACTCTGCAGGTGACCGCAAACCTGGCATGACCGACGAACAGTTCTATTACAAGACCCGCAAAAATGCGATCGGACCGTTCAAGGCGAAGTCGTATGCCCTTTCTGAAGCGGCCAAAGCCAAACTCGGCGCAGCGTGGGAAGCGCAGTTCGATAAACTGTTCAACCTGCTGGGCATGAAAGATACGAAACAGTATGTGGAGAAGTACATTCCCAACGTGAAGGTTGCCCCGGTGCTGGCACATTATGTAAAGGAAGATGTCGCTGCTGAAGATGTAAGCGACCTCTCGGATTAATCCCCCATTCTGCCTTGAACAAAGAGAAATGCCAAAATCAGACCAAGGCGTAACCAAAGATCGATATATGCTCATTCCCCGCACGGCGATTTTTCTCCGTCGCGGGGATGAGTATTTATTAATTAAAGGGGCTCCCACAAAACGATTGTGGGCAGGGAAGTACAACGGTCTTGGCGGTCACGTAGAGCAAGGCGAAGACGTGTTCACCTCTGCGCGGCGTGAATTGCTCGAAGAGGCGGGGCTGACTGCTGATTTATGGCTGTGCGGCACGGTGATCGTGGATGCCGGGGAAACAGGAATCTGTCTGTTTGTGTTTTGTGGAGAGAATGCCCAAGGGGAGATCAAGGCCAGTGCAGAAGGAGCAGTTGAATGGGTCCGCTTTGACGCGGTTTCTCATCTTCCCGTGGTGGAAGACCTGCCCATCCTGCTTGGGAAGATACACAGTATGAAGCATGGTGATGCGCCCTTTTCAGCGCGGTCACATTATGATGAAAATGAAAGACTACAGGTTGTATTTGGTGTTTAGAACGCACGGGGAAAGCTGGTGAATTTGAAGAGTTCCCGTTACGGAATGTTATAGCTTTGTAGTTCTGTGGTGGCCGCGAAGGTGGTTCCACCAAAATCACCGTTTTCAACAGATTTGACGAAGCCCACGCCCGGCACATACCAACTGATGGTTGTGCCGTTGAATTTAATGGGGACATCAATCCCTTCAAAACTTGTGACGATATCAATGGTTGAGTTGGATTGCAATTTAACCGCTTCAAACGTGCCAGCTGGGACCGTGATGGTTTCCCGCCCGATCTCCTGTGTGGTCACAGAATATACCCCGCTGGATTGCGCCTGCTGGTCGCCAGGCATCGCCATGGTTCCCTGCATTTTCAGGCTATAGGCCCATTGCATGCCTGGAGTTACTTCCTTGGGGAGACTGATGCCGTTGATTTCAATGGTTGTGAAGGCCGCGGTCATTCCAAGTGTGGAAATTCCTGCGGCTGTGCCGCCGCCAAGTTGTAAAGCCTTCAGGCCGTCGCTCTGACAGGCCCATTCCTGTGTGCGTATCAGGTCTGCGAATTGTGATGCGATCGTGAACTTGCCGTCAAGTACGGATGTGACCGTATCTGTGTATGTGAATGAACCGCCTGGGCCGCCATTGCTGACATAAACCCACATGGCGCCTTGTTTGACAGGGAGAAGGGGGTTGTCACATGTTCCACTGATGCTGTCAGAGGAACCAGATTGCTGAGATTGTGATTCTGTTCCGCCACTGCATGCAGTTAAGATCAAAACGATCGAGATGAAAAAAATGAATACGCCCTTGCTGGTATGGTACATGCTTGCTCCGATGTTTATCTCAGGCAGCGATTCCAAGGATGTAGGCTGCGGGAATGTGCCTGTCGTGCCCGTTCTTTTATTGCCACTTCAACAGGGAGATCGTAAATTTGCTTCCTTTGCCTGGCTGGCTTTCCACATCCAACATGCCATTGTGTTGAAGAATTACCTGACGGGTGATGGAAAGTCCGATGCCGAGGCCGCTGTATAACTCGTCGCCGCTTTTTTCCAAATGGAAGAACCGATCAAAAATGCGCGGACGAATTTCGGGGGCAATACCTATGCCGCGGTCTTCCACGGAAATGAGAACGCGTTCCCTTTGTTCTGAAAAACGCACTTCCACCTCACTCTTCGGTGCGCTGAATTTGATGGCATTATCCAGCAGGGCAGTGACAGCCCGTGAAATGGATTGCGCATCGCCGCGTACGTTTGAAATTCCACGCTCACCCTTGACCTTGATGGTAACACCACGGGACTGGGCTTTACTTTCATAGCGTTTGATCACATCCATGGCCACTTCAACAAGATTCACTGATTGGAACTCAGGCAGAACCAATTCGATCTCTTGAAGAAATAGCAGGTCGTTTGCCAGTGTGGTGATCTGGTCTACGTTGCGGGCGATCGTGTCCACGGCAACATTAAACTGATCGCTTGTGATCATTCCCTTTTTCATGGCCTGCAGGTAACCGCTGGCTACCTGTAAAGGTGTGCGCAATTCATGGGCAATGTTGGAAAGGAATTCGCGCCGCATTAATTCCTGCTCGGCGAGTTTTTGGTAGGCATCTGCCAATTCCGCAGCGCGCAGACGTAAATCATCAATGGCAAGCTGGTCGTTTTGGCGCAGGCGGTTGCTGATCTCACTCACCATGGCCATGGCAACGCTGGGGCTGTGTTTTAGAACACGATCAAAGCCTTCCTTATTAAGCTCAAGCACGATCACATTTGTCTTGGTCTTTACGGTGGCGGCACGCGGCGCATTATGGATAAGCGCCATTTCGCCGAAAAAATCACCTGCGGTCAACGCTTTCAGAATGCGTATTTCCGTATTGTTGATCACCTTGGATACTTCAAAATCTCCCTCAAGTACCATGTAAAAAGTATTTTCAACCTCATTCTCCCGACAAATAATGGTTTCAGGCGGGTAAGATTGAATGCGACTATTTATAATGATTTCCTGCACTTCTTCAGGCTTGATACCAGGGAACGCGCGCGGAATGATTTTGGCTGGTGTGCGTGTATTGGTCATGGATTTACTCTATGGAATCTCGAATGCAATTGCCTGATTTTATCATGCACAGAAATTGCATCCTTCACCCATTCGGACTACAAGTAAATTTTAGCAAAAAATATTCGCAAACACATGTCTGAAATATTACATTTTCGAAAGGGATTTTGCTCTATAATCCACCAAATGTATGCCAGAACGAAATTTCCTGCCCGCCTTCTTTGGATGACGCTTCTCGCATCCATCTTCGCCGGAGCCTGCCAGCCCGCATTGACAGAGTCAGCAACGGTGACGCCTCGCCCTACTTTTACCCCCACCCCGTATTACACCGAAACACCTGCGCCCACATCCACACCCCAGCCAACCCCCACGCCACCGCGTCTGGTCCCGAATTTCACCCATATTGTCATTATTATTTTTGAAAACAAGGAATTCGGTACCGTCATTGGCAACAACCAGATGATTTACTTCAATTTGCTTGCCAGTTCTTACACCCTGTTGACCGAGCATTATGCTGTGACTCATCCCAGCCTGCCGAATTACCTTTCCCTGGTCAGCGGCGATACCTTCGGCATTACCGACAATTGCGAAGATTGTTACATCAATTTTCTCAGCCTGCCTGATCTTATTGAACAAAGTGGACGAACCTGGAAAACCTATCAAGACGACATGCCCGAGCCGTGTTTCTCAGGCAGCACCCTGCGTTATGTGCAAAAGCACAACCCATTCATGTATTTTGATTCGATCCGCCTGAACCCGGAGCGCTGTAATCGCAGTGTCGTCCCGTTGACGCAGCTGGATGAAGATATTGCGGCAAATGCACTGCCCAACTTCATCTTCATCACCCCTGATATTTGTTACTCCGCCCACGATTGTGAATTGGAACTTGCTGATGGCTGGCTGAAGGAAAACGTTCAAAAACTGTATCTGGCACTTGAAGCTACAAAGGAACCCTACCTTATCATCCTTACCTGGGATGAAGGGCAGGGCACTCATTCCTGTTGTGGGCTTCCTGAGCTTGCAGGTGGAAGGGTGGCCACAGTTCTAATATCTCCGCAGGTGCGGCAAAGTTTTCAAGATCACACCCCATACACACATTATTCCATTTTGAAGACCATCTCCGAAGCCTGGGCATTACCTTTTCTCGGCCATGCAGCAGATGCCAATACTGCCATCATAGCCTCTCCGTGGAAGTGATTTCTTTATTCGCCAATACGGTGATCGTAAAAGACCAAAAGCGTACTGCCGTATTTTCTTTGCTCGGTCTCTTCGAGGTTTTCCAGTTCCACAGCCTGATACTCGGTTGGGTCAATTTGTACAATGACAGTCCCGTCGTCTGTCAGCCAATCCATGTGGGCATCCACCAGCTTTAGGGCCTCCAGCCACATCTCTTTATACTGTGGTGGAGCAATGTAGATGTATTCAAAACTTTTATCGGCCCTGCCTGAAAGCATGCTGAAGGCGTCACCCCGCCGTATCTCGCTTTGTTGTAAAAACCCGCAGTGTGTTACGTTCTCTCGTATGGTTTCGATGGGAGCGCGGTTGAGATCCGAGAAACGTACAAAGGCCGCGCCGCGACTCAAGGCTTCGATGCCGATTGCGCCTGTGCCACCAAATAGATCCCACCAATTAGAATCGATCACGTCATCGGCAAGGATATTGAACAGTGCCTCTTTCACACGATCCATCACCGGACGTGTGGTGTCGCCAGGCACCGATCTTAGTTTTCTGCCCCGCGCGGTTCCAGCAATGACTCTCAGACTCATTCAACGCTCTTTCTTGCAACCAGCAAATTTCCGTGTGATGCGGTGATGGGAACCACGCACCCTGTGCCAAGGATGAAACGATGACTCTTCGTCTGCTGGATGGCATCCGCCGCTTCTTCCTTGATTTTGGCTTGATCCTCCAGAACAAGAGTATCTTGCCTCAAGCCACCGCACAATACTCCTTTGAAGAGGCTATGGGCTTCGGCTAGGGATGGATGTGTTTCGCGGTCGTGCCAGTTGACGATTTGGAAGTTGAGCAGACGCAGCAAGGAAAAGTAAACGTCTTTGCCGTGCAGGTGAAGCATATTGCACCAAAGGTTTTTGACAGGAAACAGTGCCTGCTGGTCGTAAGGCAGGCCAAAGGTTGTGTACTCATCCACAGAAAGCAGGTTGGCTTGGGCGTGCTGGACAGCATAAAAAATACCGTCAATGCCGATCTCAGCCGCGGCTTCGATGAACTTTGCCGTGGTCCTGGCGATGGTTTCAAGTCCCTTCATGACGGCTTCAGGGTGCTGCCTGATGTGTGCCACAAGGGTGTCATTGCTGGCGAGGTTTTTCGCCTGCGAAAGCGGATTAAAGATGGTTTGGATGAGCGGAGTGTCTGGGCCGAGATTCTCTCGAATTAAACGGAGGCAGGTCAGTTGTCCCGCGAGATGCGGTGAAGTTGGGTCCAGCACGGTGAGCTTTTCCCAGTCTTCAGGTTTGTGGATGACACGTTTTGTGTATCGTCTTGAACCCTCGGAGTCGCCCATCCATTTATCTTCCACTCCCCAGTCTTTGACTGCAAAGGAGGAAGCGGGTGTGACTTTTACGATGTCAAAATCATAGGTTTGTTGAAAATGCAACGTGGAAGCCGCAAGGGTCTCGGGGTTCTGGTCATCCACGGGGAAGTGCCGCCAGAGGGCAATGGGTGTGCGGTCTGTTTTTTTGCCTTCAATACTGGCCTGGATACGTTCTCGATGTGTGGTCATGGGATTTTTTTTATCTCGCAGAATACCGCGTCACCGCGGCGGATTTGGAGGACGACAGGCGCCTCTTTGAAAGTTTTGATATCTTCATTTGCGCGTGTGTTGACGAGGACAAAATCGCCTGATCGGATCTCGCCAAACTCGGCGCGGTAATCACGAATGTTGAGGTTTTCACTGGCATAATACGAAGCCATGATCGGCTCGCGCTTGACAAAGAGTTGTGCGTTCTGTTGGTCGAATTGTTCAACGGCATCTTTGTAGCAGGTGAGCCAGTAATCTGTTTCAAAGGTGCGGAATGCGCCGCTTGTGCCGCCAGTGAACAGATTGTAATACGCATATTGATAGGGGTGAAGTTGTACCCCGCTGTATATTGCAGGCGCAATGAGGAGGGCGGCAACTGCAACGGCAATTTGGCGGGATTTGATGATCTCAAATAATTTCTCGAAGGCGAACCCTGTGAAAACAAAAACTGGCGGCAACATAAACAAAAAATGGCGGTAGCCATCATACATTGGCGGCTTGCGGAGGATGACGTATAAAAATGGAATGAGAAACCAAAGCGTTGGCAAGATGAAAGAAGAAAGAACGGTTATTTTACGAGTCGTGATATTGATCTGACGCCAAATTGCCGTCAACAGACCCGCGGCAAAAAGAAACCATGTGGGTTCGGTGAGGGTGAGAACGAGCAAGGTGGGCAGGTATCGACGGGGTAATTCGTCGGCACGGTACAGTTGACCGTTAAACAGCACCTGCAATTGAGTAGGGTTGTCGGACATGAACCCGAAGGCTTCGATAAATTTTTGAATTGGATTTCCCCACAAATATGGCCAGGTTATAAAGGCGGTCAAAATGGCGAGGGCAGAATACAGTGCGAGTTGCTTCACCAATACAGGTATTCCTTTTTGCCCGAATTGCATGAAGGCGTAAATACAGACCAGCAGCCCAGCCAGCGGCCCCAACACACGGATGGATGTGGCAATGCCAAGGAAAAAGGCCGCAAGAAGTGTTGACCTCCACAATGTGAATTTTGTGGTTTGGCTGGTGTGAAGTGCATCCACCATCTCCAGGCCAAAACAAACGGCCCCGAGAAAAAAAACGAGGAACGGCGGGTCTTTCGGGTTGATAAAAGCGTGTCCCCAAAGAAGAGGCTGCCATGCAAATAAAGCGGTGGCAGCCAATGCAGCAGATTCTTTTACCCAGCGTTTTGAGAGACGGTAAAAAAGATAAACGCCAAATTGAAATGTAAGGAAATTGACCAGATGCCATGCAGAAGCATTGTCCAATTTGAATGATTCAAGCACAGATACAACAGGTTGCGCCAGCAGAATGTAGGCGGGCCCGCGGTTGGCATGATCTGACCCGCTGGAGCCAAAGGCATTTTCGAGGTCGAAATTTCCGCTGAACCATTCTTTTGGAGAATACGCATATCCAAGTGAATGGGCGTAATCATAAAAGAGCGGCTCATCCCAGGATAAGCCGTAATTACGAAATGTGAGCAGCCCGATCACAATGTTTATGATGAGCAGAATCAGAATGGGGTACTGGCGGACTTTTGGCACGTTGGTTTTATTTTTGCGAAATGCGGTGGGCTTGTCGCTTTTGGGCCTGTTCCATGCGTTGCTTTTCTTCTTCGGATTCAATTGCCAAAGGCGGAATGGTTGTGGGATGTCCGCCATCATCCAATGCGACATAAACGAGATAGGCGGTGTTGGTATGTGTGCGTTCGCCTGAGACGGGGTTTTCTGCGATCACCTGTACTTCCGCTTCCATGGAGGTGCGGCCCGTATAGGTGACTTCTGCATTGAGAATGATAAGGTCTCCGATTTTGATCGGTTCACGGAAAACCATCGAATCCACGGCTACGGTCACGACTTTCTTTTGGGCATGGCGCATACAAGCCAGTGCGCCTGCTTCATCCACCAGTTTCATGATCCAGCCGCCATGCACATTGCCGAGCAGGTTGGCGTGTTCGGGGTGCATCAATTGCGAGAGGGTCACCCGGGAGTGGCGGGCGCTTTTTGGGGTGAGAGTCTCTGTCATGGGCAGAATCAGTCCAGGTCCTGGCGTTGTTCGCCTGCATCCAGCGTATGCAGACGTTCAGGGGCGTCAAGCAAAATGTCCACTGCGGATGGTCCCAGGTCGGGCATCATCCGCGCGAGGGGGACGGTGGCGGGCGGAAAAACCTTTTCAGGCTTTGGGGGTGGCTGTTGGCGGGGTTTAAGTGTGGACGTGGCCCGTTTGCCGATGATGCGCGGGTCGTTGGTCAGTGTGCCGACGAAGTACCCAAGCACAGAATATACCTCGCGCTTCTGGTTGACGAAGCCGATCCAATCGCCAAGACGATTGAACAGGTACGGGTAGAGCAGGAACGCTTCTGCATCGCCTTTGCTGGTGTAAATGGGGATAAGGACGGGTTTTTGTGTTGACATGGTCAAGCCTCACTGGAGTGGTCAATATCATTATACGTCCAGTAACGGTTTACAAAAAAGTTCCAGATCATCACAATGCCCACAGCAGAAGCCAGGGTGATGTTTTTTGCATAGAACTCTGCTGTGGCATATGAAGCATGAAAAACTCCTTCAAAAAAATGGAGGAGTGGCGGTTCAAGATAATGCAGGGTTGGGATGCGAATCACCACCCCTGCAACATTTACCAGGAAGAACATGCCAAGCTGGTTGATAAGCGGCCGTGAACGTGATTCTGGATAGGTCCAAAAGCGGTTCCAGATGAAATTGCTGACGACTGCACAGATGAAGGAAATCGTCCCGGCGTATACGAGGGACATGTCGGTGAAGTGGGAGAGCAAATTCATCACACCGAAATCGATCACAGCGCCGATCGTTCCCACCATCGCAAATTTCAAGAAGCGTGTGCGTTCTTTTGCGTTGGTGAGGATCATGCAAGCCCCAGTTTTTGTTTGAAGTACGGAATGGAACGAATCAGACCTTCCTCAAGGCTGACCTTGGGCTCCCAGTTCAAAATGGTTTGGGCGCGGGTGATATCGGGGCGGCGGCGTTGCGGGTCGCGTGCGCTGCGGGCATCTACAAAAACGATGCCTGCGGTATTGCCTGTCACTTTGTTGATGGTCTCTGCAAATTGCAGAATGGTGCGTTCGTGCGGGTTACCCATGTTGACGGGGAAATGCTCCTCTGAATAAAGCAATTTTACGATGCCATCGATAAGGTCATCTACAAAACAGAAGGAGCGGGTTTGTGAACCATCGCCATACACAGTGAGGGGTTGGCCCAGCAAGGCTTGTTTGATCATGTTCGGCAGGGCGCGGCCATCTTCGAGATCGAGACGCGGGCCGTAGGTGTTGAAGATGCGTACGATGCTGGTGTTGACGTTGTGAGAGCGGTGATAAGCCATGGTCAGCGATTCGGCGAAGCGTTTGGCTTCATCATACACAGCGCGGGTGCCGATGGGGTCCACATTTCCTGTGTACGATTCCACTTGCGGGTGTACTTCAGGGTCGCCGTAGATTTCACTGGTGGATGCCAGCAGGAAGCGGGCATTTTGTGCGCGGGCGAGGCCGAGACAATTGTGAGTGCCAAGCGCACCGGCCTTCATGGTTTGAATGGGCAGGTTGAAATAGCCCGATTTCGATTGCGGATTGGGAGAGGCAGGGGAGGCAAAATGCAAGATCGCATCCACTTTACCGGGGACAAAGATGTATTCAGAAACATCACGACGGTAGAAGGAAAAATGGTCGTTATCTGCCAGATGGGCAATGTTATCCGGGCTGCCTGTGACAAAATTGTCCATGCCGATGACTTCGTGTCCATCTTTTAGAAGATGGTCGCAAAGATGAGAGCCGAGAAACCCGGCTGCGCCTGTGATCAAAATTCGCATTAGTTTTATCCTTTGATTTAGGTTTATTTCCAATCTATTCCAACGATCAACCCATCGCCGGTGACCTGATAGGCTTTACCGCTTCCACTATCGATGAGCCACAAATTGCCTTGATAGGTGACGGCAATAAAATCGCCAACCTGCCCTTCGAGTGGTTCGGGCGCCCACGACGGTGTCTGCGGTTCAATCCCGTTCGTGTCGGCGGGTGGGAACAAAGCCCTGCTGTTCGAACCGTCGCGGTCCATTACCATCAAACGATAGCGGCTGGTTTCGCTTTGCTCAATGAAAATGGATTGCAGGTATGCCACCTGATAATCTTTTTGCCTTCCATCCCATCTGGATGGCGACACAGCTGGATAGGAAAACATGCCCGCCGCATCTATAAGGGAGACAGACGCTCCATTTTCGAACGAGATGGCTGCCACATCAAAAAAAGGTGACTCCTCGCCGACGATGGGGGCGGGTGCCGGCGCATGGGTGACATAGTACAGGGTTTTTCCATCCGAACCCCAGGTGATGGGGGGAATCCAGGCCCAATCGCTGTGGGTGTTGAGCGGGGTAATTCCCAGCATCGGTTTCAGGTAACCGCCGTCCTGATCCACCAGACCGATCCCATCCGGGCGGGCATAAGCGAGGCGGCCGTCTTCCGAATATGCAAACGACATGCCCCACCAACCATACACGCCGCCACTGTTCGCTTCCAGCATCTTGCGCGGACTTCCACCAGTGAGACTGACGCGGTACAAGTCATTGTTTGCCTGCCAGCCGGGGGCGGTACTACGCGGCTCCACAGTGGAGTATGCAACCGAATTTGTGCCGGGAATCCATTCGGCAAAATGTACTACGTTATAAGCCTGCAGCCAGATGGGTTTTGGTTCAATATTTTTCGTGCGAACCGCCCATAGAGTATTGATCTCCTGACTGGCGGGCTTTTTCGATTTACGAGTGAAGATCAGGTATTCGCCGTTTGGCGATAATTTGAAGATGCGTCCATCGAGGTCACCAGTGCTGACAATTATGCGGCGGTTGGCTGTGGAGCCTTCCATGATCCATGCATTGCCACCCGCAAGGTACACCAATGTACCGGGGATGTTCAACGGAGTAAAAGATGACTGTGCGCCTACCATTACGATCTCGGGCAGGGCTTCCGTCAGTACCACGGTTTTTACCGAGGTCTTACTGATTTCGACCTGATTTTCAAGAATGCGGCGATACGTGACTTCCAATAAGCCGTTGACGCCAGCCTGCACCAACCGGGTTTCCCCTTCGGGCAGGGTTTCATTGCGGACGATCTGCCGTTCAAACGGAACTGTGACCTGCTCAGTCTCGAAGACTTCTTCGACCCGTGTCAGGGTGATGCTATCGCCGTTCGAAAGCACAGTGTACAAAGGCGGCTCGGAACGGTCTAATTTAGCGGGGATGATGCCTGCGCTTTGCAATGCCTGTGACACGGTGCTGCCTGCCGTTACGCTGACCTGGGCCGCATTTCCGTCGGCATTGATGGTGACTGTGATCTGCTCACCAACCTGTGGGGAACGGCACGACCCTGTCAGCCAGATGGATATCAATAGAAACAGGAGCAGGTGCGGGCGGAGTCTGAGGCGGGGCATCGGGTATAATCCAGCCGCTATTTGATACGGCCAGTCATTGTCATCACGCCGTCTGCGATGGTGATCGCTTCCAAACGAAAGCCTGTGGCAGCTGGCCCCAATGAACCTGTGAAAGCCTCAGCGATCATGGCATTAATGGCGGCGTTTAACCCTTCGGGCGCTGGGATGGGGCCAAGGTCTACTGAAGAAACTTCGATTTTAGGCATACCTGTGGTTTCGTCAATGCCGACACTGGCTGTGATAAGCATGTTCGCGTTGAAGGATCCGCTGGCGAGTTTCCCGTACATTTGCAGTTGACCGTTGCGAAGCAGGACTTGCGGGTCGGTAAATGGCGGGTCGGTTTGCTCTTGAAGTTTGAGCGCGATAAGCGAAGTGAGCTGGTTTTCGGTGATCTGCAAGGTGACAACCCCGGTTTCGGCACCAGCCGTAAAAGCCTGCTCGATTTGGGTGTACATGGTTTGTACTTCATCTGCCGAGACGGGTACGGTTTGTGTGGGGTAGTCTGGCCCGCCGACGAAGATATTGCAGGCCAGTGAGGCCAGCATCAACACGGCAAACAGGAAAGTTAAGTGGTAAATTTTTGTTTTCATGGTTTTGATTTTTGATTTCAGGATACTAAGCGGAGCAATTATAGCATGAGCGACTCTCAAACTACTTCGGCCTCTGTTTCAACTCCAGAGCAATCGCTGGCGGCAAAGATCGAGGCAATGCTGTTCGTTTCGGCGGAGCCGGTGCCCATGGCCCAGCTCGCCGCCGCGTTGGATGTGACTGCCTCTGTGGTGGAGCGCGGCCTCAAGGAATTGGATGAAGCCCTTCTAAACCGTGGTTTGCGCCTGCAGCGGAATGGCGGACGTGTGCAACTGACCACAGCCCCGGAAATGGCCGTGCTGATCGAAACATTCCTTGGGCTTGAAGCGACCACGCATCTCAGCCGCGCAGCCCTGGAAACCCTTGCCATCATTGCCTATCAACAGCCGTGTACGCGCCCACAGGTGGATGCTGTCCGTGGTGTGAATAGCGATGGCATGTTGAAGAGTTTACTAAGCAAGGGGCTTGTGCAGGAAGCAGGCCGTACAGACGGCCCTGGCCGCCCGATCTTGTATTCCACCACTCCGGAGTTTTTACAGCATTTCGGGTTGGGGTCCATTCTTGAATTGCCCCCGCTCTCGGCCCCCACAGAGCCTGATAACGAGCACAGTGAGTTGCTAAAAGGATAAAGTAGATTTCAAAAACGGGATGCAAGAAGATTGCATCCCGTTTTTTTGTTCTGAACTTTTCTGAATATGATTTATTTCATACTGTGAACCTGCCGCAACAGCCCTGCCACCATTTCTTCAGCGGGCATGGTGAGCGATTCCTTTTGGAACATCAATACACTTACCACGGGCATATCCACCATCATGTCCATGATATCCATGCCCATCACGGTCTGTTCCGTAACTTGTTCTCCCGACTTCGTATTGCCGTAGCGGTCTTCCCCAGCAAATAACCTGCGAACCTGGTTTTCGATCTGCTCATAAAGGCTGCCAAGTACCTGCCGGCCGCGTCGGTCTGCCATCCACTCTCGCAGGGTGGATTCAATATCGAGAATGCAGGGCAGGTCCAAGGTCGATTGAAGCGTGGTTGTGAGGCGGCTGCGAATGTCAGCGGAGGAAGCTCCGATGAGGATGTCAAAGCCGCCATCTTCGGTGATCCACTGCTTGTGTTCGGGGTGGTAGTAGGCGAAAGCACGGAAATCCAAATGGATGGATACGGTTTTGGTTTCGCCGGGTTGAAGTTCTACTTTGGCAAAGCCCTTTAATTCCTTGACGGGGCGGATCAGATCGGACTTTTGGTCGTGGACGTAAACCTGAACCGTTTCCTTGCCTGCGAGTTTGCCCGTGTTTTTTACATCTACTGAAATAGTGAGGCCATCTACATCTTTGAAATTGTTCGAAGAGACTTTGGCATTGCTATATTCAAAAGTGGTGTAGCTCAGACCATGACCAAATGGAAAGAGTACTGGTATTTCTTTTGCATCGTAGTAGCGATAACCAATGAAAATACCCTCACCATAGTGAACCTTCCCCGCTCCGCCGGGCCAGTTAATGTGCGACGGGGTATCGGTAAGTTTGAGCGGGAAGGTTTCAGCGAGTTTGCCGCTGGGGTTCACACGCCCAAAAAGAATGTCGGCAAGAGCCGCACCGCCCGCCTGTCCCATCATCCAGCCTTCAAGCACAGCAGAGACATCATCGATCCATTCGCTCATGGCAACGGGTGCGCCGTTGTTCAAGACCACCACAGTTTTGGGTTGGGCTTTGGAAACTGCTTTGATCAACGCGATCTGTTGCAGGGTCAGGTCCAGGTCATGGCGGTCGTAGCCTTCAGATTCCTTGAAGGTAGGCAGGGCAATGTAGAGTAATGCTACGTCGGCTGATTGGGCAAGCTTCACAGCGTCATCGATCATGCCTTGTTGGAAGGAGTTGTCAGTGGGGTAGCCTTCGGCATAGGTCAACTCGGCATTTTCGGCACGCGCCTGAAGTTCTTTGTACGGCATGGCAACCTTGGTGGGGTTGATGTGTGAACTGCCGCCGCCCTGGAAATGTGCTGTTTCTGCCGAACGTCCGATCACTGCAATGTGCTGGTGATCTTTCAGTGGCAACAGCCCATCATTCTTCAACAACACTACGCCTTCTGTGGCGATCTTGCTTGCTAATTCGTGGTGAGCGTCCACGTCAAATGTGTCGTTTCCTTTGGCAGTTTCTTTGGCTTTGAACACAATGCGCAATATGCGGCGTACAGATTCATCCAATGTGGATTCACTGAGATCACCTGAACGGACTGCTTCCACCACGGCTTTCACGCGTAAATCCTGCGGGCCGGGCATTTCCCAATCCAAACCTGCTTTGAGCGCGGAGACGCGATTTCGTACCGCACCCCAATCGGAGACGACCAGGCCTTCGAAGCCCCATTCTTCTTTCAGGATCTCGGTCAAGAGTTGATGGTGTTCAGATGCAAACGTTCCATTGACCTTGTTGTACGAGCACATCACCGTCCACGGTTGGGCTTGTTTGACGGCTTTCTCGAAGGCGGGCAGATAGATCTCGCGCAGGGTGCGTTCGTCAATTTCAGCGCTGATGCTGAAACGTTGGAATTCTTGATTGTTGGCGGCATAATGCTTAAGTGAAGTGCCCACACCTTTGGATTGAATACCATTGATAAAGTTCGCGGCTAATTCGCCCGCAAGAAATGGGTCTTCGGAGAAATATTCAAAGTTGCGCCCATTAAGCGGGGAGCGTTTCATATTCACGCCGGGACCGAGCAGCACGTCCACATTGAGGGCGATACATTCTTCGGCGAGGGCAATGCCCATTTGCTTGATCAGGTCCACGTCCCAGGTGGAAGCGGTGCAGGATGCTGTTGGGAAGCAGGTGGCAGGCAGGCTTTTCTGTCCCATGGAACGGACATCTGCTACACGTCGTACACCGTGTGGACCGTCGGAGACGATCATCTCAGGAATCCCCAGGCGTTCAACGGGCGTGGTTGACCAGTTGCTGGCTCCAGTACAAAGGGCCGCCTTTTCTTCGAGCGTCATTTTAGAAATGATGGATTTAATATCTTTAGCCATTGTTTGTTTTCCTTTTTATGACTCGGTATATTCAGAACGCAATATAAAGCCGACTACCAAATCGTATTCATTGGCTGGTGCAAGTTCAAAGTCGGGAATGGCACCATTCAAGGCAATCAGTAGATGCAAAGAAGCGGTTTTGAGCCAAATCCCTGCCATTAAATCGTCAACGTTGTTTTCAGCAAGTCTTGATCTC
>DAOQID010000042.1:0-31084 GCA_035339375.1 Anaerolineales bacterium | reverse complement strand
GATTACATTGGTAGGAACGCCCGCCCTGAGTTTCGGGAAAGCGTTGATAGCTCACTCTACCTTGATCATGTAGGCATTTTCAATAAGGAGGAGTTCATCCGCTTGAATGATGAATACAAGGCCAGTTTTCTCGCGAACCCTGCGAAAAAGCAAATCCATGCTGAGCAGCAAAAACGTATGGACGTTATTGACCAACACCTAAAAAAACATCTGGATACCAAATGGATCCTGGTGGAGCAATATGAGTGGGAAAGCGGTATGAACTGACGGCTGGCAGATGGGAGAGTTATGAATTACTGGTATTCGCTCAATCTTGGTGATGGGATCATGGCTGGTGTGCCCTCTGCAGAAATCGAGGCGTTTTTTCAACGTGCATTTATCTCCGCAGGGAAGCCGCCTGAAATGGCTGTTTTTACCCGTTCTGAGTCAGAGGGTCGTTTGCATTGTGAGGTGATCGCTTATTTTTCACCTGCCGCTGCCGAAGTGGCTTTGGCATTTCAGGCACACGCTTGTGCCCAGCCTGCCCGGGCAGGTTTGGGGTTGTTGGCTGGTGATGAACATTCATGGTCGCTTCTGTTTCCTGAAGGCCAGTAATCTTCGTGAGGACATGAGGAGCTTGTGATATGCGTTTCGGAAGAACCTTTTATGTTGCCGTATTGTTGCTCTGCCTTTTTGAAATGGCTCGCCTTTGGCTCATTACCCCAGATCAAATGGCTGCGCATTTTAATGCTCAGGGTCTCCCAGATCGTTTTGCTCCAAAGGCCGAGTTTTTTTGGTTTCAGGCTCAAACCCTGCTGGTTGTTATTTTAGTCAGCCTGCCGCTGCAGGTTTTATTCCTGGTTCTGCCGCCCAACCTGATCAACATGCCCAACCGTGAATTCTGGCTTGCTCCTGAACGGCGGGAGGAAACCATTGGCCGCCTAAATTCATTTGGAGCCATGCTGTTTGGCGTGATCGCGCTGATGATTCAAACCGCATTCGAGATTTCGGCTTATGCAAACTTGCGAACCCCGATCCAATTCAATGCGGGGTTGATGGGTGCGATCATGGTCACTGGGATGGTGGTGATCGGCTTGTTGTTGATGCAATTGTTGATCTCATTTCGTCTGCCCCGCACAAAATGAAAAGCAGACCTGTTTACAAGGCGTGGGGCTGTTGGAAGGTTTTGTTTTATCTTTTGTTTGCCGCCTGTTCTCCCACCCCAACCACTTCGCCGCTTGAGAATATCACGGTCACCGCAACTGTGCCTGTTGAGGTGGCTGTCACGCCTTTCGAAACAGAATCCATTGTCAGTGTGGTACAGATTCGTCAAAGTGAGGTGGAGTTAATTACCGACGCCGCTGCTACTGGTGACGGAGGTAATATTTGGGGTGGACATCAAACCCGTGTAGTCCGCACCGATGCGGGGGTGTTCACTGCTTATACGGTTTCTGGAAAAGATGAATTGCATCGTGTCTGGCGCTTGGTCAGGCGGAATGCTGTAAATGACTGGGTCGTAGTTGCGGAGGGAGATGCTGGGCGGGAGCCTGTCAATCTGCTTGCGGCTCCCGATGGGACCTTGTATCTGGTCGGCTGGCCTGAGGGTGTAGCCACACTTTGGGCAGGGAAACCCATTGACGGATCTTTTGCAATGGAGGCGCAGGTTATTCCGAACATGATACAGGGGAATTGGCCGTACAGTTCTGCGGGCATTGCCTCTGATGGTACGTTGTGCATTGTAGCAAGCAATGGCGGAGAAGAACCTGGCGGGGAATTTTATTGGTCTTGTTACTTGCCTGCTGATCGGCAATGGGTCAGCCGCATCAGTGAATTGGATTTTCGATATTGTTACACTTATGTTTTTCCGCAGGCAGATGGGCAGTTTGCCCTGGTTTCCACAAGGGATGTCCGCTGGCAGGCTTTGGGGTATGAACAGCCTGCGGATTCTTTTGATTACGCCTTCAATGCGATCGGATTTTGGCGCACAGATGATCTGCTCAACAAACCCCTGGAATTGATCTCTTTTGATGAAGAGCCTCCAACGGCAGCGTATCCACTGCCTTTTTTGAACGCACAAATGGATGCTTATCTGGATACGCATGGCAATATGCATATCCTTTATTGGCGGGAGGGGCAAACCACAGGCGGAGAACGCTGGGTGATGCATCGCATTCTTTCTCAAATGGGAGAGATACTTTTTGATGAACGCCTCCCCGAAGATTCTGGGTACTTCAACCGCATTTTTCAAGATTCTCATGGGCGTTTTTATATTTTGGGTTCCTCAGGTTTGTTGTATCCACTGGACGAAAATGGAGAACACCCCACGAAGCCGATACGCATTGACCTTGGCGGGCATGAAGTTGAATATTCTGGGTACGGTCTCTCTGTTCCGCGCACTGGCTCCACTTTGGTGAATACCATTGACGTGGTGTTCCCTTCAGGGAACGAAACTCAATGGTTGTATTTTCAAATTGAGTTTAGCGAGTGACGGGTATGCTTTACATGATATTGACATGTCCAGACACCCCGCAATGGATTAGAATTGAGTTATGGAAACAAAACAAGAATATCTGCTTGTAGTAGAAGACATCCCCGATATCCTCAAATTATTGGAAGCGACCCTCGTTTTCAAGGGATATCGCGTCGTCACCGCCAGCAACGGGCAGGAAGCTCTTGAAGTCATACAGAAGGAACGTCCCGCCGTTGTCATTACCGATATTCTGATGCCCAAAATGGATGGTTTCAGCCTTGTGCATCGCTTGCGCATCAACCCTGAAACCCGTGATATTCCCGTGGTCTTTCTTTCGGCCACCTATGTGGCACCTGAAGACAAAACCTTTGCGCTGACCATCGGTGCCACTCGGTTTATCGAAAAGCCCGTTGCTTTGGAGGAATTCCTCCCTGTTGTGGAGGAACTTTTGAAAAAAGGCGCCCCAACTGCCGCGACAAAACTCCCCAATGAATTTGAGTTTTACGATGGCTATCGCAAACGCCTTGAGACAAAACTAAACCACAAACTCACCCAGATCACCCGCGACGAACACCTGGTGCGGACCTTGAGCGGGGCGGAGAAGGTATCCATCGAAACCTCCCTGCGCCACGCCATCGAAGAACGCAAAGAGATCGAGCTTTTGCTTGGTCAGATCCGCGCACAGTTGGAAAAACTTTCCAAGCCTGAAAGGTCGGCAGATGAATAAGGCGGAAGGCCGCGATTATTCCGCTCCGAAAGACGAATCTTTGCAAGCATTCAAAGATTGGATCCTGGGCATATACTTTAATCTGACGGGCAAAAAAACGGATGACATGTCCGAAGAGCAATGGGTGGCTAAGTGGCGGGAGTTTTGGCAGAAGCAAAAAGACAAGCAGGAGAAAAATAACAATTAGAATGCATCCCGCCCAGATTCCGAGTGTTGGAATTTGGGCGGGCGGAGCCTTGTTCTTGAACAGCCAATTTTGGCAATAGACGCAGGGGGGAGTGTATAATTTGGCATACCGCCATGCAGACTGAAATCAGCCTCGAGTCTCAACTCAAAGATGCCGCGCAACTTTCCGAAGCCGAGTGGGCTGTTCTTGCAGAGCGCGTTGGCGGCACATGGCTCTTGCGCGGAGTTTTCCACTTAAACCGTTCGGCCCAAACCGAGTTGGCAGCCATCATGGCAAGGCCGTCCATTGATGCCTGGATGTGCGGCGCCTTGAGTGGGGGGCATCCCCGTTCAAGCTCCATTCCTGAAGGGAGCGGACTCGCTGGGAGTCGCTTCTTCGTTTTTCCTGTTACGGGGTCATCACGGGCTGTTTTGGTTGGGGCGGATAGACAATCTCCCACCGCCCAGCGGATCTGGAAACTGACCGCCTCGCTCCTCTCGAATCATTCCTCCCTGCCAGATCAACCGTTTCTACCTGACCTGCAATCTGGTTTGGCCTCCGATCTGCCGCTTGCCATCGAAAAAGTGTTGAACACCATCGTGCAGACCGTGAATTGTCAGGGCGCGTGGCTGGCGATCCGACGCGGCGAATCGCTCGATATTCAAGCCGAGTGGAACGATTCGAAAGCCAAAAACCTTTCCCTGTCCATTGATACAAATCCCATTCTGCGCCGCGTCAATCGTTCTCTTTCTGACCTGGTGGTTTCGCGTACACACCCAAATTGGGATGCGATTCCATGCGGCCCGCTAAAACCAAACACACGGATATGGATCTGCCTGCCCCTGGTCATTGGTCAACGCCTGATCGGGGTGGTGGCGCTCTGGCGTCAGACCGAATTTTCAAGCAGTGAGTTGGGGCAATTGCGCGATCTTGCCCAGCGCGTCTCTCCGTCCGTGGAAGTGCTGGTCACCTTTTCAGAAATGGCAGCCCATCTGCGCAGGCTGGGCTTGCTCAATGATTTTGTCCTCACGGTTTCCTCCGCTCAAAGCCTCGATCAGGTTGCCCGCCGCATGTTTGGTCTGCTGGCTCGTGCCTTCAACACCGAGTTGATCGCCCTCTTTCTGCGCTCCAGTGACGGCCGTGTGTTGCGCGACTACCGCATGGTTGACGGCAAATTAAATGTCATCAGCGTTTCCTTGGCTGGACATTCCATTCAACCCATACTCAAAGAAGCACGTTTACGCCGTGTCACAGACGCCATCAAAGAGGGATTTGTCCCCGTTTTCAAAGGCGCACGCTCGGCGTTGATCGTCCCCCTCAAATACCGCGGACAAGCCATCGGCGTCCTCATTATTGAAAACCTGCACGCAGAAGCCTACAGTCAGTACGATGAACATCTGATGGTGGTTATCACCAGCCATATGGCAGGGTTGATCGAATACACCCGCCTGCGCGAAGAGGCCGAAGGCCGTGCCCGCAGCCTGGGGCTGATCCACGAAGTGGTACAGCAAGTCATCGGCTTGAACGATAAAAAAGAAGTGGCGCACATTGCCGCTGAATTGGTTGCGCAATATTTCAAATATGAATTGGCCGCCATTCTGCTGGTGGATGAAGAGGGAAGTTTTTCGATTCAAGGCATCGGTGGTACACAGGCGGCAGTGGTTCAGAAAGCGCTTGCTGATCAGGGCAACGGCGAATATATCGTCCGTGAAGGGGTGACGGGGCTTGTTTCTCAGAGCGGCGAAAGTATTTTGATCAACGATACAAGGCAGGAAAAGCTCTACAAGCCTCTCAAAGGCTGGGAGGCACACTCTGAAATTTGTGTGGCCTTGAAAGATGGTGAAAATATTCTCGGCATCATTGATGTTGAAAGCCGTGAACAGAATGCCTTCTCGCACAATGACCTGATCGCCATGGAGTCACTGGCGGGTATTTTGGCTTCCGTCATTTCCAGCGCAAACCAATATCAAAAGCTGCAAGAGACCATCCGTCAGTTAAGGGCGATCGAGATCGAGTTGAATTCCCGAATTGAAGCACAGCGTTCCGCTGAAAACCGCCTCATTCAGGCAGCGAAACTTGCCGCAGTGGGTGAAATGGCCGCAGGCATTGCCCACGAGTTGAACAATCCGCTTACCACGGTGACAGGCTTCTCCGAACTTGTTTTGGAGGAACTGCCTGAAGGTTCGTCGCATCGTGATGATTTGGAAATGGTTCTGCGTGAAGCACGCCGAGCCAGCGACGTTGTCCATCGTCTGCTGGATTTTTCGCGGCAGGGAGAGCGCATCCGCACCCGTGCCGATTTGAACGAAGTGGTCAATGATGTCATAGCACTCACCAGGCATCTCATTCAAACCAACGGGGTAAATCTCACATTGGGTTTGAGTAGCAGCCTGCCCTGGGTTTCCATTGACCGCAATCAAATGAAACAGGTTTTACTCAACCTGATCCACAACGCTTTACAAGCCATGCCCAAAGGCGGCGATTTGTTTGTATCAACTGATTCAGCCGTGCGTGCAGAACGCGATTGGGTTATCATGGCGGTCAAAGACAGCGGAATTGGCATTCTTCCCGCAAATCAAGATCGCATCTTCGAGCCATTCTTCACCACAAAAGGAGATAGCGGCGGCACGGGCCTGGGGCTTTCTGTAACTTACGGCATTGTCACAGATCACGGTGGAAGTATTGACATTGCAAGCGAGCCTGGAAAAGGCTCTACATTCACAGTTTGGCTGCCGATCTAAACATGGAAACTCCCTTCGTCTTTGTCGTTGATGATGAACCTGGCATTGCAATGCTTTGCAAACGCCTGCTCTCGCGTTCGGGGTACACGGTGGAATCAGAGACCGACCCGCGCAAAGCCATAAACTACCTCAAGGAAAATAAGATCGACCTGTTGTTGGTTGACATCCGCATGCCTGAAGTGGATGGCTTTGAAGTCATTCAACATGCGCAGCGGCTTCAACCCGATGCGGCCATGCTCATCATGACCGGGCATGGTACAGTGGAGACAGCCATTCGTGCTTTGCGTCAGGGAGTGGATGGGCTTTTGCTTAAACCGTTCAGCAAAGGCAGCGACCTTGTTGACGCGGTCAAACTAGCCCTTGCCGATTCGCAGCAAAAGCGCGATGCCGCCCGCACACAGGCATTGCGCCCGCTCTTCTCGGTTACAGAATCCCTGCTTTCAGAAACGCGCCGTGACCCTCTGCTTGATCTCATCCTCAGCGCCATTTGCGGGCACCTGCAATGTTCTCATGCCGCCTGCTACCAGCAAAACAACGAAACGCATGAATTTACACTCGTGGCTTCCCGCGGCCGTGAAATTTCGAAGAACCATCTTAACTTGATTTCCCACATCGATGAATCTGCCACGCCTTTGCTTCTCAATGCCAGTGGGCCTGGGAACACCACCCTGAGATCGCTTCTCACCGACCTGAGGCTTGGTGCAGCGATCCTGACGCCGATTCAGCGCCCAAACCTGCGCATGGTTTTGTATGCCGCACGCAACCTGAACGAACCGCCCTTTCGCGAATCAGATCTGGAGTTGTTCCAAATTCTTGCCCGTCAGGCGGCTGTCGCACTGGAAAATTCTCGTCTGTATGCCGAGCAATTGGATTACGTCCGCAAAGTGGAAGATTCACAAAAGGCCCTGCTGCAGGCAGAGAAGATGGCGGCAGCGGGTCGTTTGAGTGCATCCATTGCGCATGAGGTCAACAACCCGTTGCAGGCTGTGCAGAACTGTCTGCACCTTGCAGGTCGAGAAGACCTGCCCGCCGAAAAACGCCAGGAATACTTCAACCTTGCCCGCACCGAGCTTGAGCGTTTAACGGTCACCGTGCGGCGCATGCTTGATTTTTACCGTCCGGGCGCCTCCTCGCTTGAAACAGTTGACCTGGTTGAAATGCTTCAATATATTTTGAATTTGATGTCAAAACAACTGTCTGAAGCGAATGTGAAGGTTGTTGTTGATTTCTTTGGGAAGATTTCACCCATACAAGCGGTCGGCAGCCAGATCCAGCAGGTGTTTATTAATTTGATCTTGAATGCCGTAGATGCCATGCCCGAAGGCGGGGTGCTCAAGATCATTGCTCGTCAATCCAAAGGAGGTGTCGAATTATTGTTCCAGGACCAGGGCAAAGGTATCCCTGAAGAAAAGCAATCCAATATTTTTGAGCCGTTCTTCAGCACAAAAGATGGCGGGACAGGGTTGGGTTTAACTGTGAGTTACAATATAATCACCGCGCATGGCGGCGTACTGGAATTGCTCCCAGAACGCGGCCCCGGTGCATGTTTTCGAATATTCTTACCCATAGGAGGAGAACAATGAAGTCCAACATTCTAGTGGTCGATGATGAGCCCGTTGCCCGTCAGTCTCTGGCAGATATTTTGAAGCTCGAAGGCCACAACGTTACAGCCGCTCCGAACGGGCAGGCCGCGGTGGAGTATGTGCGCACACATCCCATCGACCTGATGATCGTAGACCTGCGCATGCCTGGCATGGATGGGTTGGAAGTGGTGCAGGTGGTGAATCAGATTTCACCTGAAACCGAGGTGATTTTGCTCACAGCCTTTGGCTCCACTGAAACGGCCATTCAAGCCCTGCGATTGCGCATCCACGATTATTTGTTGAAGCCTGCCTCTCCTGCACAGGTATTGGCAAGTGTAAAGAAAGGTCTTGCCCGTCGAACTGCAAAGTCACGTACCAGCAATGTGACTTCTGCTGATGTAGACGAGGCAATGTCGGTCTTTTCCCTTAAAGATGGTACCACTGTGGATCTTTCCCGCAGACAGATCAAACACAAGAACAAGATCGAACACCTCACACCCGCTGAAGGCAGGTTGTTGCGAATCTTGATTGAAAACGAAGGCAAAGTGTTTTCACATCGTGAACTGGTTTTACTGGTACAAGGTTACGACACCTCTCAGCGCGAGGCTCCGGAGATTTTACGTCCGCTGGTTAGCCGCCTGCGCCATAAGCTGGATCAATTTCCCTCACTCTCTGAACGGGTGGTGAGTGTGCGAGGGACGGGATACTTGTACGAAGGTAATAAATAGGCGTAAAAAGTAATTACCCCCGAAATTCCAATTTAGGATTTTGACACTTGCATTCGTGCAAGCGAGATGAAGACGCTGATTGGCTCTAACAAGGGCAAAATCAGCGTCTTCTATATTCTACTCGGTCACCTGTTTGTTGATTTTCATTCGTAGGGACCAAAAATATCTTTTGGCAGGTCTGGCGCACGAATCCACGAGAGCCAGCCTGTTCTTTTGCTATATGTTGGAGGGTTTGTATCTTCATACATAACGAGGATCAGGCTCAGGCCAAGTCCAGCTGCGCCAAGCCACTGAAGGAGAGATAGGTTTTCGCCAAGCCATATGTCGCTGAAGATGATGGCTATCAATAATTCGGCAAGTCCCAGCAGGGCGGTTTGCATTCCACCGATTTTCTTCACCCCTAAAAATAAGGCAATACGCGAAAAAACAGTTGCAAATGTCAGCCCGATGACTGGTAACCAGGGTACTTCCCCAATGGGCCATGCCCGGTCAAAGATCAAGTAAACGGGAACAACCACAGCGCTCATCGAAAGAAGAGTGTATAACGCCACAGTGGGTGCTGGTACTTCATAAAGCACGCGCTGATTGATCGGCAAATGCATGGCATACAAGATGGCAGCGCCGATCATCATAAAAACGCCCACGATGTCTATTTGTTGTTGTGGCCCGCCGGTGAGCAATGCCACGGCTGCCGTAGCAAGGCTGATGCGATAAAGTGTTAATCGGCTTGGTGCCTGGTGGTCAAGGATCAGCCAGAGGGCAACGAAAAATGGATAAAGCGAGTAAAGCAATTGCCCAACATTGGCGTGCAGCCGTTGCAGGGCAAGATAATAAAGCAGGGAGCCAAGACCGTTGATGGCTCCAGCAAACATACATCCAACCAACCCCACAGGGAAGATGTATAAATATTGAGGAGAGAATAGGGTGATGGATATTAAAAGAATACCAGCGGCAAACCCAGTCCGAAGTGCCACCACTGCAAACGGCGAGAAACCCAATGTGATCGCCAGTTTTCCCAGAACAGGTGCTAACCCGAGAAATACAGCTGAACTTAAGGCGGCAAGAACTCCGGCCGTATGTTTTTTCTGCAAAGGTACCAGCCTATGGTCATTTTGAAAGCTATTTGATGAGCGTTTTTACTTCTTCCAGGAATTCGTCGTTCAGGAAATCGCCTTTTTGCATAAGGGATTGAATTTGTCCACTAAGTCTGTTCTTTTCATCGGGGGTAAGTTCTTTGGCAGTAGCCACAATCACCGGGATGGTGGCGGTTTCCTGTTTGGCACGTAAGGCTTCGATTACAGTGAATCCGTCCATTTCAGGCATCATCAGATCAAGAATGATCAGGTCAGGCAGTTCTCGTTGGATCAATTCGAGTCCTTCGCGACCATTGCCTGCTTCCAGAATGGTGAAATTACCCTGCGATTGCAAAATGCGCCGAATAAGGCGGCGTGCTTCAGTAGTATCTTCAACAATGGCAATCTTGGGGAAACGCTCAGGCGCCACCTGTGTAAGTGCTGCCAGTAGACCTTCCTGCGGTGTTTCCTGACTGGTTGGTAATTTGACATCTCTTGACCAGTTTTCACCGAGAATGATCGGTTCAGCGGGCATGGTGTGCCCTGTGCAGTTGACCACCACTGTGTCACTCGGTTTGATGATGCCCGCACGGATCAATTTGAAAAGACCTGCAAACGCAACAGCTGCAGCAGGCTCAGCTGAAATGCCTTCCATTTTTGCCAATACGTGCATGGCACGATACGCATCTTCATCACTGACACTTTCGAACGCACCGTTGGTGCCGTTGACGTAGGAACGTAAAAATTCGTAGGCACGGCCTGGGTCACCGGTCGCCAAAGTTTCAATGCGGGTTTTAGGCGATACGACGGGTTCGGCTTTTTCCAAGCCCTTTTTCCAGCTATCCACCATGGGGGCACAGCCCTCCGCTTGAATGGGGGCAAATGCAGGAATTCGATTGACCCATCCCATGTCTTTCATTTCGCGGAAACCCTTATAGACACCAATTGGCCCCATGCCGCCGCTAATGGCCTGCACATACCAATCAGGTGTGCGCCATGGGGCGGCCCCATCCGTCCCCTGGATCGCTGTTAATTGTTCTGCAATTTCGAAAGCAATGGTTTTCATCGCTTCAATGGAGGTAATAGTGCGCGCGCCCATGTCCTGATACAAATGGCGCTGACGGGCAAATTCAGAAGCGACCTGTTTGCATTGATCGTATGAGCCCGTAATCTTGATAACCTGACTTCCATACAACGCAATCTCACGCATTTTTGTGGCTGGTACAAGACTGGTGACAAATGCCCATAATTTCATCCCTGCTCGGGATGCGTATGCCGAATAGGAAATTGCCACATTCCCGGTGGATGCAGCCACCATTTCTGTAATTCCCGCCTCTTTAAGCGCAGCAATCGTAACTGAAGCCTGCCTATCCTTGAAAGAAGATGTTGGACCTTGACGCTCATCCTTAATGTAAATATTGGGGCAACCAAGCATCATCCCCAGATTTACGGCGCGTATCAATGGTGAGCCGCCTTCTCCAAGAGAAAGACTCACATTGGGATTACGTACAGGCAATAATTCGCGATAGCGCCAGAGGTCAAAAGGACGCCCTGCCAGCTTGGCTGGCAGGGTTTTCCCAATAAGCTCATAATCGTATTCTGCTTCACGCCACTGGCTGTTGCACTTCGGGCAGTTCGTAGACGTGGGATAATACGGTGCGTTATGTCCACAATCAAGGCACTTTATGATAAATGACACGATATTGAAAACTCCTATTTATTTTTCGCCTGGGCTTTCTCCAATGAACGTTGGATCGAAATCAATAATTCTTTTTCACTGAAGGTGCCCTTTGTCAGCAAGCGCTGACCGGATTCATTTAATTTTTCTTTTTGCTCGGCGGAAAGATCCATTCCACTGACAATGATGACTGGAATGTTACGGAGCTTTTCACTTGCCTGCATGTTTTCCAGAATTCTAAATCCATCCATCTCTTCCATGAACAGATCGAGAATCACAGCATGTGGAGGATTGCCCGAGGAAATGATATCCCATCCCATGCGGCCGCCTTCAGCGAGTGAGGCTTTGTAACGGCCATCATCAGTTAGGATTTTTCCGATCAGGCGCAGGTCGTCCGGGTCGTCGTCAATTACAAGGACTTCACGAATTGAGCCGTCAGAGTTAAGACGGTCAAGCGCATTGACAAGGTCATCTTCAAGGATGGGTTTGACCAGATAGTCGGTCGCGCCGAGGTTGAAGCCCTTCTCCAATTCCTCAATGATACTACAGACAATGACCGGAATGTTGCGCGTTTCCGGGTCGGCTTTTAATTTATCCAAAACCTGCCAGCCATCGATCCCTGGCATCATCACATCGAGTGTGATGGCAAATGGTTTCACCTGTTTTGCGCGTTCCACAGCCATGGATGGGTCGGAAAGCGGTACAACTTGATACCCTTGTTGCTGTAAATATCTTTCATACAGTCCGATCACTTGAGGGTCATCATCAATGGTCAGGACAGTCTTCCTTCCACTGTCTGCATCCTCTTCTTCCTTTCGGTAAAGCGGAAGTGTGAAATGGAAAGTGCTGCCTTTCCCAACTTCACTTTCGATCCAAATTCGTCCGCCATGCATGTTGACAATATGTTGGCAGATGGACAGGCCCAAACCTGTACCGCCAGTTTTACGAGTTGGTGAATCGTCCACCTGAGAGAATGGCTGGAATAATTTTGCCTGATCCTGAACGGAAATACCAGGGCCTGTATCGGTTACGCTGACTCTTAATTCGCGGCGGGTGGATCCCTGCCCAGGTTTGAGACCCACTTCAACAAGAATATCACCTTCATCGGTGAATTTAGCCGCATTGGATAACAGGTTGATCATAACCTGCCGAATACGAATGGCATCTGCTCGAACCGTCGGCAGGTTGGGTTCGAGAATACGCTTCATCTGGATGGGTTTATCTTTGATGAGACCGCTCATGGTGGAGAGTACACTGGATGTGATATCCACAATGTTGACTTCATCGAAGGCCAGTTCCATCTTGCCAGCTTCGATCTTCGAAAGGTCAAGAATGTCATTGATAAGACCAAGCAGATGCTGACCTGAATTATAGATGGCGGTGAGATCTTGTTGCTGTAGTTCTGTTACCGGGCCGTCAATTCCTTTGATGATCACCCGCGAAAAACCGATAATGGAGTTAAGCGGTGTGCGTAATTCATGGCTCATATTGGCGAGGAATTGACTCTTGAGGCGGTCGATTTCACGCATTTCCATGACCGCCTGTTGCGAGAGTTCAAAGGATCGGGCATTGTCAATGGCTACCGCCACCTGGTCTGCCACTGTTTGAAGCACCGATATTTCGTCATCCGTAAAAGAGTTTGTAGACTTGGATTGAACGTCAATGACGCCGATGACGCGATTGCCAATTCGGAGTGGAATGGCGGCTTCGGCAGCTGTTTCAGGCAGGAGGGGGTTGAATTTGTGAAGCGAGTCAATTTTGACATCATTCACAACGATAGCCTGCCCATCCAATGCCACCTTGCCGACGATGGATTTATCATTGACGGGGAGAGAGTGCTTGTTCTTTTTCATTTCCGCACCGGCGGCGCCTGTTGATTCGCGTAATAAGGCGTTGAATCCTGTCTCTTCCACAATAAAAATACTTGCATGGAAAAAGCCAAAGCGTTCGTTGATCAAGTTAACGGTACGGGCAAAAATTGTGTTAAGGTCAAGTGTGGATGTAACGATCTTGCCAATTTCCGAAGAGGCCGCCAGATACGCATTGCGGCGGCGAATGGATTCCTCGGCCTTTTTGCGGTCGGTAATATCACGTGCAACCCAGAACACCTGATCATCTTTGAGTTTGGTCAGGTTTGCAAGGAACCAGAATTTCTCTTCACCGATCTGGAGCTCATATTCCAGTTGATTGGTCTCACCTGTTTCAAGAGTATGCCGAATGGCAGCTACTGATTGATCTGCAACGTTTGCAGGCAATACCTCGTGCATGAGTTTTCCGAGCAGATCTTCTGGCGGGCGTACCAAACGACCTGGGTTTGTTGGCGCAATGCGTATATAACGGCCATCTGCGTCGAACACAAGCACCACGTCTTCCATTGAGGAGAAAAGGGTACGCAGGTCGGCTTCTGAACGTGAGAGCGCTTCTTCTGCATTCAGACGGCTGATTGTTGCTGATATTGGCGAAAGGGTTGTTTCGATTAATGTGATCTCGTTCGGGTCCAGACGGGTATCTTTTTGAGTTGTATCCACGCCAAGGGAGCCGATTACAGTATCGTTGACGATGATTGGAAAGATAGCCGAATAAACAATACCTAATCGCTGGAACTCTTCACGTATTTCTGGCGGGTTGGCAGGGTTATTGGCAGCATCTTCAAGAATGTAAGGTTTTCGAGTTGAAATAATCGATTCGGTTGATGTATTTCCTTTGATGGGAATTTCAAGCCCCAATGCCGAATTATGATTATCTTGTTTTGAATGCTCCGCAACTACGATGAAACTTTGTTTTTCATCGTTGAGCAGGGCAATGGCCCCACGCGAAACTGGGAATGCTTCCACCAGTTCACGAATCACGAGACCCAGCGTGTTATTCAGGTTGGTGGCGCCAGTTAGTGTGCTAACCACACGGTTGATTAGAGAAAGTTCGTCGGCGCGCTTTTCTGTTTCTTGAAAGAGGCGTGTGTTTTCGATGGCCACTGCGGCTTGTTGGGCAATGGTGATGAGAACATCACGCTGGTGTGTAGTGTAGACGTTCTCTTCCTCAGGGTCTTGCACAACGATCGCCCCAAGGATGCGGTTACCGAGGGCAAGGGGCACTCCCAGCCAACTCTTGGCTGATGTGGGGTTTCCAATGATCGTGATGTTAATTCCGAGCGCAAGAGAGCGCTCGTTCACCCGATTGGGCAGAAACAATGTTTGGTTTGTTCGCATGACATAATCTGTCAAACCATTTCCGCCTGCTTTCCGCGGTGCTACTTCTACTTTTTCTCCATCGTCAATCACAAGCGGAAAACTTACTTCCATTTGCTTTTCGTCCAACAGGCACAGGAAGAAGGAACTTGTTCTCATCAACTTGCTTGTGTATTTGAAAACTGATTCGGCTACATTGTTGATACCAACCAATGTTGAGAGTTCGCCGCTCAATCCGTTGAGTACGGCAAGTTCTTCATTTCTCTGTTTTGCGTCGTTGAAGAGCTGGGCGTTCTGAATACCGATCGATATCTGATTGGCGATGTTTTCAAGCAGGGCGATATCTTCCTGCTTGTAAGCGAAATAGTCGTAGTTTTGAATTGAAAGACACCCCATGGTCTTGTTAACAGACCTCAGGGGCAGGAACAACATGGTTCCATAATTCTTGTTTTTATTGCCGAAAGAGTCGCTGTTGATTGATTTGCTTTTAAGGTCTTCAGGCTTTACGGCTTCCAGAAGCAACTTTCCAGACTTGATGACTCTCCCTGTGAAGTTTTCAGGGTTGAGTGCCTCGTTGGGTTCCTCATACGATTTGCCTTCATCAATAACTATTGGGTAGGAAACTGTGTTTGATGATTCGTCGTAGAGAGCGACAAAAAATGCATCAAGCGGGATCAGTTTGACGATTTGTTCGTAGGCGGTGTTTAAGACGTTTTTGAGTTCGATCTGTTCGGAAATCGCCTGCACAATTTCGTTTAGTGTGGCGAGTTCGTTGGCTCTTTTTTGGGTTTCCTGAAAAAGTTGGGCGTTTTCCAGCGCAAGGGATAATTGATCGGTAACTTGTTTAACAAGCAATTCTTCATCTTGTGACCACTGGCGTTGTGTTGTTTCATCCAAGATGCGCAGTGTGGCCCAATCTTGGTAACCAGTTTGGATGTTTACCGCATAGGTGGATGCAATATTCTCATGTTCCTCGGTAATGACAGGCTCGGGAGGAATCAGTGTAGATGTGTGAATACGACCCTGCCTCGGGATGGGGCGGGTATCCGTTTTTTTGGAAGCAGGCTTCGGGTCTGGTTTTGACGCGGGAGCTGTCTCTGTCACCGTGGCTTTAGATTCAGCCTCGTCTTTTGCTTCCTGTTTCAAGCTGGAGGAAGCTTCTTCCAGATTTATGTCTTTGAATAGCTTGTTAAGCCGTTTGTCTATTTTCGGTTTCTTTGGCATATTCGATCAACTCCTGCGCGAGCACACGGTATTGGATTGAACCACGTGCGCCGGGGCGGTAGTGGGAAATGGGCAAACCGGCGATGGGGCTTTCTCGTAATTTTGTGTCAGTTTCGATCACGGTGCTGAACACACCTTCACCAAAAGTAGAACGTAGCTGGTCGTGGATGTTGCGATGTGTGCGATTACGTTTGTCGAGCATGGTGACAAGTACGCGGTAGGCCAGGTTGGGGTTTTCGCCCTCGCGAATTCTTCGTATCAAGGTCATCATGTTCCGAAGTGCGTATGCCGAAAAATATTCGGCTTGTGTAGGGATAATGAGAAGGTCGGCGGCGATAAGCGCATTTTGTGTGATGGCGCCCAATGCAGGTGGACAATCGAACAGGATATAGTCGTAATGCAAATTAGGTGCGCTGGCAATTGCGCGTTGTAATGTTGTGGTGTAACTGGTGCGTACGGGTAAAAATTGTTCGGCGGTTTCGATGCGAGAATTGGATGGGATGAGGTCGAGGTTCTCGATTTCAGTTTTTCGCAGCGCATTCAGGAGAGGTATGTTATCGAGTATTACTTCGCTGGATGTGATTGCAGATTCGCCTGGCTCAAGACCCAGGGCGAGAGTGAGGTTGGCTTGGGCATCAAGGTCTACCAGCAGAACACGGTTTCCCATGTCCACCAGGGCGGCGCCGAGTGATATTGTGGAGGTGGTTTTTGCTACACCGCCTTTTTCATTGGATATAGCGATTTTTTTGATCATTGTTTACCATCCAGTCTATTTATCAGGAGGAGGGGCGTTTTTTCTGGGAACGATCTCGACTCGGGATGCTCCCAATGCGCGTTGAAGTTCCTGTACAGCAGTTCTAATCATTTCTTGCGGATCGTTTGTGCCGCGAATCTTGGTGGTGATTTCTGTTACCAACCGTTCGCGCGAAGCACGTGACGATGTTTCTTCGAAGAGGCGGGCATTATCCAGGGCGAGGCCAAGGCGTTCTGCCACGGCATTGACAATGTTAATCTCATCCCTGCTCCAGGCTCTATCTTCCTTATTTGGGCGGATGTGAACGGTGCCAATCACTTGATCGCGCAGTTGAATGGGGATGGACAGCGCGTTCTCGTCTTTTTCGGTTTTGGCGACTACTTCCGGTGTCTTTTCTCCAGTAATGAGCTGGCCGCCGGTCAGGGTTTGATAATACCCGAAAATCTCAGAGGCAGATTTGTTTTGCCATGCCCCGGCAAGGTATTCACGGAAAGAGGATTGTGCTTCTGCGAGTGCCTTTTTAGTTTCGTCCAACAGGCGGACATTGTCAATGGCAATGGCGATTTGGTCGGCTAATAATCCCAGAATGGAGATGTCGTTCTGGGTAAATGCGTTGGGGAAAGTGCTTTGTACGTCAAGTGCTCCAATGATTGTACCTCGGGCAATCAAAGGTAATGCCATTTCGGAATGCGTTTCAGGCAGGTCTGGATTATTGAAAAATGTCGAATCTGCGCCTGTATCAAGAGCGATACGGGCAATGCCGGTGGCTGTCACATTGCCTACAATACCGACCTGGCCGACTTCAAGTTTATGTTGACGTTTCAACATTACCTGTCCGCCTGGGCTGTTGGCTGCACGTAGAACGGCAAATTTCCCATTTTCATTTAGCAGAAAGATACCGACATGATAAAAGCCAAAGCGTTCGCTCACAGTTTTTGTAATTAATGGGAGCAGGCTTTCGAGGTCTTTTTCTGCCGAAATGTAGCCTGAAATTTCCGCAATGATTTGAAGCTCATCAGCGCGTTTTTTGCTTTGTTCTGTGAGCTTTTCAAGTTCATTTGTCCTTTGTGCCAATTCAAGTGTGCGCTGTTCAACACGGTTTTCGAGACTGGCGATAAAGCCTCGGATCTGCGATGCCATTTCGTTGATGGCACCTGCAAGAAGGCCGATTTCGTCATGAGTTTTTATTTCAGCCTGCTGTGAAAAGTCGCCTGCAGAGATTTTTTCTGCCACACTTGTCAATTGTTGCAATGGATTTGTGAACACATTGGAGACTGCCACTGCACTTACTGCTGCAATAAAAACGATTGCAATACTGATGAGGACGGTGTTGCGGGTTTGTCCGCTTGTGGCTTTTGAAATCGTGCTGACGGGTTGCGATGTGACCAACACCCAATCAGAATTTGAAATCGTGTTTGCGGCAGATTCTGCAAGTTTGCCATCATTTTCAACGGAAGGAATTTGGAAAGAGGAAGTTCCTTCCGGTGCTGATTTAATAGCTTCCACAATCTCAGGTTGAGGAATGTTGAAGGCTTTGATCGCATCCAGGTCGGTTCCAGCCTGTTCTTGAAGAACTTTCAGCCGTGGGTCATTTTCACCGAGATATGTTTTGAAATCCAGTGTGAGAAAGGACGAATGTGCCAGAACGAAAAAGCCTGTTTTGTCAATTAAGAATGAATATTGGTCTGTATTGATTACTGGCCGCCCTCTCAAGATTGTATCCATGACAGCTTGAAGAATTTTTGCGTTGTAGGTGACCAGAAGGACACCGAGTGAATCGTTCGTTTTGGACACGATGGGAGTAGCAAAGTAGATGATTCGGACATCAGGTTGGCGGGTTAAATAGAGACCCGAAGCATGAGGTTTGTGATCGGTAATTGCCGAGGCAATGAAGGCTTGATCTGTGTAACTGACGCCGATCGCCGATGGATCTGTGCTTAAAATATTTCTGCCGCCGAGGTCCACCAACGAATAGGCGATAATATGTGAAGCGCTTTCATCTTTGAACTTTGTCAATGTTTCCAGCGCTGCAGCCTCCAGATCGGAATCCGCTCTTTCTGGAGCAGGCAGGCTAAGAAAATCTGTCAATTCAGGAGTACGTGCCTGTTTACCAATGGCAACATGCTGTGAATCTACGAACTCTTGGAACACGTCACTTATGCTTAATGTGCTTTCGAGAATGCTGGATTTTATCTCTTCTCGCAAGATTTCACGGGTAGCCAGGTTGGTTTGCCAGCCGAGAATCAAAAGAGGCAGGGTGGTCAAAACCAAGAAACCAAAGATCAATTTCACGCGTAACGGGAAATTCTTGAACTGTAGTGCGATGATTACCAGATATATAAGGCTTAAGCCCACAGCAATGGCTGTTGCAGCCTCTGGCCGAGATGACTCTGGAACTCCCGTTGTGAATTGATCTATAACGACCGTAACAGATGCCATCAAGAAAGAGGCCATAATAGCCCAGCCAGCCCATTTCCGTCGTAGAGTGTAAAAAGAGATTCCTGAAATGATAATAATATTTGTAATGCTTGTAGCTAATGCCTGTCCCTTTCTAACAAAAACCTGGGAAACAGAGATTGCGATCAGTGCAGTTATAAGGATTCCTATGCCGATCTCGCTCTTTTGGCGACGACTCAACCAGATGCTAGTACCAGCAGAGAAAATGCCTGCCAACAACCCCACCAAACTAATTGTGTCCAATGAAGTGGGGGACAGTAAATAGGCGACACCTAGTGCCAGACCAAGAAGCAGGGCAGTAATAACGCTGATATTAAAAGCGTTTCGATCCAACTGTTGTTTGTTCGGGCTAGTTTGATGGTAGGAACTTTTCTCTTGCATACGGCCTCTAAAGATTTCTACTTTGTGTCCTGTGGCTTGCTTTGCAGTTCAATATAAATATCCGCATCTTCCAGTAGTTGACTTAGTTCAGCCGCAGTGGTGCGTAAAATATTTTCAGTTCTTACGGATGCGCCAATTCTTGATGTTATCTCTGCGATGATACGTTCCTGTTCTGCGCGGCGGGTCGTCTCCTCAAACAAGCGTGCATTTTCGGCAGATAAGGCCACTCGTTCTGCGACAGCTTTGATTAAGTCTATTTGGTCCGTGCTGACATGTTCATGCTTTGAAACCTGTACGGATAGTGCTCCGATACTCTCTCCACGAAGGTTGATGGGAACTTTGATGATTCTCTTTTCGTTGGTGTCAACCTGTTCTGAACTTGTATCGCCTTCGCGTAATGGGTTGGAACCAGTAATCGAATACCGAAAACCGCGCAGATTCTCTTCTTTGGGTAAACGTTGCCAGGTCTCAAGGATGTTTTGGCGTTGAAGTGCTCTGGATTCAGCGAGCATTTTTTCGGTCTCATCAAAGAGGCGGGCATTCTCGATCGCCAGGCTCACTTGATCGGCAAGCGCTGAAAGGGCTTCGAAATCCTCATCGGTAAACGCGGCGGTCATTGTGCTTTGAATATCAAGCACGCCAATGATTTTGTTACTGGCCTTGAGCGGCAGTGCCATTTCAGAGTGCGTGTCTGGCAGGTCTGGGTTGTTGAAGAAATTCGCATCTTCACCGACATCAAGGGCAATACGCGGGTTCCCTGTTTGTGCCACATAACCCACAATACCTTGTTCACCGATTCTTAATTGATGACTGCGTTGCAGCATCTTTTTTCCACCATCACTATTTGCTGCGCTTAGAACAGCCATATGATTGGCGGGGTCATTGAGGAAAATTCCCACGTGATAAAAACCGAATTGCTCACTGATCACCCTGGAAATTTGAGGAAGCAAATCCTGCAAGTTGCTTTTGGCGCTGATTGCGCGGGCCACCTTGGTAATGGCCTCAAACTGTTTTGCGCGTGTGTCAGACTGTTGTTTTTCTTTTGCAAGTTCTGCGGTACGGTCTGCGACTCGGGCTTCGAGACTGGATACCGTCTCTCGGAGTTGGTCGGTCATTGAGTTGAAAATGGATGCCAATGCACCGATTTCGTCATTGGTTTGAAGATTAACGCGAGCGGATAATTTCCCTGCAGCAACATCTTGTGCAGCCAGTGCCAGATTGCCCAGTGGAGAAGTAATTGAATTGCTCAGGGTGCTCATAATAAAAATAGAGGCGATGATCGTTAGCAATAACAAAGATAACGCATTGTAGGTTGATTCGAAGATCGGTTTTGTGATCGAGTCTATGGAGACAAATGAGCCAATATACCAGCGTGGTTCTGTTTCGCCAGGGATCGTGATGGGGGTATAGATTACAAGATATCCATTTGACTCCATACTTCCAGAGTTTCCATTGTTAAGATTGTTTACGAGGTCTGGAAAGTCATTTTTGATGGTTATATTGTTGTTTAGATCGTTGCCCCACCTCTTGGATTCATCAGGATGGGCAATGTAGTAACCGTTTGTGTCCACCAAAAAAGTATCATCACCTGATGCGGAGAGAATCCCGAGGAATTTCTCGGCATAGATATTTGCCATGATCACGCCTTTGGTTTGCGTGTTAATGACGAGAGGTACACCAAATTGAATGATCGGCTCATGTGGTGTGACGATCGTTCCATCCAGTTTTCTGAGGTTGATTGGAGACTGGAATAAACGACCAGCTGGCAGGGTGATTGTCTGCGCGAAATAGCTTAATTCCCTTGCAGGATCAAGTTCACCTTTCTGCCGTAGTTCCGCCTGCGGCACAATGGATGAATTACCATCCAGAGCGGTATCTATTCGAATTACTTCGTTCCCGTCGTTGTTCAGGAAGCGTATTTCTTGATAAATCCCGCGGCTTTCTGCAAAACGGCGGAATTCACGCTCCATGATGGTTCTCGCTCTGACAACAATGTTGGGGGCAGCAATGTCATCGATCGTCTTTACATAACTTTGTACAACTTCTGCTTCTCCGAGGAAGACTACATCCTGTCTGGAAGCTTCGAGGAAATCGATAATGACCGATCGTTTTACACCAAGTTCGTTTTCCAGGTTGTTTGCGGTTTGTGCCCGCTGAGTTCTGTAGCTTTGGACGGCATTGTAACCACCTGTGACCAGCAATGATGTGACAAGAATTGTAATAAAGACAAGCGTCAGTTTTGTTTGGATGTTAAATGTTCTAAATTGACGCCAGATCAATACCATAAAAATGGCAGTTTCAATTATCGCAAGGATGGCTATTGTAACCACCAAAACGCTTGGGATTTGAATTCTAACGGGAACCGGGATGGATCCAAGCAGGATGATGCCAATCCCAGTGATATTGCTGACTACGATAGCTCCTCGGGCAACCCTGGTCTCAAGGGTCTGACTCAAAATTAGTGCTGCTGCCAACGTGCTAAAAAGACCAGCCAGGGTGGCTATGCCTTCGAATAGAATCGGCAATAGTATGATTGTTAAGTGGACTGAACCAGTTACTAGAAAAATCCCAAACAAGGTGTTTTTCTTTTGAAGCTGTTGCAAGCCAGCATATGTCAAAAGGATATATAAAATATTGCCACCATACAAAGTAAAAAGCTGCCAACTGTTAAGGCTGATGGCAATGTAAAGAATGGAGAATGAAATGATCGTGCTGGTGACAAGGAATGCTCTTGCAACTGTCAGCGCAATACGCTCACGTTGCTCTTGTTCCCTGTTTTGGAATATGGGGGTTTCTGAATAAGCAGCAGTCATTAGGGGATTACTCCATATTCTCGTTCTTTTGTTCGAATTCAATGAGTACTTCGGACCCCGGAATGGCGTGGCCTAACTCTTCTACTGCCGTTTGAAGTACACTCTTTAAGTTGATGGATGCGCCGATCTTTCCAGTAACTTCACTGATGGTTTGTTCCTTGATTACCTGTCTTTGCGATTCCTGAATCAGGCGGGCATTTTCAAGGGCTAGGGAAAGACGCTCTGAAATTGCCTCGGCAAGATTGACTTCATTTCTGGACCAGGTGCGGTTTGCTGAAGGTGCTTTGATGTTCATTGTGCCAATAATCTGTCCACGTAGTTTGATCGGGACAACGATCGTGGCTTCTCGTTTGTCTGTTTCTGAATTAAGAACAAGGACATTTCCACGGTTGATTGCTTCGCGGATTTCTTCGGTCTCAACGGGTTTTGATATTTTTTTGCCACCCATTAAGCCTTGGTGGTACCCAATGGTCTCTTCTTCCCGACTGAATACTCTCCAACTGCTTTGCAGGTTTTGACGATACTGCGCCTGAGCCTCAGCAAGAGCTTGTTGATTTTGTGTGAACAAGCGGGCGTTTTCGAGGGCAATTGCGATTTGGTCGGCAAGAATACTAAGTGTACTGGCATCGTATTCAGTAAACGCGCCTGGTTTTTCACTTTGCACATCAAGTACGCCTACAATACGATTGCGGACCTTAAGAGGTAGTGCCATTTCAGAGCGCGTGTTGGGGAGGTCGGGATTGTTGAAGAAAACCGCATCATGCCCAACGTCAAGCGAGATGCGGGGCATTCCGAATTTTGCAACATAACCAACGATTCCACTTTCGCCGACTTCGAGTTTGTGTCCGCGTTCAAGCATTTTTTGGCCGCCCTCACTGCTGGCTGCCTGCAAAACAGCAAACTGGTTTGTCTCATTTAGCAGGAAGATACCTGTGTGATAAAAGCCGAAACGTTCACTTACGAGCCTAGAGATCAATGGAAGAAGTTTTTCGAGGGCTTGTTCGCCTGTGATAACTTTTGAGATTTCGCCAATGGCTTGTAGTTCGCTGGCGCGTTTTTCGCTTTGACGACGGGCGATTTCAAGGTCGGTGGTTCTTTCTACAACACGAATTTCAAGGTTTTTGAAGGCTTGGTTTAGCTCATCTGTCATGCGGTTGAATGACTTGGCAAGCAAGCCGATTTCATCTTCTGTCACTGCCTCAGCGCGTGCCGAACGATTGCCGACTGCGATTTGTTCGGCGGTTTTTGCAAGAGTCAGGAGCGGTGAGGTGATCACTTGGGAGGCAAGGAACCCCGCGCCAATGCTCAGGATGACCATGATCAGTGAAATCAGGATGGTCGTCCTGTTTTGGTCTTCTACTGGTGCCAGATAATTGGATTTGGATTGCCTTACGATTGCAACCCACGGTTGGGTTTCCAGAAAAACACCAGTGTTTGTGGTTGACCCGAGTGATTTTGATGTGGCATCGAAAAATGATTGTTGTTGTAGATTGTCAATGCCATCCACCATTGCAACATCTGTTTCCGTTAAAAGACTTTCTATTGAGATGGAAGGCAGCCGTCCTTCAGATTGCAAAACTGCGAGATCAGGCGCCGAAAAATCTTTATAGGTCTTGAAAAGTTCGTCACGGTCACCTGTGTAGGCCACACGCAGATATGTATTAGTGTCTACAAGCGACAGGGTTGTTCCTGCATTAAGAGGGTCGACTGAGCGCACAATTGCCTGAATTATTGTGGCGTGATATTCAACTCGCAGGATGCCAATGGTGTTTCCGTTTTGTGATTTGATGGGTGCGGAAAAATATATGTGGTTTCGATTGTTCTGGAATAGAATGTTGGACGCAAATGGAAGGCCTGTTTGCATTGGACGAACGAAATATATCAAGCTATTCTCTGTTTGACCCTTGTAGTCTTCAAAGGTGTCAATAAGATTTGTTCCATCGGTGTCTAAAATGGCGATCGAATGTATGAATACCGGGTCCCTGCGTGTTAACGCCAGAAGCGCCAGACGCGCATTTAACTCTTTTACGCTGCCCGAACGGGCGGCGGCTGGCAGGCGAAGATATTCAACGAAAGCCAGCTGTTTTGCGTCAGCGTGAACACTGTCTATTTGATTCGTGATGAAGTTGTCCACGCTTTCAGCTTGAATCTTTGCAATATTGGTCAGTTGTAGTTTGCTTTGGTTTTCGAGGATTCGGGTGGATGACAGGCTGTAAAAATACCCCAGAGTAACAAGAGGGGTGATCGTGATTAGTGTAAATGCCGTAATAATCTTGGTCCGTAGTGAGTAAGTGTTAAAGCTTCTAAGAATAAAGGCGATATAAGCAAGTGATGTCACCAAAGCGACGATATTGATGTAAGTGGGGTTTCCCGGCAGCCCTAAATCCGGGAGATAGAGATCGATCAGAATGATGGCGGCAGCCACAATGAATGCGATTATGATTGATCGTGTCGTCCACTTGGCTGATAGGGTAGTGGAGGAAATGCTTGCCACCACAACGAGGACCAGGATGCTTAGTGCAAGACCGTGTCCTTGTGCAACGATCGGTATGGCAAAGGAGACCAGCAAAATCGCGAAAATTAAGAACCCAATGCCGATTGAAGTACGCCCGCGATAGGCCTGTATGGATGAGAAGAATGCAGCCAGAGAAATGAAGCCAGTAATTGCGCCGCCCCAGAGGCCGTTCATGCCATTTTCTTGGTAGCCGACAATGACAGCAAACACAGAAACAACAAGAAAAAGGATGCCGGTGATCAGGCTGATTCCTAGAGCGTTTCTTTTGAGACGGGCTTCTTCTTGTTGGTCGCTTGTGTTTTTTACATTCATGAGTTACTCACTTGTTGATTTGTACAGTTAAGGCAGGTATCTTGAGTCTAGTAATTCTAACGGGTCTGGCATTTGAGTGATTGTCCCAATTGCGATTAGGAAATCGGATGTGATCTTGGTAACCGTGTAGATGGAGTTTTCACTTTCAAGCCTAAAGATGGCTTTATTATCTTCCAATGTAAGAATTTTTAGATTGTCATCTGGTTGCACTTCTTCCACACTTACACCCAGATATTTGGCGGCAATGGCGCGGGTCTCTTCTGGGTTTTGCAAGCGGTAGTCAACAGCTTCAAACCATGCTTTTAGAAAGGCGCGCACATCATCTGGTCTTTGGTCTGTCACCGATTTTTGGAAGACGATCAGATCGGGAAAGAGATGCAATTGTTCTTGTGGGTATAGGACTTTGTATCCTTTTGATAGCGCTTCTGATAAATAAGGTTCCCAAATATAAACAGCCTGTACCTGGTTGTTTTCAAGAGCTGCCAAACCATCTTCTGGGTAAATGGAAACGACCTTAACATCGGCAATATCCATATTCGCACTGCGAAGCATTTCTGTGATCATCAACTCGTATTGTGAGCCAATTTGGGTTCCAACGGTCAGGCCTCGTAGATTTTCAATCGAAAGGATTTCAGGCCTTGCGACCATGGCATCATCTCCGCCATTGTCGTGAACTGCGACTACTTTCATTGGGGCGATACGGGAAATATTGATGGTATCTCCAACTGCGATCAGACCTGCATCCAGCTGACCTGCGGCGAGATCAGGATAGGTATCTGAAAAGAACTCGTAGTACACAGGCTCCACCTGTACACCATATTTTTCAAAAAAGCCTTTTTCCTGTGCGACCAGCAGTGTGTAATCACCCCACCAATTCGTAAACTCAACGCGGAGTGGCGGCAGTGGGGCAGACACAGGCTGTGAAATTGCCGTGCAGGCAGAAAAAATAACGGTAAGAAGCAGCACGGGCAGGAACTTGGAGGTGGGGGTTCGCATTATTGATTTTCCATAATACTAGCTGGACATGCCTAATTCCATTGATACTGGCTCGATCTGTACCAGCACATCTGACCCGCCAAGTGCTTTACTGAGTTCCTGGGCGGTGATTTGCAAAATGGCATCGAAGTGAGTAGATGAGCTGATCTTTGAGGAAATATCTGCTGTCACACGTTCGATATCTGCGCGGTGTTGGGTTGTCCTTAAGAGTGTGGCTGTTTCAATTGCAAGTGAAAGACGCTCTGAAACTGCTTCGGCAATATCAGCGTCATCTTTTGTTAATACGTAATCATTTTTTGAACTTAGATTCATGATTCCTATAATTTTTCCACGCATACGGATGGGAATGGCAAGTTGTGAAACTTTCCCTTCCGGATTGTCTAAGATCGGCTTTTCCTGTGAGATCGCTTCTTGAATATGATCACCGTTCAGTGGAACATCCAATGGTTTGATTGATGAATTTACCAATTGATACCCCAAGCCAAGAGACTCAGGTTGCATGATCTTCCATGATTCCAGAACGGCATCACCAAATCTGCTTTGCGACTCTGCAAAGGCTTTTCGCGATTCTTCCAGGACTTGTGTGTTATTGATCGCAATCGAAATCTGATCAGCAAGTGTGGTTAGTGCCTCCACATCGTTTTGGCCGAAGGCGTTGGCTTCAGTACTTTGTACGTCCAAAGCCCCAATGATCTGGCCTGCATAGCGAAGTGGTAGTGCAATTTCGGAGCGGGTGTTGGGCAGGTCAGGATTGTCAAAGAAAACAGCATCAGATCCTACGTCCAGGGCGATGCGAGGCTGACCTGTTGCGGTGACGAAACCCACAATACCGGTCTGACCGACCTGAAGCTTGTGTCCCCGCTCAAGCATTTTTCTCCCCCCTTCACTGTTTGCAGCACGGAGGATGGCATATTCGCGTTCGTCATCAAGCAGGAAGATGCCGGTATGATAAAAACCGAACTGCTCGCTGATCACTTGGGCAATACGAGGAATGAGCAGCTCCAGGTCTTGGATGCTTGAAACTACACGGACGACTTGCGAAATGGCTTCGAATTGACGGGCACGGCGTTCATTGTTCCGATTCGCGAACTCCAATTCTGATGTGCGCTGATTAACGCGTTCTTCGAGCATGGAACGCAGTTCGTTCAGCTCAGCGTTTTCTGTTTTCTGGATCTGTTCACTTTCACGGGCACGTTTAATGCTATCGTTTAGGCGGGTGATCAATAGCTGTACAATGGCAGCAGTACCCAATAGCAAAACAGGAAGAATAATCGCATCGTCAACGCCAGCAGGGATAATAGGGATTTGATTTTGTAAATTTGCGACAGCAACGATTGTTACAGCGATGATGGCGACAGGTGTGGTTAGATAAATAGAGCGACGTCCAAGCAGGATGGCAGAAATTACCAGAATGATAGGCATTCCAACCATGGCTGCGTTCTTTAACCCATTGGTAGTCAGAGAGATGATGGTTACCGCAGCAATTAATGCAAATGGAACCACCACTTTTGCCATGCCCAGTTTTCCGCGTGTAACCAGGAATAGTGAGATGATTTCAAGAATTAAGGTGGTTAGGAGCGTGAAAAATGCGCGCGGGTTACGAGAGCCCTCTCCTACAATTCCTGTTACGAGTGGAAGAAGCGCGATATTTACAACCAATACGAAAATGACAATGTTGCGCACCAATCTGATAAAAGATGGGTCGCTGTCTTCTTCATCTCTAAAATAATTAATGATCTTTAACAACATATCATTCTCCTGAGCGTTTTACTTTTGCTCTAGCTCTTCAGGGGAGATTTGGATGGCGATATCTGTATTGGGAATGGTATTCCCAAGTTCCTGTATCGAAGTTTGCAGGATGCTTTCGATGTTGATCAAACCGCCGATCTTTGCAGTGATTTGTCCGATGGCACGCTCTTTGGCTGCTCGTTTTTGGGCTTCCTGCAACAAACGGGCGTTTTCAATGGCGAATGCCGTACGTTCGGCAGTGGCTTGGGCCATCGCGATCTCATCGTCGGTCCATGTGCGGTTTGGATTGTCTGTATTTAGCTTAAGAGTACCGATCTTTGTTCCGCGCAAGATCAAGGGGATTGTATAGGTGTTCTCATCCTTGGTTTTGACTTGCTTGATGTCTTTTGCATCGAGGCCGTCAAATACAAAGCCATTTGAAGGCTGTTCTGCGAAGAAGCGGCCCCATTGCAACTCGCTCATTTGCATGGATGCGGCTTCGGCTTGGTCGAGTGCATCACGGCTCTGTTGATAGGAACGTGCATTTTGGATGGCGATACTTACCTGATCAGCAAGTGTGGATAGGATGCTGACATCTTCCTGTGAAAAAGCATCAGTCTCGCGGCTTTGTACATCCAAAGCGCCAATGACTTGTGTACCAATCAGCAGGGGAAGCGCAATTTCGGAATGAGTATCTGGAAGGTCAGGATTGTTGAAGAAAGCAGCATCCATTCCAACGTCCAGCGCGACGCGCGGCTGTCCGGAGTTGGTAACAAATCCTACGATACCGGTTCCGCCAACCAGCAATCTATGGTTGCGGTTGAGCATTCTTTTGCCGCCTTCACTATTTGCGGCAGCGAGAATCGCATATTCGCGGTGGGCATCCACCAGGAATATGCCGACGTGGTAAAAGCCAAATTCCTGTGAGATCGTATCCACGATTTGAGGGAGCAGTGAGTTGAGCGTTTGAGTTGAACTGATTGTGCGGGCTACACGAGCAATGGCTTCAAACTGACCGGCGCGGCGAATGATACTTTGGTTTGCCTCCTCAAGTTCCCGAGTCCGCTCGAGAATGCTTTTTTCAAGCCCAAGGAGCGTGGAATTCAAGATCTCAGCCATGCTGTTGAATGCCTTGGCGAGTACTCCTGTTTCGTCACCTGTTTCTACTAATGCGCGCGCGGCAAAATCGCCTTGCGATATTTTTTCTGCTGTCTGTGTCAGGCGCACCAATGGGCGGGTGATAAGCTGCCCGATCCATAAACTGACAATGATTGCGCCAACAAGCAATACGATTAGAATGATTGCCACACCCTGCAGGGCCGATTGAACAATATCCTCGATCTCGCTCCTTGATTGAACGAACTCTGTTGTGAATTCGTTTTCAGGTGCTACGATCCCAAGGCGGTAATTGGGTACTGTAACGGGTGAGAAAATGAAGAAAGAATTACCGTCTCCATTTTTGATGGTTGCAATCTCGCTGTCACCATTGATCATTTGAGCGGTTGCTTCCTGTACATCGAAAGGACCCTTGGACAGGACGGAAAGCTCATGAACGGAATTAGTTGTGACCTCTTCGGGTGAAATATTGTAAAACAGATATCCTTCTGGCGGCATCGACAGAATATGACCGGCTTTATCAACAAGGAATGCATACCCTGTATCTCCAACCTTTACATTGGCAATGGCACGTTCAATTTGGGCTAGTTGAACATCCAAACCTATGACGCCTAAGAATGTATCGTTTTGATACACGGGGATGGAAAGTGTGGTGATCAAACCATTGCCTGCAGGGTCTTCGTAGGTATCTGTCCAACGCGGCTCACGTGAGGGATTGTTTTCCGGGGAGGCAATTGTGTAAAAGATCTCTTTGGTGGGATCAAAATCTGCAGGAACGTTTTCCGCAAGCCTGATGTTGGGGTAGTAGGTGGTGGCACCCGCTGTGTTAATGAAATACAAGGCAATTACACTGGAGTGTGTTTGCAGGAAATTGGGGGCATAAAAATCAAGATATGCTGTTGTATTTAAATCATTGTAAAGAGATTGATCCACTACAACTGTAGAAGGGATAAATATCGAGGCTACATCTGCTGGGGAGTTGCCGTATTGTCCTTCTGTTAATTGGATGACTTTATTGTCTGCATCCCAATATGTGCTGTCAATGAAGATATCTTTTTGTTGTTCGAGGCTGGCGCGGTATTTTGCCAGAATCCCCAGGTCGTTTTGAAGTTTGTCGAAGAAGCCATTGGTTTGAGCGGCTCTGTCTTCCACAGTATGAAGCAGCTGATTTTGAATGTTTTCTCTGGATGCCGTTTCGTACCTGGTTGTGAGTGTGTTGATGATGTTTCCAGTACGGCTGGCGGCAAACCAAACCAGGGTGACCACAATGACGCCGCCTGTTAAGAGAATACTAATGGTGATTTTGATGCGCAAACTAAAACGGTTAAAGTGGCGGACTGTGAAGGCGCCAAAGAATAATGCGAAACCAACTACGATGAAAACAGTGGCTCTCTCCAGCTCTGGCACGCGAACTCTTGCCTCGCCAAGGAACAAATAATCAAGCAGAAGGATCAGCGCACCAGATGAGAGTCCGACGATCAAGCCTGATGCTGCATATCTTGTAGGCATTGCCAGGCCCGTGATGGACACTGCCAAAATAAACATGCTTATGGCAAGGATAACACCAAGGCCTTTGATGAAAAATGGTATTGCAACAAATGTGATGGTGAAACTGGTGATTATGATCATCATCGCAAGATTTGATCTGCCGCGGCGTATCAGGAAAAGAGCGGCGACTGCACCAAAACTCGCAATGAACATGATGATGGATATCGTTAATATTTGCGCGGAACCCTTGAGCAAAGCATAATAAACAAACAAGCCAACGCTTGGAATGGCTGTGATCAACAGCATGATGCTGATGGTATATGCATTGCGTACGAGAACGCTATCTACCTGCTGTGAATTGGATGCGCGTTCCATGTTTGTATCTCTATTCATCATTGTCGCTTCCAATCTCAACCGAAATCTGGGCGCCGCTGATCTGACTGCCCAACTCTCGAACAGCTGTTTTTAAGATCATTTCGATCTCTGTGCCAGCACTGATCTTTGAGGAAATTTGGCCAATGGTTTGTTCACGTAAAGCACGCCTCTGTGATTCCTCAAGTAATGTTGAGTTTTCAAGTGCAAGCACCACACGTTCCGCAGTAGCACGGACAATATCTGCTTCATCTTCACCCATGTCGATATCTGCCGGGGTTTTGACATGGATGACACCAACTGTTTCACCGCGCAGGATCAAAGGAACGGCCAGCACACTGCCTTCTGCGCGGTTTTGATCTTCCGGTGCAAGGATGACCGTTTTTCCACTTTCAAAGGCAGCTTGTAACTCTTGTGAATCAACAGGTTTTTCGAGCAGCATGGGTATTGTGCCTGAAAAACGGTAGCCCAATTTGTTCTCAACACGGACATTTGTCTGCCATGCTTGTTTAATAACTGTGCCGTACAAGATCTGGCTTTCGGCGAGCGCGGCCTGTGTCTCTTCGAATGCACGTGCATTTTGAATGGCGATTGCAGT
>DAOQID010000041.1:27659-31672 GCA_035339375.1 Anaerolineales bacterium | reverse complement strand
TGCCCAGAGGGAGCGGAAGCAGCTGTCGGCTGAGTCTGAGCCGCAGGTTTTTCTTCCGCTTTGGCTTCTGCTTTTGGAGCCGCCGCAGGCGCATCCACTTTTTCACCGGCAGCGCCAACGACGGCAATCGGTGCATTGACGGGCACCATGCTGCCTTGATCGACGATGTGTGAGAGCACAACACCGCTGGCGGAAGATTCGACTTCGACGGTGGCTTTGTCGGTTTCGATCTCGGCGAGGACATCGCCCTTATTGATATTTTCGCCAACTTGCTTCACCCAGCGGACGAGAAGACCTTCCGCCATGTCGAAGCCAAGTTTGGGCATGTTGATTGTTTCAGCCATTATTTCAAGACCTCCTTTGCCGCGGCGACGATGTCGTGAACTTGCGGGAGTGCGGCTTGTTCGAGGGTGCGGTTGTAAGGCAGGGGCACTTCTTTTTGTGCCACGCGGATGATCGGTGCGTCTACATAATCGAAGGCTTCTTCGTAGATGCGGCTGACGATTTCGCTGCCGACGCCGTAAGACTTCCAGCCTTCTTCAACAACGATGGCGCGGTTGGTTTTCTTGAACGATTCGAGCACGGGTTCCATATCGAGCGGGCGCAGGGTGCGCAGGTCAACGATCTCGGCTTCGATGCCTTGCTTGCTGAGTTCATCTGCCGCCTTCATGGAGAGTTCAAGACCTTTGCAGTACGTGACGATGGTGAGGTCTTTGCCGGGGCGCTGAATTTTGGATTTGCCAATCGGGATGGTGTATTCACCTTCGGGAACTTCGCCGCGGACCTGGTACATGGTGGCGTGTTCGATGAAGAGAATCGGATCATTCGACCGAATGGCGGATTTCAAAAGACCCTTGGCATCTTCTGGCGTTCCAGGGCTGACGACTTTCAGACCGGGGAAGTGCGCGAAGATGGCGTCGGGAGTCTGCGAGTGGGTAGCGCCAAGTTGGCGTCCGCCGCCGCCGACGGCACGGATGACGAGCGGCAACATGAACTGTCCACCGAACATGTAGCGCAGTTTGGCCGCTTGATTGACGATGTAGTCCATTGCCGAGAAGGCGAAGTTGATGGTCATCAACTCAGCGATCGGGCGCTGACCAACCATCGCCGCGCCAATGGCCGCACCGAGGATGGCGTTTTCTGCAATGGGGGTGTCTTTGATGCGGTCTGCACCGTACTTGTCAAAAAAACCTTTGGTGACGGCATAAGTGCCACCCCAAACACCGACTTCCTCGCCCATGATAAAGACGGCGGGGTCGCGGTCCATTTCTTCCATTAAAGCTTGCGAGATCGCCTCGCGCATTGTAATTTTTGCCATTGTGTTATTCCTTAACCACGAAGCCACGAAGACCCCAAGACACCAAGATTTTTACTTCTTTGTGCCTCCGTGACTTTGTGTCTTAGTGGTTTTAGTTATCCGCGTAAATATCCGCGTACAGGTCTTCCATTGTGGGTTCGGGGCTGGCTTCTGCAAACTCAACAGCCTTGTTCACTTCTTCGTCCGCGCGCGATTCGATTTCATCCAATTGCTTGCGGGTGGCGATCTTTTTATCAAGCAGATACTTGTTATAGATGCCGATGGGGTCATTTTCCTGCCACTGCTTCACTTCTTCAGCTTTGCGGTAGCGTTCGGGGTCGCCCATGGAGTGACCGCGGAAGCGGTAGGTGTCAATTTCAAGCAGGTAGGGCTGGCCCTCTTTGCGGATAAAGTCCAAGGCTTCTTTTGCGGCTTCGTAAACCTTCATCACATCCATGCCGTCCACCTGGCCGTTTTTCATGCCATAGCCTTCAGCCTTTTGGCGGATCTCGGTCACAGCCGAGGCGCGCTCAACCGCGGTCCCCATGCCGTATTGGTTGTTTTCACAAACCCACAACACCCGCAATCCCCATGTCTTGGCGAGGTTCAAGGCTTCATGGAAGTAGCCGATGTTGGTGGCGCCATCACCAAACATGCAGATGGTGATGTTGTCGTTCTTGGCGTACTGGTCGCCAAGGGCGAGTCCTGCCGCAACAGGGAGGTGGCCGCCGACGATGGCGTGTCCGCCCCACATGTTCTTCTCGGTGCTTGCCATGTGCATTGAACCGCCCTTGCCCTTCGACATGCCCGTAGCCTTGCCGAGCAGTTCCGCCATTACTTCGTTGGTGGAAATGCCGCAATTGATGGCCACGCCATGGTCACGGTAGGCAGTGATGACACGGTCACGTGGTTCACGTGCCGCGATCAAACCAGTCGAAACGGCTTCCTGACCGATATAAAGATGCATGAAGCCGCCGATTTTGCCCTGCTGGTACAACTCCGCGCCGCGTTCTTCTGCACGACGGATCAGTACCATCTGGTAATAGAGGTCTAACTGTTGTTCTTTCTTCATTAGTTGGGAACTCCGATAAGGTTTATCGTGCGCCAAAGCGCACTGAAAATTAGTGTGATGCTTAGGAAAAGAACACCAAAAGCCCTCTGGCGTTATGATTCCCGCAAATCGAATCGGGGATTATATCAGAGAAAAATTGGCCGATTTCTGGCCTGAGAGTTTTTGAAAGATACTTCCTTTGAACTTTTCTTCACTGATAAATTTTAGATTAGAATAAAAACATGGACTGGCTCACAGGTTCGAAACAGGGAGAAGCAAGGAAGTTGATTTCGCAGCTTGCGGATTCGACGAAACGTGATGCCGCCTCACAAAGCCTCTTGAAACTCGGCGCCGATGCCGTGCCGGCCCTGATGGAAGCGCTTCAAACCCAAGACTTGAACCTGCTTCTGCTCTATCAGCATCTTCTCGCCCGAATATCTCCTGCCCAACCTCAATTGATCAAGGTACTTTCCACCGCGCATCCCGTCATCCGCGGACGGATCATCGAAGTTTTTGGCTTCAGCAAAGATAAGGCGCTCATACCCGTCCTGCTGGATGCGTTGAAGAGCGAATATTTTACGGTGCGGGCAAAAGCCCTTTGGGCCCTCGCAGCCATCGGTGAAGAAAGAACCGTTTCAGATTTGTTGCCCTTGCTCAAAGACCCCGAGGACGAAGTCCGCATTGCAGCCTGCAAGGCTGTTGCAAAATTCCGCGACCCTTCCACTTTTGATGAGATTACCAATGTCTTGCTCGACGATTTGAAGATCGAGGTGCGACAGGCCGCCGCGAAAGCCCTGGGAGATACCCGTCATCCTGCTGCGATCCCTTTTCTTATGGAAGCGCTGCGCGATTCCTACTGGTGGTATGAAAAGGAGCAGGCCGTTTCTGTGCTGTTGACCGCCATTGAGAATATGGGCGAAGCGGTGGTGTATCCATTGATCGATGCACTTGCCGATAAGGAAGGGACGGTCCGCAAGTTTGCGGCGATGATTCTCTCGAAGTTGGGGGATATTCGCGCCATTGAAGAGTTGGGCATGGCCTTATACGACCTGCACCATGAAGTGGGTGAAGCCGCCGCCGAGGCGCTGACGAAATTTGGTCCGCAGGCTGTGGATATTTTGATCGAGTCTTTGAATCACCCCGAAGCAGCGATACGCGAACATGCGGTGACCGCGCTGGGAAAAATTCAAGATGTGCGCGTAGCACCTGTATTGATCGAAATGCTGCATGATCCAGATCGCGTTGTGCAAAAGAAGGCAATGGCATCACTTGCGAACTTGCGCGATGAACGTGCCATCCCTGCGTTGCGGCAGATCGCCGAAAATCGGGCAGATCGTGAGATGTCTGCGTTGGCGAAACAGTTATTGAATGATATTACGCAGTAGCGCAAGATTTATCTTGCGTTGTGACAGGACTTTCTCAAAGTCCGATTTATATCGCACTATGGGAGGGTGTTCTCCGCGCCCGAAGATTCTTTTAGCCTTGGTAGAGGCCCTCACCGCACTGGCGCGCGGCGCAAGTGTCGCTTCACTCAGGGCGACATGTACGTTGTAAAGCAACATGAATGTTGCGGTACGGGATGGCTGTGTAAGGTGAGTTATTGAATGATATTTATGACCAGAGATAAGGTGAAGAAATAAATCCGCAGAGTTTTGCGGATTTTTC
>DAOQID010000041.1:0-27559 GCA_035339375.1 Anaerolineales bacterium | reverse complement strand
TTTATGACCAGAGATAAGGTGAAGAAATAAATCCGCAGAGTTTTGCGGATTTTTCTTTTAAATCTGCGTGATTTACGGAGATGATTCTGCAGGGAGAGCGGCGTTGACCTGGCGAACCGTTAGTTCAGTAAATGAAATGACCGTGCCAGTATCTCCTGCGGAGTTGACGAAAACACCGATGGTGCCGCTGGGGTAGTTCGTGTCGCTGATGCTGAATTGGTAGCGTCCGTTCAAGAACAGCCGCATTTCTGTGCCGACAGCCCAAATGCCGATACGCACTTCGCCCGGGGCTCCGGGGGGAGCATCTCCGCTGGGCAGGGGAGATTGCAATAACTGGCGTGTGCCTACACTGACTCTTTCCGCACTGACGGTGCTGTTGCAAGTCAGCGCAAAGCGGTAATAAGCGACTGCATTGGCGCGGACGAGGATGCCATAACTATCGTCACCGCGGCAGAGGTTGATGCGGGCCGTGATTTCGGCATAGTAATCGTCGAGGGCAAGGTCACGGCGCAGGCTGAGCATGTATACCTTGCTCTGTGATGCGAGGATGAGTTGATTGTTTTCAATGGCGGCGCTGGCCTGGTCAGATGTGGCTGTGTTCCAATCTTCTTCGTTTGAGAAGTTGTCGGTGAGGACAATACTGCCAAGGCCGGGGCGCATTTCGGGGGTGGGGAGTTGGGTGGAAAATGGTTGGGCGGAGGGAGTGGCCGATGGTGGGAACCAGACTATGGTCGCAGTGGGAATCGGGGTTTCCGTCGGGATTTGCGGTGTAGGGGTGGTGAGCATCGCATCCACCACGGCGCAGGAACTGGTCAGCATCAGGGTGGTGAGGGCGGTCAATAGGAATTTTTTGGCGGGAATTTGAAAACGTAAAAACATCATGGAGAATTTATGACAGGGAAATTTTGATTGTGGCGTAAAATAAGATAACTTCATTCTAGCATAATAAGGAGTTGACAATGAGCGATAAGCAAGTTCTTGTAACCGGTGCATCTGGTGAAATTGGGCAGGCGCTGGTGCAGGGGTTGGCGGCAAGAGGCGGGTATCGGATCGTAACTTCAGATTTTATGCCGCTGCCGGATTCGATCAAACATTTATCGGCCGAACATGTGCAGGGGGATCTGGTTTACAAGATCAAGACCTTTTACGATTACGATTTCGATATCATCTTCCATCTGGCGGCTTCGCTTTCTTCCAAGGCTGAAGTGGCAACGGAGGAGGCGCACCGCATCAACGTGGAAGGCACAATGCAGTTGTTGATGCTGGCGGCGTATCGTTCGGAAAAGTATGGCAAGGCTGTCAAGTTCTTGTTCCCAAGTTCGATTGCGGCGTATGGCATGCCAACGCTGGATGCAAAAAGAAAAGCGGGGTTGGTGAAGGAAGATGAGTGGGATTATCCACACACGATGTACGGATGCAACAAGTTGTATTGTGAGAAACTGGGGATGTATTACGGAAAATTCTACGGTCAGAAACATTTGGATGAAAAACCACCGGTCATGCTGGACTTTCGGGCAATCCGCTTCCCGGGCTTGATCAGCGCTTTTACATTGCCGAGCGGCGGCACAAGCGATTACGGCCCCGAGATGCTGCATGCGGCGGCGCAAGGGAAGCCATATTCCTGCTTTGTGCGTGCCGATACGAAGATCTCTTTTATGGCCATGCCTGATGCGATCAAGTCTTTGTTGATGCTGATGGATGTGCCGCGCGAGAAACTGTCCAATACGGTGTACAACATTGCGGCATTCGCACTCACCGCAGAGGAATTCCGTCAGCGGGCGTTGAAGGCTTTTCCCGATGCGAAAATCAACTTTGAACCCAACCCGCGCCGACAGGGGATCGTCGATTCGTGGCCAGAGGATGTGGATGATTCCCGCGCCCGCAAAGATTGGAACTGGACGCCGGATTACGATGTGGATAAGTTTTTCGACGAGTATTTCCTGCCAGAGATCCGTAAACGATACGGGAAGTAACGAAGACCACGAACATTCAGGGTGTTGGAAAACACCCTGAATGACTAAAATGGGAATAATACGATCAAATCATACAAAGGGCGAAACCTCGGTGAATTTAACTGTTGACCAACTTGCGATCATTGATAAACAACTACTTGACGGGAATCTTGTTGCGGCGGTAAGAGAACTGCGTCAGTTTACGGGTGTTCAACTTGCAGAAGCAAAAATCTTTGTGGATGACCGCCTTGCATATCTGCGCATGACGCGGCCCTCACAATTTCAGACAGCGCAAAAAGCTTCACCATTACCGCAGCCGTGGGTTTTGCAGCAGATCAAGCCCCTGCCTGATGAGGCCTTGCGTGAATTTCGGGCATTGCTCTCCCATATTGACGCAACTCTGTGCGGCCTCAACTATGTGACAATTCTCTCCGTGCATGCTGCGACAGTTCCCGCGTCTGACCTGCCGATCCCCGAGTTGATGATGACGCTTTTTCCAAAATCCACCCCCTTTGAAGCAAAAATACGGTCCGCCCAGCCTGATGAGCTTGTTGAGTACGTTACGGAATGTTTCAGATATGTAGGTGGAGGTTCTGCCGGGCCGCAATTGATCGATGCGCTTCTTTCGGAATACTGGCGCCACCTCAATCTGCTTGTGCCGCTTGAAACGTCGACTCTCTATTATTATGGAAGTGATGTTGGCCTTCCCGGTCATTACATTCTCTGGCGTTTTGCATATCTGTTGCACGACTCGAAAACCAATCGCTGCGTTGTCATCACTGGCAATTCAACGGACTGAAGTAGTAAGTATTAGAAGTGTATGTGCAGTGTATTCGTAATCTCAACAGATGGGCTTGGACATTTCACGGGTAAAAAAGAGTCATGAATACAATCATCTTGAGCATTTTATTGGGTATCGGCGGTATGTTTGGGTGGGGAATATATGACTTTTTAGGCGGTGTGTTTGCCAAACAGATCGGGTCTTTCAGGTCTTTGTTTTGGTCACAATTGGCGGGTTTGATATCCGTTTTGATCCTTGCCGTGGTCACCAGGCTGACCGTTGACATCCCTGTTTTGGTGGTTGCGCTATCCCTGATCGCGGCAATTCTTTATTCTGCTGGATATTTATTTTTCTTTAAAGGCTTTGAGACAGGTAATGTTTCGATCATCGCAGCGACCATGAACCTATGGGCTGTGTTTACCATGTTGTTTGCTTTCGTTTTCATGGGGCAGCGACTCTCTGCTTTGAAAACCCTGGGCGTCTTGATGATTATTTGTGGCGCCACTGTGGCGTCTTTGAATTGGAATGAAATTGGAAACCGAAAGTTTCAACTTTCGGCAGGGGTCAGGGAAGCTATTTTGGGTGCTTTTTTCTTTGGCGTTTTTTGGAATGTCAGCGAGATTATTTCTGAAAAGGTCGGATGGTTATTGACAACCCTGTTGATCAAAGCAGGGATTATCATATTCCTGTCCATCTTTTCGTTTTTGACAAAACAGGGGATCAGCCTGACTCACATTTCCGCGAACACGAAATCCATCATTTTCCTCATGGGGGTGATTGAGGCTGGTGCAGTGGCGCTCGTAAATTACGGCTTGACCATTGGAGATGCAATTTTGATCACGCCTATTGCTTCGGCGTTGTCAATTGTGACGATCACCCTGGCCATTATTTTCTTGAAGGATAAGATCAACAAGATTCAGGGACTGGGGATCGTTGCCGCAATTGTCGGTATAATCGTAACAGCGTTTTAATGCTTATGCGTTTTATATGTAGGAGGTCCTGCCATGTGCCCTGTGCGAATGTCAAAAGTGGAATCAGCCGTGCGTGTTGTGATCGAATTCAATGAAGCCTTCAACCGTCATGATGTGGAAGGGATGATGCGGTTGATGGGCGATGATTGTGTTTTTGAGAATACCAGCCCAGCCCCGGATGGGACGGTCTATTCGGGCAGGGAGGCGGTTACGCAATTCTGGCAGGATTTCTTTCGCGAGTCGCCTCAGGCTCATATTGAGATCGAAGAGATCTTCGGGTATGGAATCCGTTGTGTCATGCGTTGGAAATACAGTTGGGTGGATGTGACTGGGAACAAGGGGCACGTACGTGGTGTGGATATTTTTCAGTTAAAGGACGGTTTGATCTCGCAAAAATTGTCCTATGTAAAGGGATGACCCACCTTGAAAAAATGAAAGAAATGGGAACAGCCTGTAAAAATTGGTTTATACTACGGCCTTGGCTGCGGCTCATCCCCTTTGCGATGGGCGCGCCGAGTCCGTCTAACTGTCAGTTAGCGTAAACCGTTGGGCGAATGGTCCGCCAGAGGAAGGTACTATGAAATTTTGCAAAGTTGGTCTTCATAAATGGGTTTATACCAGTGACGAATGTGGCCGTTGGTGTGAGATGTGCCATAAGCGCCAGGAATTGGATGATACCGGTAAGTGGGTTGACCATGAAGGAAAGCGGGTGGAGAAAAAGAAGTATTGCGAGTGTCCACGTGATTACACGGTTTCCATCCGATTGATGAACTGCCCGCACTGTGGGTTGCCCCGTCAGCCAAGGGCGCTTCCGAATCACAGCCCGCAATCGCGCTAGTTTTGGGTTGGTTGAAAAAATTCAGGCCTCCAGATTTCTGGAGGCCTGATTGTATTAACTTGCCGAAGTGATCATTTGGCGTATGCGTCGAGGAACTCATCCCAACCGGTGGTCAAAGCGAAATCGACCGTGGAACGATAGTAAGTGTAATTTGAGTCCTTGCCTGCGGCGCTGGAAACGTAATAGATGGTGATGCCATGTGCGTCCGGATACCCGTTGACGTGGTGCTCGTTCAGTACCACGCCTGCAATGGCATCCATCACAGCCTGACTCTTGTTCTTGATGTTGGTATCGGCTACGTTGCGCTTGATCTCGTAGGCCATGTCGTACAAGTCTTTGTCCATTGGAGCCTGCCAGAAATCCTGGGTGGCGCCAAAAGCGCGGTCATATTTTTTGCGGTTGGCGGCAAGTCCGTTCTTCAAGGCAACTGACCATTGATCCACGGCTGTGTATAAGGCGTTGAAGCGGCTGTCCACGGCCACAGCAGACCAGGTCTTGTCGTTGGATGCGCTCTGACTCGTGGCGATCGCTACCTGGTCGGCGGTCATGTTTGGGTTGGCTGCCAGTTGTGCGAGGACGACATCATATTCAATGCCATCCCAGCCGACATATTCCTGTGAACTGGAGACGGCGGTTGCATACCCATGCCAGGCGTTGAAAACCTCAATGGACGCCATGTTGCATCCGTCGTAGCCGACAACGTCAATGAAGCCGAGTGAGGGGAGGGCCGCTTTCAATTCGTCGAGGTCAAGTGTATCGGCATTTGTGACATCTTCCATCACGTAACCGGGGTGCCAATTCCAGCCGTGTCCCCAGAAATAGAGCGCATAATGGTCGGCAGGGTAATTGGTCTTTGACCATGAAACGAAATCAATAAGCGTTTGTTTATCGCCCATGTTGCGTTCACCCCAATCTGCAACGGCGCTGGCAGAATCGGCGATCATGCCAGTGGTGACATGGAATAACTTGGTGGTCTGCCAGTCTCCGCGGCTGATGTCATAGCCGGGACCACGGTCTGCAAGTGCAACCACTTGCACGTTGGCGCTGGACCCGGTGGGTGCGAGTTCGAGTTCCAAATCTTTTACAACATAATCTTCGAGATTGTTATCTCCCGAAATGTAAACCATCACAGTCCACTTGGCTTGTGCAGCGGGGGCAGCCTGGGCGGCACCTGTAACGGTAGTAAGCAAGGCGAACAAGATTGCAACGGTCACGACCAGATATACTGACTTACGCATTTTGTTTTCTCCTGAGTTGGTGATAAGGTTTGCGTGCTCGTGGGGGTGGTTGCAGTTTGAAAATAATATGTCAGGCATCTCCTTTGGCGATTAAGGCTGAGTGTAGCATACAGCGCCATGTCAATTCAATATTTCAACCCTTAATAAATGGCATTGTTGCTGGTTATATTGTATTTGGCTTATACTTTGGTTTTGATCTGAATAGGTGCCCACTAGGTTTAAAATGGCCCTCGCGTTATTTGCAATGCGATTGCTGGCTTTAACATCAGGAGTAAAAAAATGTATGCAATGTGTGGAAGATTGATCGCCAAACCCAACCAACGCGGGCAACTCGTCGAGATCCTCTTGCGCGCCGCGCAGATGGTTGGTCAACTCTCGAGTTGTCATTTATACGCCGTTACAGAAGACCTGGCTGATGAAGTAACGGTCTGGGTCATGGAAATTTGGGATGACAAGGAAGCGCATGATGCCTCGCTGAAAGATGAGCATGTCAGAGCGTTGATTGCGGAAGCCATGCCGTTAATGGGCGGTGCTCCCAGCGGCTCAGAGTTGAAAGTGGTTGGCGGACACGGGGTATGAAGAGAATCGCATTCATCATTCTTATTGCCGTGTTGAGCTCGTGCAATTCAACCCCGCCTGCCTCGCTTCCCACTGAATCTCCAACTCCGCCTGTTGTAACTGGGGAGCAGATCATTCAATTTTCTGGCTACGATTGGATCGTCCGCGATGGCGGCCTGAGCGGACCCGGGCCAAATACCTGGAATGGGAACAATGTTTGGGTGGATGAAAACGGTGACCTGCATTTGAAGATCACCCACACCGAATCGGGCTGGACCTGTGCAGAGGTCACAACCACCGAGCGGCTTGGATTTGGCATCTACCAGTTTCAAGTCATCGGGCCGATTGACCAGTTGGATGCCAACGTAGTCTTTGGCATGTTCAACTACCCAACTGAAGATGTTGGTCCCAATGCCACCAATGAAATTGACATCGAATATGCCCATTGGGGCAACCCCGAATGGCCGATCGGAAACTTCACGGTCTGGCCCGCCCAAAGCGGTGTGGAGCAAACCTCAGAATCCTTCCCTGTGGCATTGAACGGGTCATATACCACTCATCGCTTTGTGTGGGAAAGCCAGAAGATTCTTTTTCAAGCGCTGCACGGTCACCGTGATGACAATGAAAACGAGATCGTCAATTGGCTGTACAAACCAGATGAACCCTTGGTTCACATTTCCCAGCAAGCCATGCCCGTTCACATCAACCTGTGGCTGTTTCAAGGTCAACCGCCCGTGGATGGAAATGAAGTTGAAGTTGTCATTCACAGTTTTACATTCGCTTCACTAGGGAAGTAGCAGTGGTGTAAGAAACGGTACTGCTCGTTTATCGTCTTGAAGGATAAATTTGTGCTTTTCAGAAGCTGACCCAGTTCGGTACACGCTTCAATCTTCAGACATATGCGAAAAGAGATCCAGCTGCCAGTCATTGCTGCGCATCGTATGGCCCGGAGGATATTCAAAATCAACTTCTTCCAATAGAACGAAACCTGTTTTCTTGCACAAAGCATTGGACGAGTCATTTTCAACCGAGGGGAAGGCGTGAACATATCTATGCTTCTGCTCGGCACGGGCACGTTCCATGACCAAAGCAATGGCCTTCGAGGCAATTCCCCTGCCTTGATATGCTGGAAGGATGCGCCAGCCGCTTTCCCACACTGTCTGGTTCTTCCATTGCCTTTCCCAAAATCCGATCGAACCGATGCCCAATTGTTTGGCTTGCAGCACAATGACGAACATGTGTATCTTGCTGATGCTGCTATCTACACAATATCGCTCAAGCCTGGCGCGGATTTTTTCAGGAGTCTCTGGTCCGCCGATGTGTTTGGTCATGGCTGGGTCGCCCAACAACCCCTCAAGCAAAGGCAGGTCGTTTTTTGACCAGCGACGGAGACTGATATCATTTTGGTCAATGGATTTCATCTTGTTCATTCCTTGAATAAAATTAGTCCGATTATTTCCCAGTAGGCGATAAAAAGTATAGCATACCCCTTGCAACAAAAAACGCCCTTCAGAAAAGGACGTTTTTGATTCCAGTATCTACCTTCCACTTTCTACTTTCCAGCCGCTGTCTTCGCCTCACGCCTTGCCCGCAGCCAGCCATTCAAACTGTACTTCACCACGCGTTCATTGCCTTCAAATAATTTTTTCAAGTTTGGCCGCAACGCCCAGATCAGCAGAAGTTCCGCGCCGACCCCGTACCACACATAAGCCCATGGCAAAAGTCCCTGCGAAGCGCGGATCGCAAAAACGATAATGGCGAACAATGCCACCGCCATCGTTGTGATCGAGGCAATGCCGATGCTGAAAAAGGTCAACATGCCGAGTGGCAAAATGATGAGGATCGAACCAGGCCACAACCCCATGGCGCCGCCCACCGAAGGCGCCCCACCTGCGCCACCGCGAAAGCGGATGATCTTTCCATTTTCATCGCGTTCAATGAGAAAGACAGAATAATTGTGCCCCAGAATAGCTGCGATCGGCGCCAGCACATGCACCCAGGTTTGGTCTGGGCTTAGCCAGCGAGCCACCCACACACCAACTGCACCCTTCAAAATATCGAGCATGGCGGTTGCAAACCCCGCCCAAAAACCTGCCGCACGCATCGCGTTGGTGCCGCCAGTGCGGCCACTTTCCACCTCACGAATGTCTTTTCCAGTTTTTAGCTTCACGATCAAAAGCCCAAAGGGGATCGAACCAAAAACATAAGCCAGCAGAATAAGCGCGATATCAAACACAATTTGCATTGAAACTCCTCCAATTAGGTTGTAATCATAAAACACAAAAAATGAAATAAGGTTGCTAGAGGATTTGCAAATCCACTTCACGAAAACCGCCATGCTCCACCCAAAATCCGCGGGTGCGCCATGCATCATTCACGTGTGCAAGGATGACGTAGGTCACTGCATAGGCGGCCTCTGCTATGTCGGTGGGCGAAACAGTTTCAGGTCCAGTTGGATGCGAATGAAAGATTCCGATGAGATCCAACCCGTTGGATTCGATCCACTCAAAGGCGTGTAACTGCTCAATGGGATCCATCACGTATCGCACTGGACTTTGGGCCTGATTCCGCACAACAAGCACAGCCTCCACCGTGGAGCCTTTCCCTGCCAAAAGACCGCATGCCTCCAGCGGCGCATGGGAATCCACATGGTCGATCATTTTTTGAAGTTGTTCATTTGTCAGGGTGAGGGAGTTCATTTGAAATGTGTGGTGGTCATTTCACTAAAAAAGCCGAAACCCAGCTCAGGCCTAAAATTAAGATCGGCCCTACTGCGGCACGGCGTAACGGCGTATTCTCGGTCAAACTGGCAGATAGCATCGTCAATGCATACAGCGGACCCGTGAGTGCAAGCCCAAACTGTATCGGAGTCAGCGGCCAGTAATGCAACCCTGCTCCGATCTGCGCGCAGACAATGCCAATGCCAAGCGCCCACGGAAAATCCCAACGGTCAGTGCCATCAAGATGCAAAATCCGCAGGCTGATCAGCCCTGCCACAACCAACACCACCGGGAAAAGCAGGAACATGCGCACCCCGGAAAAACGCAGCGACATGGCAAGGATGAGAAACAGGGCGTAGGCCAGTGCTGTCAGACCGGCTCGAGCGAACGCATATGAGGGCGCGGATGGGTCAATGGTGATGTACTCTGCCAGGAACACGATCACCAGCAGGCTTGCTGCAAATGCCAGCGCCACCCACCAGGCAATGCTTTCCGGCAGCAGCGCGAGCGGCGAGCCGATCACAAACGTAGTGAGGGTGGGCAGCATGAGATGTTCGATGTTCGGTTTTTCCCCAAGGTTGGGGTGACCACGAGTCAACCAATCCATGCCTGCGGCGGCCAGTGCAGCAGCGAGGATGGTCATGGCTGTGCCAAGGGTGAGCGGATATGCAAAATAAAAGCCAGGCAGTTCGATCGTCAACGTAAATTGCGGCGACTGAATGAGGCGGGTGAGGGCAAAAGTCAGCAGGACCGAGGCGATCAATACGCCCACACGGTCCGCTGATGGCAGGTAGGAATGGCGCTCTTGCATGTGAAGATTGTACCTGTGGGGGCACGCAAGCGCAAGCAGGGGTATGGTAGAATCAACCTGTTATGGAAGTTTCACGTACAGAAAATCTGCCCACGCCCCCTGGAATCATCAATTCAATCAAAGCGGGCTTCGATATGATCGCCTCGCACATCACGGCCATTCTATTGCCGCTGTTGTTGAATCTGTTCCTGTGGCTTGGTCCACGCCTGCGCATGGATGCCCTGTTCAACTCGATCAAGGATGACGTCGTGTCGATCTGGCGCACCGGTGGTGTCCCTGCGGAGGATATTCAACGCATCCTCACCTGGTATGAGACGACGATTCCGAACATCAACCTGTTTTGGATCGTTCGAACGCTTCCCATCGGGATTTCAAGCCTTCTATTTCCACAACAGCCAGCCGCCACACCATTGGGAAATCCACTGGTTTTACAGGTGGATGCTGTCAACCTGATGGGCTGGGTTTTTCTGCTCAACCTGCTTGGGTGGGTTGGAGGCGGCTTGTATTTTCGCAGTGTTGCCTGGCTGACCGTTGCCGATAAAGAAAATCAGCCCATTCAGATTTCCCGTGCCATTGTACAAACGGTGCTGACTTCGATCATCTGGAGCATTCTCTCCGTGATTATTTTGGTGCCTGCCTTTTTGGTGCTGGCAGTGGTTTTGCAATTTAGCGCCTTTTTTGCCAACCTGCTGATCCTGTTCATGAGCCTCATTTCGATGTGGGTGATCGTGCCTTTCTTTTTCTGGCCGCATGGGATTTTTCTCAGGCGTCAGAACTTCCTCACTTCCATTTTGAGCAGCGTGCAGATGACACGCTTCACCCTGCCCACCAGCAGCATGTTCGTGTTGACCGTTTTCCTTTTGTCCGTTGGGTTGAATTTTCTGTGGAGCATCCCCCCCGAAGATTCGTGGATGACCCTTCTTGGCATCTTTGGTCACTCATTTGTGACCACGGCATTGCTGGCTTCGAGTTTTGTCTATTATCGTGATATGACGGCCTGGTTACAGGCTGTGATCGAGAAATTACGTCCGAATGCCGTTACGAAGGCATAGTTCGACGGCATTCCGTTCTGCAATAAAAATTGTTGGAGGTTGTAATGGCTGAAAAAGAAAAGAAAATTAATTATGATGTTAGTTCCATTCAGGCACTTGAAGGAATCGAGCATGTGCGGAAGCGCCCCGGTATGTATGTGGGCGGTACCGATATCAAAGCGTTGCATCACCTCGTATATGAAGTGGTGGATAACTCCATCGACGAAGCGCTGGCTGGGGTCTGCAACAGAATCAATATCACCATTCACCCCGATAGCAGTGTGACCATTGAAGACAATGGCCGTGGTATTCCTGTAGGCCCGCACCCCTCCAAAAAAGATGCGAACGGCAAACCAATGGAAACGTTGGATGTGGTCATGACCGTGATCGGTGCGGGTGGTAAATTTGGCGGTGGCGGGTACAAGGTCTCTGGCGGTTTGCACGGCGTGGGCGTGAGTGCTGTGAACGCCCTCTCTGAATGGATGGTTACCGAGATCAAACGAGATGGCAAATTGTGGCGCCAGGAATATAAGCGTGGCGTGCCACAAGGATCCATCAAACAGATCGGCAAAGTGAAGGACGAGACCGGCACCAAGCAAACCTTCCGCTTTGATAAACAGATTTTTACGGAAGATATTGATTTCCGCTTCGATACATTGGTTCAGCGTTTCCGTGAAATGTCTTTTGTGGCCCGTGGCATCACCATCAAGTTTGTGGATGAGCGTGCTGACCGTGAAATGACCTTCTACTTTGAAGGCGGTCTGACTTCATTTGTCCGCTATTTGAATCGCAACCGTGAAAACCTGCACCCTGTGGTACATGTGGAAAAAGAGATCGAGAACATCGGTATTGAAGCCGCCATTCAATATACAGATGCCTACACCGAATCGGTGTATTCGTTCGCCAATACCATCAATACTGTGGATGGCGGTACTCATTTGACAGGTCTGCGTTCCTCGCTGACACGCGTCATCAACGATTATGCCCGTAAGAATGGCCTGCTCAAGGATGCCGACCCGAATTTCTCTGGCGATGATACTCGTGAAGGGTTAACGGCCATCGTTTCGGTCAAACACCCCGATCCACAATTTGAATCGCAGACCAAGGTCAAGCTGATGAATCCCGAGGCACAGACCTATGTGACTCAGGTGGTCGGCGAAACTTTTGGCACCTTCCTCGAAGAAAATCCGCAGGCGGCGAAGGCCATCATTGCAAAATGTCTCACCTCGGCGCGCGCACGCGATGCAGCCCGTAAGGCGCGTGATCTTGTTATTCGCAAATCGGCACTTGAATCGCTGACACTGCCCGGTAAATTGGCCGATTGCTCTGAACGTGATTCTTCCAAGACCGAGCTTTACATCGTGGAAGGTGACTCGGCAGGCGGCTCCGCCAAGCAAGGACGTGACCGCCACTTTCAGGCGATCCTCCCATTGCGCGGTAAGATCCTCAACACCGAACGCGCCCGCCTTGATAAAATTTTAGGTAACAATGAAGTCCGCTCCCTTATTTCTGCTTTAGGAACCGGGGTGGGTGATAACTTTGACCTTGAAGGTTTGCGTTATGGTCGTGTCATTATCATGACCGATGCCGATGTAGATGGAAGCCATATCCGCACTTTGTTGTTGACCTTCTTCTTCCGCTATATGCCGCTTTTGATCGACGAAGGGCATTTGTATATTGCTCAACCTCCGCTATATCGTGTGGCTTATAAGAATCAGGTCAAGTATGCGTATAGCGACAAGGAAAAAGATAAATTGGTCAAAGAGATCGGCAGCGATAAGGTTGGCATTCAACGTTATAAGGGTTTGGGTGAAATGAATCCCGAGCAGCTGTGGGAGACGACTATGAATCCCACCAACCGCACCCTGCTTCTTGTCACTGTGGATGATGCCGCTGAAGCAGACCGCACCTTTGATATGCTCATGGGTGATGCGGTGGATCCACGCAAGAAATTTATTCAGACCCATGCCAAGAGCGTGAGGAATCTCGATATTTAGCGTACCCGTTTCGGGGTCGGGGTGAAGCGGGTGTTTTAATCTCCATAAAGAAGTGATCTTTCAAAAAGAGGCCGCATTTAGCGGTCTCTTTTCTTATCAGCCTTTCTTCTTTGTTATGAAAGTACCATATACTGTCAAAGCCGTTGTAGAGTAAAATTCGTTCACTATGGCGGCTCGAAATTTTCAGCGCAGTGCGCAGATCAACCTTCCGCGGAATGGCACCCTCTTCAACCAGATCCTGCAATGGACTGTGTTTGCATATCAGGCGATTGCTGTCATTATTTTTTTGGTTGGCATGTACCTGTCGGTTCGGTGGTTTCAACAGCCATTTTTGGGGGCATTGTATGAACATACCATGGTGTTCAATGGCACAGGCCCAAGTGAGGCAATGCCGGAGTGGGCTTTATTCAAGCAGGTTGTAGTTGGCGATCAGATGGTTGCAATTGACGGAACGCCAGTGCGTAATACACGTGAGGTTCGTTCCATTTTGCAGGGGCATGTGCCCGGTGAAAATGTCACTGTAACGGTGAAATCAGAATCGGGTCAGTCTCGTGATGTAAGTGTCACTTTACATAATTTCCCTGCCTCCAGCCGTACCACGTATTTTATTGTCCCTTCCATTCTAGGTCTTGTTTTTATCATTGCCAGCTGGTGGATCTTTGGTTTGCGCCGCAATGAACCGGCAGGACGCGCTTTTTCTCTTTTCACTTCCTCCCTTGCCATTGTGACGGGGGCATATTTCAACCTGGTCACCACCCACGAATTTACAGTTTTCTGGACTTTCGCTCTGGCGATCATGGGCGGCGCTCTATTTGACCTGGGCCTTTCCTTCCCGCTTGAACCGCGTGTGGTGATTAATCGTCCATACTTGCGCTGGGTTGGGCTTATTATTGGAATTGTGTTGGCTGTGTTCAACCTCACAACCTTGTTCAATTTTGAAAGACCCACAGCCTATATTCCGGTCTGGCAATACATTTATGGCTTCAATGCCATTAGCATTATTTTTTACATTGGCCTTAGCCTGTATCAGGCTGTTTCTGCACAATCTCCAGTTGTGAAAACTCAAGCGCGTGCCATCCTTTTAGGAGCCATGCTGGCGTTTGTTCCGGCAGGCATTTGGCTTGGCTTGAATGCTTTTCAACTGCTGTGGAAAGAGACTGGCTCATCTGCATCCCAGCCTTTGAATTTTTCACCCTACCTGTTTCTTCCGCTTGCTTTCTTTCCGCTGACCATTGGCTATACCATTTTACGTTTCCGCTTCCTGCGCACTGACGATTTTGTGCGGCGCGGACTGATGTACTTTTTCCTGACCGCATTTGTCATGGGCGGGTATGGGTTGGTGGTGGCCGGGGTGGGGCTTTTAGTTAACTCCAGCAGTTCTGATGCGCTTGTGAGCAATCCCTACCTTGTAGGTGGGTTTATGTTGTTGCTGGCTTTATTGCTGGAGCCTTTTCGTGTGCGTTTGCAATCTGTGGTGGATAACACCTTCTTCCGAGGTGAGCGTGCGCTGGCTGAAAAACTTGAAGATTTTTCCCACAAGCTTGCCACTGCGCTGGATCTAAACTCGATCAGCACGATCCTGCGCGAGCAGATCGCTTCAACACTGACCCCGAGCAGGGTTCACATTTATACATACGACTCTCTCAACGACTTTTACTCTGCTCTACCTGGTGAAGACCGTCGCCCTACGAGCGATATTCGTTTTACAACGACCAGTCCATTTGTGCGGTATTTCGAAAAAGAACATCTGCCTTTGTATCTGGATACAACCGCCGCACTTCCATCGGATTTGCAATCAGAACAATCGCGCCTGGCTTTGCTGGGTGCGCGTCTCTTTGTGGTTTTACCCGGCAAGAACCGCATCAATGGCTGGCTTGCACTCGGACCGCGTTTATCGGGGCAGCCTTACAATCCGCGCGACTTGAGATTCCTTGAAAATATTTGCGATCAGGCCTCGGTGGCGATTGAGCGTATGCAGACCGTGGCCCGCCTTGAGCGTCAGATTCAGGAAATGAATGCCCTGACCCGCGTTTCGCAGGGTGTTAACGTGACCCTCACGTTCGATGATGTACTTGAACTGATCTACGCCCAAACTGCGCAGATCATCCCTACTTCACATTTTCATATTACTTTGTATAACGAAGCCAGCGATTATTATTACTATGGCTTTTGTGTGGAAAATAATGAGCGTATTTCCGAAAGAGAAAATCTGCCGTTTCCGGTCACAGCAGGCCTTAGTCCGGAAGTGATCGCGAAAAGCCGTCAGATCATGACACAGGACTACATTCACGAGTGTCAGGCACGCAGCCTTACCCCGATCGTGGAAAATGTCTTTGCCTGGATGGGCGTCCCTCTCAATGCAGGTGCAAAATCCATCGGCGCGCTCAGCATCGGCAGCCGTGATGGGGCTACAGCTTATACGCGCGGACAACTTGAACTTTTGCAAGCCATTGCCGATCAGACGGCGGGTGCGATCGTCAAAGCCCGCTTGCTGGAAGAGACCCAACAACGCGCCCATCAACTTTCAACGCTGAATGAGATCAACCGCCAGTTGACCTCAACGCTTGAGTTGAGCCCGCTGCTTCAAAACATCCTTGAGAATGCTGTTGGAATTTTGAACTGTGAAGCGGGTAGTTTATTCCTGGTGGATGAACAGACCAAAGAATTGGTGTTCAAAGTAACCGTAGGCCCGGTGGCTGCAAACCTTATTGGTCAACGCCTGCCGCCAGGGACGGGGATTGTGGGTCGTGCGGTGCAATCACGCGGACCTGTGATCGAAAATGAAGAAAATCGTTCCGCTTCGAGATTCCGTGGTGTGGATCAACAAACAGGATTTGTAAGCCGTTCTTTGATGGCTGTGCCTCTGCAGGTGAAAGACCGCGTCATCGGCGTCATTGAAGTGATCAACCGTCGCGACGGACTTCCATTTGTAACCGGCGATCAGGATTTGCTGACCGCGTTTGCAGGTCAGGCGGCGGTGGCGATCGAAAATGCCCGTTTATACACCCTGACCGATCAGGAACTTGCGGCCCGCGTGGAAGAACTTTCAGTCATGCAGCGCATTGACCGTGAATTGAATGCCAGTCTTGAAATGGACCGCGCCATGCACATCACTCTGGAGTGGGCTTTGCGTCAATCGGATGCAGAGGCAGGGTTGATCGGTATGTTGGAAGAAGGCAAACTGCGGGTGATGGCTCATCAGGGTTTGGATGATCGTATGGCCAACCTCCCTGAAGATCAGGCGATGAAAATCGAACTGCCTGCCATGATCCAATCCATTGAAAATGGACAACCTCAAAGTCTTTCTGTTGCCACCTCAAACGACAAACTGCTTTCCAGCGCGCACACCCAAATGATCATCCCGATCCGCCGCGAAACGACGGTGATCGGTCTTCTTCATTTGGAAAGTATCAGCGATTCACAAGTGGATATTGGCTTCCTAACCCGTCTTACCGACCATGCCGCGATCGCCATTTCGAATGCGCAGCTGTTTGGTGAGGTTCAGCGTGCCAACCTTGAGAAGAGCAGATTTGTTTCATTTGTGGCACATGAATTGAAGAATCCCATGACTTCCATCAAGGGGTACACCGATCTGATGGCGGCTGGAGCGGTAGGTCCAATCAGTGACATGCAGGCGAATTTTCTCAATACGATCAAGACCAATGTGATCCGCATGGATACGGTGGTGTCCGACCTCAACGACATCTCGAAGATCGAAGCGGGACGTTTGAGCCTTGCTTATAAAGTGACAGAAGTACCGCCTTTGATTGATGATACAGTCCGCTCTCTCAAGCGCCAGATCGAAGAGAAAAAGCAAACCCTGGAAATTGTGCTGCCCGAAAAACTTCCCGTCATTTGGGCGGACCCCAACCGCATTACCCAGGTGCTTGTAAATTTGCTCAGCAACTCCTACAAATATACGCCTGAAAGCGGTATCTTGCAGATTGGCGCAGAAGAGGCGAGTAATCTCGGAGAGACAAACAGTTCCATGCGCGTCGTGCATATCTGGGTGAAGGACAACGGATTGGGGATGACCCCGGAAGATCAGAAAAAGGTCTTCCAGCAATACTTCCGCACCGAGTATTCGAAGGAAGTGGCATCCGGCACAGGACTTGGATTGAATATCACAAAGAACCTGATCGAGATGCAAGGCGGTAGTATATGGTTTGAAAGCGAATTCCATGTTGGGACTACATTCCACATTACCATCCCGGTTGCGGAAGAGTAGCGAGGCGTTATGGCATTGTTTGCATCCGTTGGATCTGCCCAGGCATTGGATGGGCGTGAGGCTGGGTTACAGGCGGCGCATCAGGCGTTGAATCACCTTGGCGCAAATTCAGCCAACTTTGCCATCGTGGTGGCATCCCATCAATACCAGGCGCGTGAAGTTTTGAATGGCGTCACCAGCCTGTTAGGTGAGCTTCCCATGGTAGGGTTTAGTTCACCTGCAGGGTTAACCAGTGAGGGGCATTTTCAGCATTCTGTAGTGGTTGCTTTGTTGAGCGGCGATTTTCAAGCAGATGCCATGTGGCTTCCGGGGTATGCTCAATCTGGTCGTGAGACGGCTGCCAAAGTGGCTGATCATGCCGCAGCGCGGGAGGAGCGTCAGTCCCTCCTGGTTTTTGCAGATGGTTTCAATGGAGATGCGGAACAATTTTGCGGAGCAATGCCGCCTGGTTTGAACATACTGGGAGCACTCTCAAGCGGGGATTTGAATACTGGCAATACCTACCAAATGACCGGGACACAAACGGGTACCGGCGGTATGGTGGCCGCTTTCTTACGCGGTGAAATCAAGACCGGTGTTGGGTATGGCCATGGTTGGGATCAAGTTGGAAAACAATTTCGAGTGACCCGTTCGCGTGGTTTCTGGCTGCGGACATTGGATGGCAGGCCAGCGTCAGAAGCCTATGCGGCTCTCTTTGGATACCCGGCCCGTGATTGGGCTTTCCCTCCTTTAAGTTATCTGGCGCGTCTATATCCGCTTGGTGTGGAAGTGGGCGATGATTTGATTACACGTTCTCCCATCCGTGTGGAGGCTGATGGCAGTTTTCGCATGAATGCATCCATCCGTGATGGGATCGATGCATACTTGTTGGTTGGGAGTCGTGCCGCTTGTGAACGTGCAGCGCGTGATGCCACCCAACAAGCCCTGCTGCAACTTGGTGATTCAAAACCTGTCTTTGCTCTTGTACTGGTGGATGTTGCCTGGCAGATGCTATTGAAAGCACACCCCGGGGTGGAGATTGAGGCAGTCCGCGACATTCTTGGGACGAACGTCCCCATTGCGGGTGGATATACCCTTGGGCAGGTGGTTTCCAGCGAAAATGTAACGCCGAAATTTCTTAATCAACATATTGTTGTAGTGGTATTTGGCGAACCTGTTCACAATAGTTAAACGCAAAAAAAAAACATCCCCATGACTCAAAAAGTCATGGGGATGTTTTTTTTTTGAACGGATTAGAGTGACACTTGCGGAAGTTTCTTCATCGCTTCCTGCACCGCCTCGGCAGGATACTCGAAATCTTCGAGTTTTCCACCGAGATAGGATTCGTATGCGGCCATGTCGAAATTGCCGTGTCCGGAAAGGTTGAACAGAATAACGCGTTTCTCGCCTTTGGCTTTGGCATCCATGGCTTCGTTGATCGCCGCACGGACAGCGTGCGCAGATTCAGGGGCGGGCACAATGCCTTCTGCATTGGCAAATTGGATGGCGGCTTCGAAGGTCTCGCGCTGTTTGACCGCTACTGCATCGATGTGTCCTGCATCAACCAGAGCGCTGACACTTGGCGCCATGCCATGATAGCGCAATCCACCCGCATGAATGCCAGGGGGCATGAAATCGTGGCCGAGCGTATGCATCTTGACGATGGGTGCCATCTTGGCCGTATCGCCGTAATCAAAGGTAAAAACACCCTTGGTCAGTGACGGAGTGGCTGTTGGCTCCACTGCAACGAGGCGGGCGCGCTTTCCGTTCTTCAGGTTTTCACGCAGGAAGGGGAAGGCAATGCCTGCAAAGTTCGAGCCGCCGCCTGCACAGCCGATGACCACATCTGGATATTCGTTTGCCATGTCCATCTGTTTCAACGCTTCTTCACCGATGACGGTTTGATGCAGCAACACATGGTTGAGGACCGACCCCAGGCTGTATTTCTTTGTGCCATTCGAGGTGGCTGCGGCTTCAACAGCTTCCGAAATGGCGATGCCAAGCGAGCCTTTGTTGTCTGGATTCTCTGCCAACACAGAGCGGCCATAATTGGTGCGGTCTGTTGGGCTGGCGTACACGGTGGCACCATATACTTCCATCAGGTTGCGGCGATAGGGCTTTTGGTGATACGACACCTTCACCATGTAGATCTCAAGTTCCATGTTGAAGACACTGCAGGCAAAGGCAAGCGAGGAACCCCATTGGCCTGCACCTGTTTCAGTGGTCAGTGCCTTGGTCCCAGCGATTTTGTTGTAATAGGCCTGTGCGATGGCGGTATTTGGTTTATGGCTTCCTGAAGGGGAGACGCCTTCATATTTGTAATAAATATGCGCCGGGGTATCAAGCGCCTTTTCCAACCTGCGGGCGCGCAGGAGCGGGGTGGGGCGGTAGAGTTTATAAACTTCGCGCACCTCTTCAGGGATCTCAATATAGCGTTCGGTGCTGATCTCCTGCATGATCAGGTCCATGGGGAAAAGCACAGACAAAAAGTCCGGGGTGACGGGCTCCAAGGTTCCAGGATGCAGAACCGGGTTCGGTGCGACCGGGCTATCCGCCGCGATGTTGTACCAGAACTTTGGCAGGTCGGTTTCGTTCAAAAGAAAGCGGGTGGTATTTTCCATGGGGTTCCTCCAAAAAATGAATTATGGGATAAAGCGCGGCGTATAGTTTTGCTCTGCTTCTTTATTCTGCTCTTCGATCACCTGTGCGGCGGGAAGGGAGTCGTCAGTGGGGGTTTCAATGGCACGTTCTTGCATGTATGTGGTTTGCTCATCTTGCTCGGTCACGGGGTTCATTTTTCTCTCCTTTGGTCGGGTTAAAAAAACACAGCGTTCATCCCAACTGGGACGAACGCTGCATGGTCTCGCATCCGTGGTGCCACCCAAATTAGGCTGACATAGTGGCATTACCTTACAAAAAATCCCGTTATGATGCAACGGGAAGCCAGCCTCACTCTTTCGGGCACGGTTTATAAAAACCAGGCCCTAGCTCTATAACGGGAGCATTCCGTCAAAGGCTACTCAAACTGTCTGATTTTTTGCCTTTGCAGCTCGGAGGACCATTCGGCTTTGTTGTTTCGGGCGGGTCTTTCACCATGTTCTGACCTGCTCTCTGAACCGTCGTACAAGCCTACTTTTCCTCGTCAACGCCTTCAATATTTTGGCTGATTATATTCAGAACAGTGAAAATGTCAATAAAGTGGGTCACCTTGCAATTTGGTAAAGCAGAAATCTTTCGAATTACTGTATACTGAATTTTACAAAGTATCGCATAAATTGGTAAACGGAAAGCTTGAATTATTTTCCATGCGGTGTTTACTCGATTTGGAATAAAGCGATAAATCAACGAGGCGGCAATGACCGAAAAAAAGCAACCCTCTAAAAAGACATCAAAGCCATCACAACCAGAGCAGGAAATTCAGGCGGGAGACCAGAGCATTGCAGTAGGGGGATCGGTAACCGATAGTGCCATCATTCATGGGGAAACCATCGTTCTCGCAGACCGTTTCTGGCGTGACCTGAAACCTGCCCTGCCTCCCGAAAAATTACGTGAAGCCACAGCAGCATATCTCGCTTATCTAACGGATCGTCATTACTATCTCAGCCTGAAAGGGATGGGAGTTTCTGACCGCGTTCCCCTCAAGCTTAAACTGCTCGATCTTTATGTTCCGCTGAAGGCCCGCATGGAATTGCCCGAAGGCGAAACCTGGAAGCGTGATGTGAGCCTGGCTGGACGTAACGTATCCGCTGAAGAAGAGGAAATGTTCAACCTCGGTGAGCCGGTGCCGCTGCTGAAAGTTATGCAAAAACATTCGGGGGTGATCATCCTTGGTGATCCCGGGGCAGGCAAAACCACTTTTGTAAAATATCTGGCGTTGCGCCTTGCACGCGGCGAAGGGAAGAAGATCGGCCTGAACGATTACCTGCCCATCCTCCTTCCGTTGGCGGCTTTTGCCAATGCCATCACCGCCCGTGATGTTCGCCTTGATGATTTTATTGCAGAATATTTTGACGGCATTGGTGCAGACCTGCCCGTTGGCCCGATGCTGAAAGAAGCTTTGAAGGCTGGCCGCGCCCTCATTTTATTGGATGGCCTCGATGAAGTGCGTGATATCAGTTTGCGCAATACGGTTGTGGAGCGTGTGGTGGACTTTTTCGCCTTCCATCGTCGTGAAGGTAATAAGTTTGTCTTAACCAGCCGTGTGGTGGGGTATCGCGCTGTCCGCCCTTCTGCTGAAGACCTTGTCGAATGCACCATTGTGGATTTCGAAGAGGATGAGATCGAGGAATTCGTCAAATATTGGACGACCGCTCTCGAAAAACAAGCTCAGGGAAATACCGCGGTTGCCCGTGCAGATGCGGAAACCGACCGCCGTGAACTGCTCGATGCCATTCAGCAGAATCCCGGCGTTAGGCAGCTGGCTTCCACACCCTTGCTCCTTACCATTCTGGCATTGATGAAGCGGCAGGGCGTTTCCCTGCCTGAGCGCCGTGTTCAACTGTACGACCAATATGTCAATACCCTGCTTTCAACCTGGAACCGTGCCCGTAGTTTAAGCGGACGTGCCCCCGGGCGTGACATTGATGAATTGCAGACCGTCCGTATTTTGGCCCCGTTGGCTTTGTGGATGCATGAGGTCAGCCCTGGTGTTGGGTTGGTGGGGCGTGAAGACATGCGCCGCAAATTGGAAGAACTGTTTTTAGAGCGCGGCGACGTTTCACCTCATCAGGCGGCGCGTCAATTCCTTATTGACGTGCGCGAACATGCCGCGCTTTTGCTTGAGCGTGGCCCCGGTGAATATGGTTTTATCCACCTGACCTTTGAAGAATATCTGGCCGCTGTCGCACTGGCATTGATGGGGCAAGGCAACCCTGCTCCGATCATCGAAGTTTTGTCAGCGCACGTGGGCGAGCAGGCTTGGCGCGAAGTAACTCTGTTGACCATCGGGTACCTTGGCATTCGTCAGCAATTGCCGAAGGTGGCAGGTGAGGTCGTTGAAGCACTGGTCAACAACCAACCCGGGCCTCCCGGTGAAGCGGTGGTGCTGGCAGGCGATGCCGTATTGGATACCTGGCCAGGCGGGGTCTCCCCACAAAACAGGGAATACGTCATTCAGGCTTTGGTGGATACCATGCAGGATGGCGCCATTCGGCCTGACCTGAGAAGACATGCGAGTCTTTTGCTCGGCAGGCTGGGCTGGCGGCCCGGTGACCTGGATCGGTTTGCGGAAATTCCTGAAGGTGAGTATCAGGCAGGGATTAAGAAGGAACCGAAGACGATCCCGTACAATTACTTCATTGGGAAGTATCCCATCACCAATATTCAATTTGCACGCTTTGTTAAAGAAGACGGCTATCATACACAGGAATATTGGAGCTACGATGGCTGGGAGTGGCGCACCGGTAAATATGATTCTCGTACGCTCGAAGCCGTGGCGCATGATTGGTTGGAACATCGTCCGCTTGCAAAGCGTAATATCCCATACTACTGGCACAACATTGAGTTAAGCAATCCCATTGTCCCTGTGGTGGGGGTGTGCTGGTTCGAAGCGGAAGCCTATTGCAACTGGCTGGCAAAGAAGATCGTTGCTGTGCCTGAGGGGTACACCATCCGCTTGCCGCGAGAAGGTGAATGGGAGCGGGCTTCACGCGGTGAAGATGGCCGCGAATATCCGTGGGGAGAAGGTTTCGATAAAGCGGCGGCCAATACCTGGGATAGCGATACAAAAGGCTCAGGCCTTGGCGGTACGACCGCAGTTTGTACCTTCCCTGCAGGTGTAAGCCCGAATGGTGTGTGGGATACAAGCGGCAATGTCTGGGAGTGGACCTCCTCCTGGTATGATGAGGATAGAAAATACCGAGTCGTGCGTGGCGGCTCATGGATCGGATATCAATGGTTTGCACGTTCCTCTTTCTGTAACTGGTCCATCCCGTTGATGTTCAATGATGATCTCGGCTTCCGTGTTGTCATTGCTCCGAAGGATTTATAATAGACCCTGTGTCCACAAAGTGTTTATTGATGATGATGGAGGCAGCATGACTCAAAAAAATAAAAAAGAAGGCCTGAGCGCTGGTGATTATGGAATTGTCATTGGCGGCAATGTCAATAATAGCAATATTGTCATGGGCGATGGCAATACAGTTTCACTTTCTGCAACCAGTCTGGATTCTTTCTTTAAGGACATGGAACAAATGGTGGATGAACAGCCCAACTTGAAACCAGATGATAAGGAAGATATCAAGGCGGAATTGCAGGAAATTCAAGTTGCGCTCAAAGCAAAAGAACCCGATGAAACTTTTCTGGCTCGCCGTTTCCGCAACCTCAAACGCATGGCTCCCGATATCCTTGAAGTGGCGATTGAGACCCTCAAAAACCCCATCGGCGGTGTGGCAGAAGTGATCAAGAGGGTTGCAAAAAAAATGGCCGAGGACGCAGCGGCTTCATAAAAATACAATCAACTGGCGGACCCCCGCCAGTTTTTCGTCTTGAGCTAAACCATCGAAAAAGGAAACAGAATGGACTTCAAGAAACTTTTTTACTTGCTTGTGCTCATCACCCTTACTGCCTGCACTCTTCCTGTGGATGAAGCCCCGCCTCCCACCGCGCTGACAACTGTCACACCTCAACCAGCCCTGACCCTCCCCGCAACATTCACCCCCGACCCTACACCGACATATTCTCCCACCCCTACACTGGCAATCAACGAAATCCGCACCCCTGTCCAATTTTATGATTTCTGTGCCGATAATCGCGGCTACATCCTGATCGAAGAATTGATACAAGCCATTACCCAGGAAAATGGAACCGCTTTTGAAAAGCTTGTCTCCCCCGCAATTGGTGTGGATATCCGCTACTATCGCAATGACAAGGTTGTCAATTACACACTGGATACGGCATCCATTTTTCAAGATACCGCTGAAGTTGATTGGGGCATTTCATTCGGCAGCGGCCAACCGACAGTTGGCACGTTTCGAGAGATCGTTTTGCCGTCTCTGCAAAAGGTGTTCACACCTGCTTCCCTGATTGTGTGCGGTCAATTACAGATCGGGAATGCGTCCTACTTTCCCGAGTGGCCCTACCCGGATATGAATTTTTATTCGATCTACTTCCCCGGTACCGATGAATTTGGCGGAATGGATTGGCAAACCTGGGCCGTTGGCATGGATACCATCACAGGCAAGCCATATCTGGCCGCACTAGTTCACTATGTTTGGGAACCGTAACGGCTCTGGTAAAAGTTTTTTTAGAAGGCTGGAGGTAGTTTTCCCGTTACCTGCAGTGTAGGTCAAGTTTCTTGAGGTTCAACTACTTCTGCCTCAAGAATTTTTTCCGCGAACGCAATGTGGCACAGTGCAGGTGTTGTGCGGATTTTCGCCAATTTTCCTTGAACAGTGTGGCAATATATGAAAGAGAGCGGATTTTTTAGGGTGGTAAGAATTCCTTTCTTGTACTCCTCTATACATTATTGCAAAAAGTTGCAATAAGGACACCTATGACCTGTGCCGATCTATATACCCCCGAACTCCGTGCCCGTGGATACCGCATGACCCCGCAAAGAATGGCGATTCTGCATACGCTTCATCATGCAGGTACTCACCTTTCCCCAACCGAAATTTATGAAGCTGCGAAAAAAGACCTGCCTGGTCTCACCGAACCCACTGTTTATCGCACGCTTGAGTTTCTTGCTGAAAACGGACTGGCGCGCCCAGCCCATATGGGCAACGGTCATCTGGTTTATGAGATCGCCCGACATGAACATCATCATTTGGTTTGTCGTATCTGTGGAGATGAAATGGAGGTTGAACATGCCTTGTTGAAGAGCCTTTACCAAAAACTTGAATCCACCAGCGGCTATAAGCTGACCGATAGCCATGTCACTTTTTTTGGCCTTTGTCCCAGCTGTCAGAAAGGAAAATAATAATATGTTTTACTCTCCCGCACCTTTGCATATTCCCGATGGCTTTCTTAGTGTTTTGGTTTCCATCATTTGCTGGGTGATTACTGTGATCACCCTTGGAATTGCAATTTCAAAAACGAATAAATCTCTTGGCGAAAGACAGGTTCCATTGATGGGTGTGATGGCTGCCTTCATTTTTGCGGCTCAGATGATTAACTATCCCGTATTGGGCGGTACCTCCGGACACTTACTTGGCGGTGCATTGGCAGCCATTACCCTCGGCCCCTGGGCTGGGATCTTGGTGATGACAGCGGTTATTACCGTGCAGGGACTTCTATTTCAAGATGGGGGACTGCTTGCCATGGGGGCAAATATTTTAAATATGGGTCTGCTTACGGCAGGCGTGGGATACGGCCTGTACCGTAGTGTGTTGGGTAAGGGGCGTGGCGTTCAGCTTGCTGTTGCCGGTGTGGCTGCGTGGCTTTCTGTAATGGCTGGTGCTTTGGCCACTTCACTTCAATTATGGTTGAGCGGTACTTCAGATTTGCGGCTAGTTATTCCAGCCATGCTCAGTGTTCATGCTTTGATCGGTCTTGGCGAGGCCCTTGTAACCGTTGCTGCTTTGGGATTCATCTTCCGCACCCGACCCGATTTGCTGGATGAAAAATCCGCTTCGGCTCAGGGTGGGCGTGGTTGGGTGGTGGCTGGGGTTTTGATTACTCTGGCCGTTTTACTTCTTTCTCCATTTGCCTCGGCGGACCCCGACGGATTAGAGCGTGTAGCCATCAATATGGGCTTCATTGAAAGTGGTCAGTCTGCACCCTATGAGATCATCCCCGATTATGCAATTCCATTTCTTGGAGAAACTCCAATATCCACCATTGTTGCTGGAGGGGTGGGGGTGCTGGTTGTTGTGGCTGTCGCCTTTTTGCTTGGGCGCTCCCTTCAACAGCGGAATGCTGGTTAGGAGAAACAGGGACATATGCACGCAGACGCCTTTGACCGTTATCATGACAAGGAAAGCTTTGTTCACCGTCTTGACCCTCGTGTTAAAACGATCGTGACCATTGTATTTATTGTCTCCAATGCCTTACTGCCAGATGGGGCATGGCTGGCCTTTGTACTTGCCTGGGTTTTTCTACTTGGAATCAACTTACTCTCAAACCTGGGCTTCATGTATACGTTCAAGCGGTCATTTGTTGCATTGCCCTTTGCATTGGTGGCGGTTACCGTTTTATTTTCAATTCCTGGAAATCCTGTTTCATCTTTTCACTTTTTGATGTGGGATTTCACGATCACAGATGCGGGCCTGTTGCGGTTTGTAAGTATTCTTATCCGCTCCTGGCTTTCGGTGCAGATGGCGATCATGTTGGTGGCTGTCACACGCTTCCCGGATTTGATCCACGCGTTGGAGCATTTGCATGTGCCCGCCATCCTCACCACGATCATCGCGTTTTTGTATCGCTACTTGTTTGTGTTGGTGGATGAGGTGTACCGTCTGCTGCGGGCAAGGGAATCTCGTTCGGCGGCAGTATCAGGCCAGAGGTCGGGTGGAAGCGTTGTTTGGCGGGCGAAGGTCGCGGGTAATATGGCAGGTCAACTCTTTTTGCGGAGCTACGAGCGCAGTGACCGTATCTATAATGCGATGCTTTCCCGTGGTTATACCGGGCATCTGTATACTTTGAATCCGCACGAGATGAAGTCTAGAGATTATCTTGTCACTGCTTTGGTTGTCGTGCTTATTTTTGTGATGCAAATTCTTGGAAGACTCTAATGCCAATTACACATGAAACTCAAAAAACTTTAATCAATGACAAAGCCGAGACAGGCGATGCACTTTGTATGCAGGTTCGTGATTTGCATTTCTCCTATCCTGATGGTCATTCTGCCTTGCATGGTGTTTCTTTGAAATTGTGCAATGGAGATAAGGTGGCCCTGGTTGGGCCGAACGGTGCAGGGAAATCCACTTTGATGCTGCATTTGAACGGAATCCTGAGCGGGAATGGCGAAATCGAGATCCGCGGTCAACGCCTCACTCGTGACAATTTGCCTGCCATCCGTGCAATGGTGGGACTCGTGTTCCAAAACCCGGATGACCAACTTTTTTCGCCGACGGTGTTCGAAGATGTGGCGTTTGGTCCACTGCATATGGGCTTGCCTGAAGTGGAAGTCCGTGCTCGTGTGGACGCCGCGCTTGAAGCAGTGAAGATGACTGCCTACAAAGACAGACTCTCGCATCATTTGAGTGTGGGTGAGAAGAAGCGGATTGCAATTGCCACAGTACTTTCCATGAATCCAAGTTTGTTGATTTTGGACGAACCATCGGCGGGGCTGGATCCGCGCGCGCGGCGGACTTTGATCAACCTGTTGCGCGAACTGCCGATTACCATGCTGGTCTCCACACATGATATGAAACTTGTGCAGGAATTGTTTCCGCGCACGATCGTGATGGACGAAGGCAGGGTTGTCGCTGATGGCTTGACAACAGAGATTCTGGAAAATGAAGAACTATTGACGGCCCATGGTTTGGAGAAACCATAGGAGAATAGACGAAAAAA